>CAMLQS010000125.1 GCA_946482165.1 uncultured Verrucomicrobiota bacterium | reverse complement strand
GCAGTAACCGCCCGACGGCCGCGCCTTCATCGGGACGCCGCCCACGTCCGACAAGGGCTCTCGATATGTATTTTCATTAGACATCCCCGAGTGTGCTTGTTGGCGAATTCGTCCCGGGCTACTGCGGATTGCGTTCGTGTCCCCACCCCACCCCCTCCGAATCGCAGAGTCACCCCGCTATGCCATTCCAGCGCAGCTTCCTAACCGACCAAGTCGCCACTTTTCTCCGCCAAGGCATCGCCACGGCCCGATGGTCGTGCGAACTGCCCAGCGAGCTGGAGATCTGCCGCGAGCTCCACGTGAGCCGCACCACGCTTCGCAAGGCCATCGGTCAGCTTGCCACCGAGGGCTTGATCACTCCGGGAGGTCGACGGCGGCACCATCGCGTTGCAAACCAGCCCGAAAGCCGGCGCCGTCCGGGGGGCGGAATCGTGCGCGTGCTCAGCCCCTATGCCTATCAGGCCTGCGGGTCGGTGAATCACCTGCTTCTCGATTGCGTGGCCGAGCGCTTGCAGACCGCCGCGGGCTGCCGCCTCGAATACGAACATCGCCCCGCGCTTTTCACCCAGCATAAGCTCAACGAATTGAAGCGGCTTTCCACCCTGCCCGACACCGCGGCGTGGCTGGTTTATTATTCGACGCCCCAGATTCAGCACTGGTTCGCCGACCAAAAGGTCCCGGCCGTCATCCTTGGCCGGCTCCATGAGAATGTGAAGCTGCCCTGCGTCATTCCCAATTCGCTGGTCGTGGCGAAGCACGCCGCCGGCTTGTTCGTCCAGCGCGGGCATCGGCACCTCGTTTATTTCCATGCCGAGATCACCAGCCATGGCGACCGGCTGGCGGCGGAAACGTTTGGGCGGGAAGCCAGGCAGCTCGGAGCGCACGCCCGGATCGTCACCTACGCGGGGCCCCTCGATTTGCGCCGCAAGCTGGACGCTTTGCTGGGGTCCCGCTCGCGGCCCACCGCCTTCGTCGCGTCCGCACCCGAGCACTGTCTCGCGATTTACGTCCGTCTTTTGGAGGCCGGCATCCGCATCCCCGACGATGCCTCGATCATCGCGACTTGGGACGACGAATTTCTCCGGCAGGTGGTGCCGAACTTTGCGTGCTACCACTTCGACGGAATCAGGCTCGGGGCAAAAACCGCCACGCTGCTTCTGGACTTGATCCGACACGGTTACCGAGAGCAACCGCGCGCACTTCAAGTTCTTCCGGTCTTCGTGCCCGGCGGGACGCTTGGCCCGGCCCCATCGGAAAGCGACCGTCACGACGCTGCGGATCCCGGTCTTTGGGCGCCGGACGCCGAAGCCGCCTTGGTTTAGGACCTCCCTCCGGACGCTGTCGCCGAAACCAGCGGGTTCGTAGCGAGTCTTGAATACGCCCCGCCGATGCAGGCCCCGGCGCAGGCGCGCCTTCGACGCGAGCTGACGACGGCGCGGGCGACCGCGGCGCCGCCCGTTCCACCGTCGAAGGCGGCTCGCCGCTCACCCGCCCAAGATCCGCCCGGCTTCATACTGTCTGACATATCCGCGGTATTCCCCCTGTAACTCTCGCCGCACACACTGGCGTCTCCCCGCTTGCGCCCCATCCGCCCCCATCCCTTGCGGCCTTGGGCGGCTTCGTTCCCTCTTTCCTCCCCCATGCTCCGCCTGCTCGCCCCCGCCGTCCTCGTCCTCGCGTTCCTCGCGCCGCCCGCCGTCGTCTCCGCCGCGCCGATCGACCGCGAAGCCGTCGTCACCCGCCACAATGTCCGCAACACCTCCCTCAATCCGGAATCCGCGCTGACCATCGGCAACGGCGATTTCGCCCTCACCGTCGACGTCACCGGCCTCCAAGGACTCGAACGCATCTACCTCGACAACGGCCTCCCGCTCGAGACGCGAGCCACCTGGGCCTGGCACGAGTTCCCCAACACCGAGAAACACACCCTCGCCGACGCCTCCGGCCCGATCAATTTCCACGGCCGCGAGATCCTCTACCCGATCAAGCAAAACAGCCCCGCCGGCCGCTATTTTCGCGAGAACCCGCAGCCCATGCCGCTCGGGCAGTTTTCGTTCATCCTCTTTGGCGAGCCGCTCCGCACCGAGGACATCGCCGGCGTCGACCAGACGCTCGACGTCTGGACCGGCGTCGTCACCAGCCGTCTCCTCGTTCGCGGCGAACCGCTCGAGGTGATCACCGCCACCCACGGCGCCGGCGCGGTCGTCGGAGTCGAGGCCCGCTCCGCCCTCATCGCGCGCGGCGATCTCCAGGTGCGAATCCGTTTCCCCTACGCCTACCGCACCAGCATCGCTCACAAATCTCCCTTCATCTGGGAACAGCCCCACAGGCACGCGACCAAGTTCACCGCCGTCTCGCCCACGCACGCGCGTCTCGACCGCGACAGCGACACCACGCGCTACTCCGCCGACCTGCGCTGGAGCACGCCCGCGACCCTGACCGAGGCCAATGTCCACGACTTCCGTCTTCGCGCCTCGTCCGGCGACGCCTTGTCCTTCACCTGCGCCTTCTCCGACGCCGAAAATCCCGCGCCCGCCGACGCCTCCGCTGGCTTCGCCGCCGTGCGCGATTCCTCCGCCTCCGCCTGGCGCGACTACTGGACCAAAGGCGGCATCCTCGATCTCTCCGCCGCCACCGACAAACGCGCCAAGGAACTCGAGCGCCGCGCCATCCTCTCGCTCTACCTCATGCGCGTGAACTACGCCGGCGCCTTCCCGCCCGCCGAGACCGGCCTCCAGCACCTGAGCTGGTTCGGCAAACACAACTCCGAGGTCTATTTCCTCCATGCCGCCCAGTTCTACCAGTGGGGCCACGTCGACCTCCTCGAAAAGGGTCTCGCCTGGTATCGCCGCATCCTCCCGAAGGGCATCGAACAGGCGAAGAGCGAGGGCTTCGAGGGCGTGCGCTGGCCCAAGATGTCCGGCATCGACGGCCGCCCCTCTCCCGGCGGCATCAACCCCTACATCATCTGGAACCAGCCCAACCCCATCTACCTCGCCGAGCTCGTCTACCGCGCCAAACCGACGCCCGAGACGCTCTCCCTCTACCGCGACCTCGTTTTCGAGTCCGCCAAGTTCCTCGCCTCCTTCGCGCACAAGGACTCCGCCACCGGCGTCTACCATCTCGGGCCTCCGCTTAAAAACGTCACCGAGAGCACGAAGCCCGAGCTCGTGCGCAACCCCGCCTTCGAGGTCGCCTTCTGGTATTACGGCCTCGACCTCGCCCAAAAATGGCGCGAACGCCTCGGCCTCCCGCGCGACGCCCGTTGGGACGACGTCCTCAAGCACCTCGCACCGCTCCCCGCAGCCGACACATCCGCCGGAAAACTCTACCTCGAGATCGAAGGCGTCGACGACATCTACGCCGCCGAAAAACGCAGCATCCCCACCTCCATGCTCCTCGCCCTCGGCTACCTCCCCGCCACGCCGAAGATCGACGTCGAGACCGCCCGCCGCACCTTTCACGCCATCAACGGGCGCCACGGCCCCGGCCGCTGGGTCAGCTGGCAGATGGGCCAGGGCGGCATGACCGCCACCCGTCTTGGAGAACCGGATACGGCCGTCGACATTCTGACCAATGCCGCCGCGCCCGCCCGCTTCATGCCGAGCGGCTACGTCCGCCGTCCCAGGGACCCGGACGGCGCCGTGGCCTACCTTCCCGTCAACTCGTCCTTCCTTTGCGCCCTCGGCCTGATGGCCGGCGGCTGGGAGGGCGCGCCCGCCGGCCCCGCGCCCGGCTTCCCGCGCAACGATGCGTGGAAGGTCCGCGTCGAAGGCGTCCTGCCCATGCCCTGAACCTCTCCCCGCCATGCGCTCCCTCCTGCTTCGACTTCGCGGCGTGCTGCTCGCCGCCGCCTTCGCCTTGGGTTCCGCCGTCCAGGCCGCCGTCGCTTGGAAAGACGCCCCCCGCCAGCCCGACGCATGGCACGCCACCGCCGAGGCCCGCGCCCTCGCCGCGACCGTCCTGCTCTACCAGCACGAGAGCGGCGGCTGGCCGAAGAACACCGACTTCTCCAAGCCGCCGACCCCCAACCAGCTCGTCCAGATGCGTCGCGGCGCCAACGCCCCCACGATCGACAACGGCGGCACCACCACGCCGCTCCGGTTTCTCGCCCGTATCATATCGGCAAATACACCCGACGCCGCCCGCGATGCGCGCCTCGCCTTCGCCCGCGGCTTTGATTATCTCCTCGCCGCCCAATACGAAAACGGCGGCTGGCCCCAGTTTTTCCCGCTTCGCGAGGGCTACTACACGCGCATCACGTATAACGACAACGCCATGGTCAACGTGCTCGCGCTCCTGCGCGACGCGTCCCGCGGCGAGCCGCCCTACGCCTTCGTCGACGCCGCCCGGCGCGAGCGCGCGTCCGCCGCCGTCGCCAAAGGCGTCGACTGCATCCTCCGCACCCAGGTGAAACAGAACGGCGTCCTCACCGCCTGGTGCGCGCAGCACGACGAGAAGACCCTCGAGCCCGCCTGGGCCCGCAAATACGAGCCGCCCTCCCTCTCCGGCTCCGAAAGCGCCGGCATCGTTCGCTTTCTTATGGCGATCGAGAAACCTTCGCCCGAAATCGTCTCCGCCATCGAGGGCGCGGTCGCCTGGTTCGAGAAAGCGAAGCTCACCGGTATCCGGGTGGAAAAAGTCCGCGACGCCGCCGGAAAATCCGACCGCCGCGTCGCCGCCGCCACCGAGGACGCCCCGCCGCTCTGGGCTCGTTTCTACGAACTCGGCACCGACCGCCCGCTCTTCCTCGACCGCGACAGCGTGCCCCACTACGATTACGCCGAAATCACCCCGGAGCGCCGCACAGGCTATGGCTATTACGGCAACTGGGCCGCCACGCTCCTCGCCAAAGAGTATCCGCGCTGGCGCCAGCGCCTCGGCCTCGCGGCCGTCACCCCGTAGCGAAAACGGCTCGGCCGTTTCGCCGCCCGCCTCCACGCACTTCTCGCCCCATGCGCAGCCCTTTCCTCCTCCTGATTCCCCTCGTGGCCTCCGTCGTGTTCGTCGCCACGGTTCCTCTGCGCGCCTCCGCCGATTCCGCCGGCTCGCCGCGGTCTTCGCCGACCGCCGAGTCGCCGCTGCGCGCCGATGCCACCGTCGCCGCCGACGGCTCGGGCGACTACACCTCGCTCCAGCAGGCGATCTCGTCCGCGCCGATGCGCACCGGCGCGAACGACCCGCGCTGGGTTATCCACGTCAAACCCGGCACCTACCGCGAACGGGTCTATGTCCAACGCGAGCGCGGACGCATGCTCGTTCGCGGCGAGGACGCCGCCACGACCACCATCGCCTTCGATCTCCATGCAGGCGTCACCGGCCCCGACGGCAAAGCGATCGGCACCTTTGGCACCCCCACCGTCCACATCGACGGCGACGGCATGACTTGGGAAAACCTCGCCATCGCCAACACCGCCGGCCCCGTCGGTCAGGCTCTGGCCCTCCGGGCCGACGGCGACCGGCTCGTCTTCCGCCGCTGCCGCTTCCTCGGCTGGCAGGACACCCTGCTTCTCAACCGCGGCCGCCACTACTTCGAGGACTGCTACGTCGAGGGCCACGTCGACTTCATCTTCGGCGGCGCCACCGCCTACTTTTCCCGCTGCGAGATCCGCGCGCTGCGCGACGGCTACCTCACCGCCGCCTCGACCCCCGAGGGCACGCCGCATGGATTCGTTTTCGCCGATTGCCGCGTCACCGCCCCCGACGGCGTGAAGACCTACCTGGGCCGCCCTTGGCGCAACTTCGCACGCACCGTTTTTCTCCGAACGGAAATGAGTGCAGCCGTCCGCCCCGAGGGCTGGCACAATTGGAAGAAACCCGACGCGGAGCGCACCGCCTTCTACGCCGAATTCGCCTCCACCGGCCCCGGCGCAGCCCCCGCATCCCGCGTCCCATGGGCGCGCCCCCTTTCCGCTGAAGACACCGCCGCGTTCACTCCCGCCGCTGTGCTCTGCGGCAGCGATAACTGGAATCCGCTGGCCCCTTGAGCGAACTGCCCAACGCGTCACCACATTGCCGATCGTCCCGTTGATTTGATTTATACGACATGATTCCTTGATAAAAAGACAGGATTTATCGGGGGTTTAGTCGGTTAGGGAGAAAGACTAAAGAAAGTCAGACAGATAGAATAACGCGACCTAGCATCTTACTGTCATTTTCTTGCGCGCTGTCAGACCGCCCCCTGCTTGCCCCAAGAGGAGCCTGCTTCCCCCCTTAGCCGCTTTGGCTTCCCGCCGACGCGCCTTCGCCGAGCCCCCATCCCATGCGCCGTATCCGTCGTTTCCTGCCGCAGGGTTTGGCGTGTTCACACCTCAACCGCCTTCGGCCTGCCCACCCCACTCCATGCCCCTTCGCTCGCGTCCTATTTTGGTCGCGGGCGTGATCGCCGTCATCGCCTCGTTCGCGTTTGTCCGGCCAAAGTCGGATTCCCGACCATGCGAAGCCTCGTCCCGGACGGCCCTTGCGCCTCAGAACCCCATTCCCGCCTCGCCGCACGCCGGAACTTCCTTGCCGGCGGATGCCGGCCCCGCCTGCGCGGAGCTCCTCCGCTCCGGACGCTTCGATGAGCTTCTGCGCCGCGCCTCCGTCATCGTCGACCCGACCGCCCGCCGTCGCTGGCTTGACGCTTGCGGGCGCCTCGCACCGCCCCCGTTGCTCGCGGAGCACGCGCTCACGTTAACCGAAAACGCGGACCGCGACCTTCTGCTCTCTTCCGCCATCGAGCGCTGGGTGCTCGCCGATCCCGCCAGCTTGGCCGAGTGGGCCGCCGGGCACCTCGCCGACAGCGCGGCGCTGGACCTCGCGCTCGCCCGCATCGTCGAACACACGGACACGCTCCAACGTCCCACCGCCACCGCCCTCGCGTGGACCGACCTGATCCGCGATCCCGCGCTCCGCGTCCACGCCTTGGGCGCGGTCGTCCGCGAATGGGCCGCGACCGATGCCGAGGCCGCCCTCCGGTTCGCCGAAACCACGCCGGGCCTCTCTCCCGCCGAGCGCGCCTCGCTCCTTGTCCTCTTCGTCCCGCCCGTCGCCGAAACCTGATCCCGCCAGGCGCCTCTTCCTCTTTCGGCCGGGCTCCCGTCCCGGCCGCTTTCAACCCGCCCTGAACCGCTCCACCATGTTCTCCTCGTATCCCAAACGCGTCGGCCTTGCGGCCCGCCTGCTCGGCCTCGCCGCCGCGCTTCTCATCCCCGCCTCCGCGGCCTTCGCCGCCTTCGGCCTCACCACCGCCACGGACTCCTACACCGTCGATACCGGAGCCGGCCTCGTCTTCAAAGTCCGCCGCACCGACAACGGCTCCAGCACCCAGTCCGCCGGCGACATCATGAGCCTCGTCTGGAATGGCGTCGAATACCAGAACCAGTCCCGCGGCTCCCAGATCACATCCGGCTTCGATTACCTCTACAGCGGCGTCTCCGCCGTCTCCGTCTCCGCCGCCGTAGTGAATACCAACTACATCAAGGTCACCGTCCAGGCCGGCAACCTTACCCACTATTACATGGTGCGCAGCGGCTACCCCCACATCTACATGGGCACCTATTTCACCACCGAGCCCGACATCCACGGCCTCGTCCGCTATATCCTGCGCATCCCCTCGACCCTGCTGCCGAACGGCCCCGTCCCGTCCGACATCCGCAACAACACCGGCGCCATCGAGTCGGGCGACGTCTTCGGCCTCTCCAACGGCCAGACGCGCTCCAAGCACTACTCCAACATGCGCGTGAAGGACTGGTCCTACATCGGCGCCTCCGGCTCCGGCGTCGGCGTCTGGGTCGTGCGCGACAACAACGAGGGCGCCTCCGGAGGCCCCTTCTATCGCTGCCTCCTCAATCAATGCGGCTCCGACCAGGAGATCACCTACATCGTGAACTACGGCGAAGCCCAGACCGAAGCCTACCGCCTCGGCATCCTCAACGCCTACACCGTCGTCTTCACCACCGGCGCCGCCCCCTCGACCTCCATCGACACCTCCTGGTTCTCCGGCATGGGCCTGTCCGGCTACCTCGCTCCCGCCGGCCGCGGCCGAGTCACGGGCGTGGGCATCAACGGACGCGACACCAACTACGCCTACACCGTCGGCTTCGCCAATTCGACCGCCCAGTATTGGACCGGCGCCGCCGCATCCAACGGTTACTTCAACTGCACCGGCATGCGCCCCGGCACCTACACCATGACGGTGTATAAAAACGAACTCGCCGTCGACACCCGCAGCGTGACCGTCACCGCCGGCGGCACCGTCGCCCTCAACAGTTTCACCGTCGCCTCCGACCCCAGCGCGGTCGCCCCCATCTGGCGCATCGGCAACTGGGACGGCAGCCCCGCCGAATTCCGTAATGGTTCCTCCATTACGACCATGCATCCCTCCGACGTCCGCCTCTCCTCCTGGGCTCCCGGCACCTTCGTCGTCGGCACCAGCGCCAACACCAGCTTCCCCTGCTATCAGTGGAAGGACGTCAACGGCAGTCAGGCGATCCAGTTCACCCTCACCGCCGCCCAGGCCGCCGCCGCCCGCACCGTTCGTATCGGCCTCACCTGCGCTTTCTCCGGCGCCCGCCCGAAGATCACCGTCAACGCGTGGAACTCCGCCAACCCCGCCGCCTCCTCCCAGCCCGCCACCCGCACCCTCACCGTCGGCACCTACCGCGGCAACAACACCACCTACACCTTCACGGTGCCCTCCACCGCGCTGATCGCCGGCACGAACACGCTCACCATCGTGCCCATCTCCGGCACCTCCGGCACCGCCTACCTCAGCCCCGGCTACAGCATCGACTGCGTCGACCTCTACTGAGCTCCTCGCGCCCTCCGCCGCCGCGCCCGGGCGCGGCGGCTTTTCGTTGCCGGCGGTTTCCCTTCGCCGCCGGCATTCCCCTCGCACTGCTTTCCCGAGCCCTCCCCCCCGAAGGCTAAACGCATGGGCGATATCACGCTGCTGCTGGATTCGATCGGGTGCGAGAAAAGCCCCACCTCCGAGGACTTGCTGCCCCTCGTTTACGACGAACTTCGTCATCTGGCCTCGCAGCGCATGACGGGGGACAACAAGGGGCGGACACTGCAGCCGACCGCGCTTGTTCACGAAGCCTGGCTGCGTTTGTCCGGCGGACCCGGCCGCCGATGGAACGACAGCGCCCACTTTTCCGCGTGGCCGCCCTCGTCATGCGGCGCATCCTCGTCGACCGCGCCCGCGAACGCTCGAGCCTCAAGGCCGGCGCCGGCCTTGAACGGCTCAATTTGGATGACCTCGCCCTCGCCGCCGCGAGCCCTAACGAGCGCATCGTCCTCGTCCATGAAACGCTGGGCATCCTCGAGAACAAAGACCCCGACAGCGCGCGCCTCATAACGCTGAAGTTTTTCGGCGGCTTCACCAACCGGGAAATCGCCGAAACCTTGAACGTGACTGAACGCACGGTGGAGCGCCAGTGGGCCTACGCCCGCGCCTGCCTGCTGCAGCTGATGCGCAAGGCCGATCATCGAAACGAACGGATTCGCGTCCATGATTTCTGATCGCACGCCCCCTCCCGCCAAAGAGATCGAAGCCGCGCTCTTTGACGCGCTCCTCAACCTGCCCGATTCCGGACTCCGCCGGCTCTTCATCGCGCAAATCAGCCAAGGCGACTCCGCGCTGGCCGAGCGCCTCGAAACTCTCCTGGGGGCCGACGCTCTGGCCGAACATTTCTTTGACCTCAATCCCCATCGGGCCCAGGTCGCCGCGCCGTCGCCCAAGCCACCGCCGGCGCCACGGAGACCGGCGGACCTTACTTCTTCATGGAGTGGGTCCCCGGCATGCGGATCACCGACCATTGCGACCAACACCGTCTCGATACCACCCGACGCCTGGAGCTGTTCATCCAAGTCTGCCTCGCCATCCAGCACGCCCATGAGAAGGGCATCCTGCACCGCGACATCAAACCCTCGAACATCCTCGTAACCCCGCCCGACGCGGGCTCCGTGCCCAAGGTCATCGACTTTGGCATCGCCAAGGCCATCGAGGGCCACCCCGCGGGCGACGCCACCGACTGGCCAAGCTCCTGCGCCGCAATCGCCGCCGCCGTGACCGTCGCCCTCGTCTCGGGACTCGGCGCCTCCACTTGGCTTTACCTGCACGAACGAGAAACCCTGCGCCGGCAGACCCCCGCCCAAGTTCGTCCGGCATGTCGCCGTCTTTTTATAGCCCCGTCTTCACGCCGCTTTACTACTGCAGCAACCGTGCCCACACCCCGCGCGATGCGCGTGCAGGGCACCGTGCTTGTGGGTATCCTTTCCCGCCTTGGCTAAAATCATGCTCGAAGACGCCCCACTGCTTCCCGTCCAGATTTTTGCCGTGCGTGACGATGGGCCCCCATAACCCGTCCTGAGCGCCACAACTCCCCGCCCTTCGAAGAATACCACCGGCGTCGGCATAAGGGAGGTCCCGCCATCACACCGCGGACAGCATCACGAGTGTTTTGATATGTGACGGTCACAAATCAGTCCGCGCCGAGGTGAAATCCGCAACCGATTGGAATCCAGAATCTAAGCAAGCAAACCGAGATCCTGAAAAAGTCGCGACGCGTGGAAACGCAAACTTGCGCCACATATTAAACGAATGATCAATCGAACAGGATTAAAGATCATATCCAGCATTATCTTCTGACAAATAGGAGGTTAGACCGAAAGATAACATCTCAATGTCAGCAATCTGACTGTAATGGTCGAGCTGGCTGTCCCGCTCGGCGCGTCGGTGAGAAATGACATGCGTCGCCCACCCCCTTGCACGCGACCACGCTTTTCCCCTTCGGAAAGGCCGTCTCCTCCCGGTTCTTTCTACCCCACTCGTGTTACCCTACCCCGACTCCATCCCCCGCCCGGACCCGCAAGTGCCCTTGCCCTTGTGGCCGGTTCCCCACCGACCCCTGTGTTCTGTATTTCCAGACCTGCCTGGGCGTTGATCTGCACCGTCTGAGGCACCGCCTGCCTTTGTCGAATGTTTCCGCGCCGATTCAAACACGGTCCGGTTTCGACATTCGAGGCCCCGCGCCTCCCTCCGTTTATCCGCAAACATCGCGCATGCGCATGAGTCGCCCCCCGGCCCACTGCCATCGCTGCCAAGCGCTCTCCCTTTCGGCGAGCCCCTCGCCCCTCGTTCCCGAAACTCCAGCCAGCCGGCGATCCCCTGCGCCGCCCTACCGGAGCCGTTACCCATCGGCGAGACAGACCCAAAACTGACATCATATGAAATCCCTGAACAAACTCCGCCTGTGTTCAGCCCTCGCCGCCCTGCTCGCTTTCGCAGGAACGGTGCGCGCCGCGACCGGCGAGCTCACGCTGTCCGGGTCCACCTGGACCGCGAAAGTCGACGGCGTCACCCGATACACCGGCTCCAGCCTGGTCGACGCCGTCTGGGGCTGCTCGAACAACATGTCGAGCGGCACCATCAACCTCCGCGCCAGCGGCTCCGCCGCCTCCGCCGCCCGCATCAAGTCCAACCAGACCTTCAATGGCAACGGCTACACCATCACGAGCAACTACGCCGGCGGTGTCATCCAGGCCAAGAATGTCAGCAGCTCGGGTGCGACCAACGTCAAGATCGCCGGCGCCCCGTGGTTCGGCATGTATTTCCAAACCTGCTCCACCCAGAACTTCAGCGGCATCTCCGGCACCGGCGGCATCCTGATGCGCATCGACAACTGCTCGGGCGGCTCCGGCTCCAACTTCAACGGCGGCAGCCCCAACTGCACCGCCTCCGGCAGCCACGGCGTCGAAACCTACGGCATCAACACCGCCACCCTCGGCACCGTCACCGCCACCGATCGTTCCGGCGGCTGCGGACTCCTGTTCAACGCGACCAACGTCGGTCGCGTCTCCTACGTCAACGGCACCCGCTGCAACTACTCCGGCGGCTACGCCGGCTACCGCCTGGCGAACAACAACTACGATTGCTACGCCAGCAGCCGCGTCACCTCCATCAGCTGCGGTCGCGGCTTCTTCAGCCTCACCGGCAGCAACAACAGCGCCGTCGCCAACCTCACCGCCACCAACAACCGCGACATCGGCGTCTGGATCCAGGACTGCGTCAACGTCCGCGTCGTCGCCGGCACCGTCTCCGGCTCCGCCTGCAAGTCCGTCTCCGGCTCCGGCTCCTACGCCAACGTCGCCTGCAACTAGGGCCCGCTCCCGCGTATCCACTCCGCCGAGACGGCCCGCCCCGGCCGCCGCGGCGTTTTTCCCATTCACTCCCGGTCTCGCGACCGGGAACCCCGCGCGCCACCCGATCGCCGCTCGCGACCCGACGGACGGAATACCGCGAAACCCCTCGCCTATTCCGCTCCGCCACCTCCCGCCCGCGGCGCCCCCCCTTTCGGGCGCGTTCCTCGCCGATACCCCGAAAACCCGACCAACGACGATCCCCTGCGTCCCCCAAACGGGTCCCCCAAAGGCGAAAACCCAAAAACAAAAACCCAAAAAATGAAATCACTGAAAAAACTCGGCCTGTGCTCAGCGCTTGTCGCCCTGCTTGCTTTCGCAGGAACGATGCGCGCCGCCACCGGCGAAGTCTCCCTGTCCGGCTCCACGTGGACCGGCAAAGTCGACGGCGTCACCAGATACACCGGCTCCACCATGGTTGGCGCCGCCAATGCCTGCGTTAGCAACATGTCCAGCGGCACCGTCCGCATCTACAACGGAGGCACCGTAGGCGGGGAAATTCGCCTTAAGTCCAACGTCTACGCCGACTGCTGGGGCAACACCCTGACCGGCTCCGGCAGCGCCGGCATCATCCGCGCCCGCAACTCCTCCAATACCGGAGTCAAAAACGTCAAATGCGCGGGGAATCCCTGGTTCGGCATGTATTTCCAGACCTCCTCCGGCCAGACCTTCAGCGGCATCTCCGGCGGCGCCGGCATCCTCATGCGCATCGA
>CAMLQS010000124.1 GCA_946482165.1 uncultured Verrucomicrobiota bacterium | reverse complement strand
GCTGCTCCCCAGCCACTCGTTCCCTCCTGCTCGGACTTTTTCAGCAGCCTGCTAAGGGTCATTACTGGCGCGAATTCGGTTCACTCGGCCTTCCGTTTCATTTCGATCCGGTCCCTGCCACGGGACCGGATTTTTTGCGTCGATGCCGCGAGCTCCGCGATCCCCGGCGAGGTTCTGCGTAAGCAGGCCATCCCGGAGAAGACCTCGAAAAAATCCGTGGGGGATCGCACCATATGCGGCGTCCGGGAAAGTGGCTAATCTGAGCATGGGAGAAATCACAGGCGATGCTTCGCGGGCCCCTCGCCGTTTCTCTCCAAGCCACCCTTAGCCCTTAGATACGCAATGAGTCTTCTCTCCCGCCTGCCCCGGTTCCCGGGCCTCTTCGGAAGCGCCCCCGGCCGGTGCCTCCGCCTCTCCTTTCTTGCGCTTTGCGCCGCCGTCGCGCCCGCCGCGCATGCGCAGCTCAAGCTGATGACCAACGGCGACAGCATCACTTTCGGCGTCGGCGTGTCCGACACGAATACGCAGTCCTATACCGCGCAGCTCGGCCGGATGCTAGGGAGCGCCTACTACACGCAGAAGGACGGCACCGGCGGAGCCACCCTGCTCAAGAACGGCACCGTTCCCTTCTGGAGCACTCAGGGCATCCGCATCACGAGCGAGATGAACCCGAACATCATCTACATCATGCTCGGGACGAACGACTCGAAGCCGGTGAACTGGATCTACAAGGACCAATTCATCCCCGACTATCTCAGTTTGGTGGACATCTATCGCGCCTTGCCCGCCAAACCGCAGATCTACCTCGGCCTGCCGCCTCCCGCGACCGCCAGCGTCGGCGATGTCAACGGTCCCACCGTCGCCAACGAGGTGATTCCGAAGATCCTCGAAGTCGCACGGCAGCGCAGTCTCCGCGTGATCGACGCGCATTCGCCGTTCCTCGATCCTTTCCGCAGCGTCATCCCCGACGGCATTCATCCGAACGATGCCGGCGCGGGCCTGATCGCGACTCAGATCTACAACGCCGTTGTGAATGGCCGTTTCTGGTCGCCCTCACCCGCCGCATGGACCCGCAACGACATCGGATCGACCGGATACACCGGCGGCGACGCCGTCGACGAATCCGGCATCTTTCAGGTCATCGGCGGCGGCGCCGCTGTCGGCTCCACCGCGGACTCTTTCCGCTTCGTGCATCAGTCGATGTCGGGCGACGTCGAGCTCACCGCTCGCGTGCTCGGCCAGCGCAACCTCGATCCGCTCGTGAGCACCCGCTCCGATTCCTCCGCCGGAGTGATGGTGCGCGAAAGCACCTCCGCGGACGCGCGACATGTCTCCGTTCTCGCGACGCCCGGCGCAGGGGTTTCCTTCCGCTGGCGCGACGCCTCCGGCGCCGTCGCCGGCTCCACCACCGTGAGCGGCATCACGCCGCCCGTGTGGGTGCGCGTTCGCCGCGGCGGAAACAATTTCGCCGGCTTCTATTCCACCAACGGCTCCACTTGGATCCAGATTGGCGCCGCGCGCTCCATCGCGATGGGCACCGCCTCTCGCGCCGGCCTCGCCGCCAACAGCGCCCTCGGCACCACGCTCACCCACGCCCGCATCGGCAACGTCACGCTATCGGGCACCGTCACCGGTGGCACGGGCTCGACTGATACCGGCACCGGAAGCACGGGCGGCACCGGCTCGACGGGCTCCACGGGCGGCTCGACTGCGAGCCCCGCGGCCGTGACCGCAGGCTTCGACACCGCGTCCAACACCTCGCGCACGATCACGAACAACGCCTTCGCCACGCTCTTCGATCCCGCGCAGTCGGCCTGGCGTTTCAGCAGCGATGTCGCCGCCAACCGCCCCACGCTTGGCGTGCTCGGCTCTGGCAGCACGCGTGAGGCCGCCGGCTTCGATGGCCTTCGCACGATGGTCGGCCCGCGTTCGCAGGATCTCTTTGCGCCCGGCGTCAGCCAAGACCTTGGGTTTGTCGGCGTCGTCCGCATCCCGGCCACCGGCGGCAGCGGCAAGGGCCTTTTGCTTTGCATCAACAAGAACGACGTCGAGCCCGCCATCGGCTTCGGATACGACTACGGTTCGAATCGTTTCTACGCCGTCTATACGCAGGCTATGAACGGCGCACCGTCCGAGATCACCGGCCCCGTCTCCGCCCGTGGCGCCACCTACGTGGTGCGTCTCCAGAAGACCGGCGGCATCGTGCGCCTTCGCATCGACGGCGCACTCGCGGCCGAGACCAACTCCGCCAGCCCCGCGGTTCTTGCCGCCGGCCAAGGCGCGCCGATCACGCTCGGCGGCCTGCGTCCGCTGAATCCGCAGTTCGTCGGCCAGCTCGGCAAGTTCCACCTCCGCAACGGCGCGTTGGGCGACACCGAGGCCTCATCGCTCGAGACCGCGCTCCGCACCTGGCTTGGCACCTCCACGCCGATCACCGGCGACACCGGCACCCCCACGGGAGGCTCGACGGGAGGCGGCACCGGCGGCGCGACCGGAGGGACCACGGGTGGATCGACCACCGGCACCCTTGCCAACGCCGGCCTCGACCCCGCCGCCACCGTTTCGCGCACGATCGTCTCCAACGCCTTCGCCGCGCTGGTCGATCCCGCGCAATCCGTCTGGCGCTTCAACAGCGACGTCGCGGCCAATCGTCCCACGCTCGGGCTCTTCCCGTCGACGACCCGCGAGGCGGCCGGCTTTGACGGCTCCCGCACGATGGTGGGGCCGCGCTCGCAGGATATCTTCACGCCTGGCTCAAGCCAGGACATGGGCTTCGTCGGCGCGGTCCGAATCCCGACGAGCGGTGGCAACGGGAAGGCGCTGATCCTCTGCATCAACAAGAACGACGTGGAGGCCGCGGTCGGCATCGGCTTCGACTACGCGTCGAGCCGTTTTTTCCTCGCCTACACGCAGGCCTTTAATGGCGCCCCCTCCGAAGCCTCCGGCCCGGCGGTCGCCCGCGGCGCCACCTACGTGCTCCGTCTTCAGAAGACCGGCGGCGCCATCCGGCTCTACGTGGACGGCGTGCTCGCCGCCCAGACGAGCACCGCGCGCCCCGTGATACTCGCCGCCGGCCAAGGCGCGCCGATCACGCTCGGCGGCCTGCGTCCGTTGAATCCGCAGTTCGTCGGCCAGCTCGGCAAGTTCTACCTCCGCCAGAGCACGCTTTCGGACACCGATGCCCTCCTGCTCGAGGCCGACGTCGAGACTTGGCTCGGCACGAACTGAGCAAGCCACGTCAGCCCCCTCATGCCGCCCGGCGCCGCTTGCAGAGCGCGCCGGGCGTTTTGTTTTCCACGGGGACCCTCCCTCGGTTACTCGGCGGCGGCGGGGTCGGCCCGCTCGGGCAGGAGTTCTGTCCATCGGCGAAGCGTTTCCCGGTAGGCGGGGGCCTCGTGCAGATCGGCATGGCCGCGGCCGGCGATCGGAACGAATTCGGCGTTTCCCTTCGCGGCCAGGGCCCGTCCGTTGTCCACCGAGATCGTCGAGTCGTCGGTGCCGTGGAGGACCAGGATGGGCGTATTCACCAAGTGGATTCGGTCGCCGTTGCGAAACCAATCGAAGGGGAACAGGTGCATCCAGAGTCGGTGGCCGAATGCGCTGGTGAATGGACTGGCCAGAATAAGTCCGCCGACGGTTTCGCGGCTCGCCAGATACACCGATGGCCCCGTGCCGATGGATCGTCCATAGACGAGAATCTCCTGCGCGGGCACGCCGCGAGTCCGGAGCCAGCCGAAGAGGTCCTCGATGGCTTCGTTGCAGGCGTTTTCGCTCAAGCGGCCCTCGCTTAGCCCCGTCCCGGGATAATCGTAGGCGAGCACGTTGAAGCCCAGGTCCCGGTGCTCGGCCAAGATGGCCGCGACCCCGCCCAGATCCGTGGCGCTGCCGTGGGAGTAGAGCAGTGTGCGACGGGCGCCGGGGGACGCAAAATAGACGCAGGCGATGCGGTTGCCATGGCGGCCGGCGATGAAGCGGCAGTCGTCCGCCGCATAGCTGGCGGGCGAGCGTTCAAAGAGGACGGACTCGCGGTTCGTCAGCAGATAGAGAAAGGTCAGCGCGTAACAGAGACCGAGGGAGCCCAGGACGAGTGCGAGGCAACGCCGAAGCGAGGGCAGGGCGGGGCGGGTCGGGCGCATGGGCGCAGGCTCCCTCCCCGTCGGAGCCTGGCAAGAACAACAGGGGATTCCCGCGACGAGGGCGGCCGAACCCCGGCTCGTCAGGCCGGCGGCGTGCGGCGGCCGGCTTTTTCTTTTTGGGCGTCGGTGGCCGTCACGGAAGCGGCCGGATTGGCTTCATCGGACGCGGGTTCGCTGCGCGACACCGGGTGGTCGGACTCCAAGGTGCCGCCCTGCGGCCTGGGCGCCCGACGGGTTGCCAAGAGCGGGAAAAGAATCGCGACCACGATAAGCAACGCGACGAAAGCGAGGATGTAACCGAGCATCCCCTACGGTAGCGCGCGTCGTCGCCGTGGGAAATCGGCGCTTTTCCCATCCGGGCGGCGGAGGGCGCACCGATGCAGGAAATCGCCGCGGCGTGGGAGAATGGATGCATGGGCTTCGATGAAAATCCTCCCAGTCCCGACAAGATGGTCGATGTGAGCAAACCGGATACGAAGGTGAACCTCGCCGTGGCCGCGGGCGTGGTTGTCTTTCTCCTCATCGGGTTGGGGTTTCTCGTCTATTTCGCCGTAACCCGGGCCCCCTAACCTGCGGACGGCTGCAGGGAGTGCGGTGGTGATGCCGCACTCCCGATACATTCGGCCGGGGCGTGTCACGCGTGCTGGCCGGTGTGGACGCCTTCCGCGATTTCTTCGATCAGTTTCCGATTGAACGCGGGGATGTCGCTCGGACGCCGGCTGGTGACCAGCCCTTGATCGACGACCACCTCTTCGTCCACCCATGTGGCGCCGGCGTTGACGAGGTCGCGGCGGATCGACTGGCAGGACGTCAGGCGGCGGCCCGTGACGACGTCCGCATCGATCAGGATCTGCGGTCCATGGCAGATGGCCGCCACCGGTTTTCCGGCCTCGAAAAAGGCGCGCACGAAATCGACCGCGGCGGGCTCGGTGCGGAGCCGATCCGGATTGATCACGCCGCCGGGCAGGAGCAGGGCGTCGAAGTTGTCGGCGTTTGCGGACTCGAGTGGAAGGTCGACTGGAATCGCCTGGCCGAAGCCTTCGCCGGTCCAGCTTTTGACGCTCGTGCTTTGCGGCGATAGAAGAACGGTCTCGGCGCCGGATTTCCGAAGGGCGGCGCGAGGTTGGATGAGTTCGTTTTCTTCAAAGCCCTCGGTGCAGAGGATGGCGACGCGTTTGCCGGAGAGATCATGGGATTCTTGCGAGTTCATGGGATGCGGTGGGTGTGGAGTTGGCGCGACGATCATCGTCGCGTTGTCGCCCTTCAGGGAAAGCGCCCCGCCCGGCAGGCAAGATGGCGCGGACAAAATCGGACCTTCACCGTAGCTCCAGGGCGGAAACGGCTCCATTTTTCGCGCGGCCGCCGGACGCTACCCTGTTTGGAATTCTTCGCGACGTATGACCAAACACCGCCGCCTCCATATGCCTTTTTCTTCCACCCGTTTCGTCCGCCGCTCCCTCGGCGGCGTCGCCGCGCTTCTCGCGTTTCTCGCGCCTCTCGCCCCTGCCTCGGCGCAGCAGGTGAAGATATTCGCCAACGGCGACAGCATCACTTTCGGGGCGGGCTCCTCCGACGGAAACATCAAATCCTACGCGCCCCTTCTGGCCGGTCTGCTCGGCGCGAGTTACACGGTGCAACGGGATGGCGTCAGCGGCGCCACGTTGCTCAAAAAAGGCCAGCCCTCGTATTTCAACACCCAAGGGGTGCAAAATACCATCCAGACGAATCCGGACATCATCACGATTCTGCTCGGCACCAACGATTCCAAACCGGGCAACTGGGTCTATCGCGACGAATTCGTGGCGGACTATCTTTCGCTCATCGACACCTATCGGGCCCTGCCTTCCGGGCCGGACGTCTACCCGTGTCTGCCTCCGCCGGCCGCGGAGTTGCCCGGCGACATTCGCGGCTCGGTCATCGCCAACGAGGTGATTCCCCGCATCCTCGAGGCGGCGCGCCAGCGCGGCCTCGAGGTCATCGATCTGCACACGCCCTTTCTCGACACGTTGCAGAGCCTTTTCCCGGACGGCATCCATCCGAACGACGAGGGACACCGCATCATGGCCACGCGCATACGCGACGCGATCATTTCGGGCAGATCCCTGCGTCCTTTGCCGGGGACGTGGGCGCGCACCGACGTGGGTTCGGTGGGCCACATGGGTGCGGACGCCGTCGACGAATCGAGCGTCTTCTACATCTGGGGCGGAGGCTCGTCGATCGGCGGCGGCAGCGACGCCTTCCGCTTCGTGCATCAATCCATCTCCGGCGACTTCGAGCTCGTGGCGCGCGTCGCGGTCCAGCGCAACGCGGACCCGCTTGCGGAGACGCGTTCCGACTCGGCCGCGGGCGTGATGGTGCGCGAGGGCACCGGCGCCGGAGCCCGCCACGTCTCGGTGGTCGCGACACCGGGCAGCGGCGTGTCGCTCCGTTGGCGCGATGCGGCGGGAGCCAGCGGCGGCGTCGCCACGGTTTCGACGCTCAAGCAACCGGTGTGGGTGAGATTGCGCCGCGCGGGCAACACATTCACGGGTTATTACTCGGGCAACGGCGGCGAGTGGCGCCAGATCGGCGCCCCGCGCACGATCACGATCGCAGACACCCGGGCGGGTCTGGTGGCCAACAGCGGGCTTCCGGACGAGCTGACGCAGGCGCGTTTCGAGCAGGTGCAGTTGCTCCGAAATTCTCCCAACGATCCATCGAACACCGGCGACCCGCGTCTTCGCGCCGCGCGCCGCGCCTGGGCCTTCGACGGCTCCGGCACCTATCGCTCGGACCTTCGCGAGGAGGCCAAATGAAAAGCGCGGCCGGCGGAGACGCCGGCCGCGCGGGCGGGAGAAAGAAGCGGGGGAGTCGCCGGCTTAGCGGAAGGCGGCCCAGACGCGCTGCACGTCGTCGTTGTCCTCGAGGGCGTGGAGGAACTCGCCGACCTCGGCGCGCTGCTCGTCGTTGAGTTCCGGATATGTCTTGGCGAAGTAGCCCATCTCGGAGGTGATGACGTGCCAGCCGTTGGCCTTGAGCCAGGTGGAGACGGCGTGGATGGCGGTGAGATCGCAGAGGAACCGCGCGCCCGAGGCGCCCTCGGCGGGGATGTCGTCGTTCTCGGCGTGGGTGAGGGCGACGAAATCGTTGGCACCGGCCTCGATGGCGACGGCCTCGAGATCGGGCGAGGCGGAGGCGGTGTAGGCCTCGACCATGCCGATGTGCTCGAAGAGAAACTTGTTCGAGCCGGTGGTGCCGAGGACGCCCTTCTTGAAGAGGACGCGCATCTCGGGGGCGAGGCGTTGGACGTTGTCGGTGTAGCACTCGACGACGACGGGGACCTTGTGGGGGGCGTAGCCCTCGAAGGTGACGGCGGTGAGGTCCATCTTTTCGCCGCCGGTGCCGGCGCCCTTGTGGATGGCGCGCTCGATCACGTCGCGGGTGACGGAGGCTTTTTTGGCCTTTTCGACGGCGGTGAAAAGGCGGGCGTTGGCGGCGAGATCG
Source organism: uncultured Verrucomicrobiota bacterium (assembly GCA_946482165.1). Next base: position 5,290 of record CAMLQS010000124.1, on the reverse strand, counting down.
CCGCCGCCGAGTTTTGCGGCGACCGTGATTTCTTTCACGATCTTTCCGACGAGCTGACCTTTGCGGTTGTTAACGACGGCGCGTTTCGCGTGAAGCCATTGGCGTCCCATAAAGAAAGAGGTAGGTGTTTGGGTTAAGACGGAGGATTAACCACGGAATCTTCGAGTGGGCACGGAGAAAATCACGTTTGGCGCGAATGCGCGCCGGCGGTCTCGGCTCGGCGTCGCGGTCGAGCCGGGGCTACGCGCCCGGCAGGGCCTGGAGCAGATCGCGATAGGCGGGATCTTTTTCCGCGGCCGCCTTGATCAGCTCGGCGGCGCGGCCGCGAACGTGGGCGTTGGCATGGCGGCGGGCGGATTCGAGGAGGGCGCGCGCCTGCGGCTCGGCCAGCAGCTCGGGCATCATGACTCCGGCGATGAGATGGCTGGCGGTTCGTCCGAAGACGTCGGCATGCGGCGATTTCTCCGGCTGATCCAGCAGCCACACGAGGAGCGGCGCGTGGCCGGGCTGGTGGCGACGCGCGCCGAGAAGCGAATTGGAAAGGTTGCCGAGCACGTTGTCGGCCTGGAGCTGGAGTGCCCGGTTGGAAAGCGCCCCGGATGCGAAGAACTGGCAGAGCTCGCGGATCGCGGCGAGTTTCTCGTCGGCCGCGGCGAGCGACTGCGTGTGTTGCAGGAGCGCGAGATTCTCCGCCGGTGTCCAAGCGCCGCGGGGCGAGGCGATCAAGGCGCGCCAGAGAGCCGGCGAGCGCGGCAGGTTCTTGAGGAGGGTGACGCGATTTTCGCCTCCGAGCTTGGCCGCGGCGGCGGAGAAGAACTGCTGCTCGTCCGCGGTGAGCTCCAGCGGGAGTCCGCTGTAGAGGCGGCCGAGCGACGACTCCAAAGCCGTGGCGATTTCCAGTATCTCCGGTGCGGAGGCGGTGGCGATGCGTTCGAGAGCGAGACGGCCTGCCGCTTCGCGCCGACTCGTCATGAGTCCCGACAGGAACGCGGCGCGCATGCCTTGCGGCAGCTCCGGGTAGAGCGCAAGCAGCGCGGGAGCCTCGGCGGCGGAACGGGTCGCGGCCACGGCGTTGAGATGTGTTTTGAGCGAGGGCGCGAAACGTTCTTTCCGGAAGCGATCAAGGATGGCGCGCATGATCGCCGGCTCCCCCTGTTCGGCGCCGAGGGCGCGTATCGCGGCGAGGAACGCATCCGGCGAGCCGCTTTCCACGAGTTGAAGAAGCGGTTGATAAGTCCCGAACCACGGGTGGGCCGCGAGCGCGCGGGCGATCGCGGACTGCTCGGATGGAGTGAGCGTCGGCAGTCTTTTTTGGAGCGCGGGGGCGAGATCTTCGAGCGCGAGCTCGGCCACGATCAACCAGGCTCCGGCGGGATCGGTTTTCTTTTCCTGAGCGCCGCGCAAGGCGGCGGAGAAATCCGCCGGGACCGACAGCGCCTGCGCGCGGGAGAGCGGGGCCGGGTGGGTCTCCGGGGAAAAATCCAGCGCGGGCAAGGCGGCGAAGCGCGACGGAAGCTCGCTCCGCAAAGCGACGACCCGCTCGCGGTTGAGCTCGAGGAAAAACTCCTCGAAAAGCGAGTCGCGGGGCAGGTTCAGCTCCGGCGGGGTTTCGAGTTCGAGTCGCAAGGTCAGTGCGCTCTCGGACAGGGCCGTCCAACTGGTGGGATAGTCGCGGGAGCGGGGATGCAGCCGGAGCGTCACGACCAGCTCCGCGAGAAGACCCTTCGCGGTGGAGTAGTCGTAGAGCGCCTCGGCTCCGACGGAACGCGTTACGACCTTCACGTAATTTTGGATGCGCGGGCGGACCTCGACGACAAGTTTGCAGAAAGTCGCGGCCTCTTCGAGCGGTCCGGCCGCGTGACCGCGCACGACGGCGTAGCCGGGAGGCGCGTGGATGCGGGCGACCAAGGCCTCGAGCGTATCGGAAAACTCCGCCGGTTCGCCGATCGCCTCGACCCTGATCCAGCGTGATGCGCGCAGGCGACGGGCACGGTCCAGGGCCGGGGCCTCGGCGGCGTAGACGGCGCGGATGTCGTGGTCGCCGATTCGGGGGAACCGTTCAAGCAAAGGGGGAATGACGAGGTTGTCCGGCGAAGTGCGCGCGGACTCGATCTCGCGGAGGAGGATACCTGTGATTTGCTCCGAGAGGTGGCGCTGATTCCGGGCGATCTCGGCGCTCAACGGCCGGCCTCGCGGAAGCATGGGATCGGAGTTGGCGGCGCGCAGTCGTTCCAATCGGCCGAAGAGCTGGTCGTAGAGTTCGCGCGCGGCCTGATATTTGCCCGTTTCGATTTGTTCAATGATCGCGGGGATGCGTTTTTCCGCCTCGGCGAGCCGCGTTTCCACCCTCTTCGGGTTCATGGCGTCGACAGATTCGGCGGTGACGGCGGAGGTGGTGGCTCGGGAAAACCATCCGACGAGCGCCTCGCGCTGCCGGTAGGCCATCGCGAGTATGAGAAGGCAGCCGAAGACGATCAGTTGATTTCGGGAGGGCACCACCCAGCCAATTGATCGGCAAAAGGTTGAGTCAACGGAAACCCATGGCCGGGCGCGTGTCAGGCCGGTTTGCGCCCGCTGGCGAGCAGTGTCTCGAAATGCGGCGCCTCGGGTTCGCGGGCCACGCCGACGACTTCGGCCGACTGGAAGCCTGCGCTTTCGAGGAAGCCGTGCAGCGCGTTCTCGGTGAAGCCGAGCCAGACATCCGCGTAGAGTTCGCGGGCCTTTTCGAACGTGTGCTCCTTCAGATCGAGCACGAGGACTTGCCCGCCGGGACGGAGAATGCGGAAGGCTTCCGCGATGGCGGCCTGCGGGTGCTGCGCGTGGTGCAGCGCCTGGCTTAGAATGGAGAGGTCGACGGAGGAGTCGGGCAGGGGCACCTGCTCAATGTCACCGAGCTTGTAGGCGAGATTCGCGAGGCCGTTTTTCTCCGCGAGCGCGGTGCCGACCTCGACCATCTTGGGCGAGCTGTCGATGCACCAAACCTGACGCGCCCGGCGCGCAAGCAGTTGCGAAATCAGGCCCTCGCCCGCGCCGAGGTCGGCGATATCGATGGCGGGCGCGAGACGAAGCGCGAGATGTCCGATGGCCTCCCATGAGCGCCCGGGACAGTAATTCTTCCCGAGGCGGCCGGCGATCAGGTTGAAATACTCCTCCTGGGTGGCGCGACGCTTGGCGAGGGCGCGGGCGAGCCCGGCGCGATCGGCGGCGAGTTCCGGTTGCGCGGCGACGGCTTCGGTCGCGGAACGGAGCAGTCCGACGGTGGCAGCGGGCAAACCTCGGCGCAGGCTATAGTAGGCGCGTTTCCCGTCGCGCCGGTCGCTCACGAGCTCGGCGGATCGGAGCAATGCGAGCGAAGACGAGATGCGCGACTGCGCCATATCGAGAATGTCTTGGAGCTCGGCGACCGACAGCTCCTCGCGCAGCAGAAGGGCGAGGATGCGAAGGCGGGTAGGGTCGGCGACGAGTTTAAGAGTGTCCCACGAGGTGTTCACGGATGAGCGTTACTCAGCCGGAATCACGCGCTTGTCGAATGCCTATCTCGTAGGAGCCGCAGTGGAATGGCGAGCGGGGCGGCGTCTGGGCGCTTCTGTGTTTCGCGCGCGCGTGGCGCGGTTCCCGACCAAGCCATGGCTTTCAACCCGAAAACCGCACGGCAAGCGGCACGATGCTTTCGACGGCGACGGGGCAGTCGGGTGTTTCGTCCGGGGCCTTGTCGACCTCAACGGTGAGCCTGGAGCGGATCGTCTTGCGCCAGAGTTTCGCTTCCCAGTCCCATTGTTTCACGATTCGCGCCGGAGCCCCGACCGCGATCGATCCGGGCGGGAGCGATGCCGTCACCACGGAGTTGGAGCCGACGATGCAGCGACGTCCGATGGAGACTCCTGGCATGATCACGCAATTTTGCCCCAGCCACGAACCCTCGCCGATCACGACGGGCGAGGCCTCTTCGTTGGGTTGATCGCGGTAGGGGAGCTCCGCCGTCGCGTGGCCGCGCGAGGCGTCGGAAATGAACACGCCCCCCGCGATCAGCACGTTGTCCTCGATGACGACTTTTTTCTCCGCATACACGGTAAGGTGCCCGGTGATCCATACCCGGTTGCCGATCTCGATTTCGCCCAGCGAGCCGTCCGACTTCGGCACGACGCAGAGCGATGTGCCCTTGCCGATGTAGGCTTCCCGACCGATGCGGATGCGCCGTGGGTGGGCGACGTAACGGGGGCGGGCAAAGTGCGCCTTCGGGCCGCACGCGGCGAAGCGCGGCAGCGGCCAGCACTTCACGAAATTTTTCAGAGCGGTGATGTTCATGTGACGCAGCCGGATGATAACGCGGGCCGGCGTATTTTCCCGTTACGGCTCGCCAACAGGTCAAGGGGCCGGGAGCGCCGGAGTTCCCGGCCCGGGCGTCGGAGAACGGGAGCCGGGCGTCGCCGCCCCAGTCGTCGCGCGCGAAAGCCGGCGCGGAAGTAGACGAATTTTGGATGCAGTGCATTTCGAGGCCAAACGCGCCCAACGCAATGCCTTGACCGCGAGGAAACCGGGGCGTCGGCCATCGATCTAGAGAAAATACCCGATGGCGGCTTGAGGGTTTATCTGTAAGGTAATCGTAAGCCGCTCGGCTTGTTTCCAATGGAAAACGTTTTTTATCTCGTGGCGGGTATTGTCCTGCTTTGTTGGCCGACCGCTTGGATTTGCCGTGGACGGGTCCGTTTGTTGCCTGTCGATGCGTTGCTCGAGGATCGATCCTTGATCGCGAGCTGGTTCTGCACGGTGGCTTGGTGGAATCTGATGCGAGCTTGGTTTGGCGTCTGGCTATTGCGTGAAGCCGAGATCGGGCTAATCGGCGCCGCGGCCCGCCACCATTTCGTTATTGGATATAACGGGGTTGTTTTGGCCCTTGGGTTGGCGATGCAAATGCTCTTTTACCGCACGCGCGAAGCCCAGGTGCCGTTCCCGGCATCTTATGTTTTTGGTGTGCTGCTGGCGATTCTGCCTCCGCAGGTGGTATTGCCTGCGATCATTCTCGGTGTGGCGAGCTGCGCCGCCATGCGAAGCCTTTCGTTCGGCTGGGCCAGCGCCGGGCTTGTTGTTTGCGCGCTGAGCCTTCTGCTTGCGGTTTCCAAGCTGGAATTGGTGAAGGTAGGTCTTCTCTTTGCCGTCCCGTTGATTGGGATTTTGGGTTCGAATCGGCATTTTGTTCTGCCTGTCGGTCAGCGGAGCACGGTTCCCGCTTCCCGGGATGCCTTGGCCTCACGCCTGCGCTAATTCTATTTAGCGCTCAAGCTGAGCCTAA
>CAMLQS010000123.1 GCA_946482165.1 uncultured Verrucomicrobiota bacterium | reverse complement strand
AGCGGAGGAGCACTTCGTCGGGGATGAAGTAGGGCGTGACGATCCAGATGCTGCGTTTCGCCTCCTGAATCATGGACAGGATGCCCTCGTAGAGCGGATCGCCGCTGACGTCGGGTCCGCTGGCGACGACTTGGAGGTCGGAAGAACCAGAGGGAGGAGAGCTGAAACCTTAGACCTGACGCACGTAAAATGAGGGCGCGGGCTGGGTGGGGGGGGGGGCGAGGCCGGTGGCGAAAGTCCAGTCGGCGAGGAAGACCTCGTCGAGTTGAGCGGCGGCGGGGCCTTCGATGACGATGCCGAGATCGGTCCAGCGTTTACGCCACGGGTGGGGGCCGAGGTATTCGCGAGCGAGGTTGTGTCCGCCGATGATCGCGGCCTCGCGGTCGAAGACGGCGATTTTGCGGTGGTTTCGCAGATTGGCGGAACCACGTCCGGAGAGAGGGATGACGGGGAGGAAGGTGGCGACCTCGCCGCCGGCCTGGCGGACGGGGTCGACAAAGCGGCCGCGGGAGAAGAAGCAGCCGAGGGCATCGAGTTGAAGCCGGACGCGGACGCCTTCGCGGGCGCGGCGGGCGAGGAGTTGCACCAGGCGGCGCCCGACGGGGTCGCGGCCGAGGATGAAGGTCGCGATATGGATGGTGTCGCGCGCGGCCAGGATGCGGCGCTCGAGCTCGGCGAAGGCGTCCTCGCCGTCGCGGAGGAGGCGGACGGAGTTGCCGCCCACCGGTTCGGCGGCGCCGTTGGTCGATACGGCGTGGGCCACGGGGTTGGCGAGCGTGGCGGCCGAGGCGCGGGCCTCGGCGGGCACGGGCAGCCGGATGCGACGCTTGCGCGCGGCGAGACGCCGGATTTTGCGGCCGCCGAAGAGCAGGAAAAGCGGCACGCCGACATAGGGCACGAGGACGATGCCCATGAGCCATGCGAGGGTATTGCCCGGCTGACGGCGTTCGCCGAGCAGGCGTGCGAGGGCGAAGAGCGCGAGGAGGACGCCTCCCACGGTCAGCATATGGGACCAGACGCTGGTGGTCACGACATCGGGATCGATCTCGGCGAGGAACGGCACGCTCGGGGGCACGGAGAGATGGCCGCAGAGAAGCGCGACGAGCGCAAAGGAGAACGGGAGGCGCGAGGGACTCGGCGGGGATAAAAAAGCCCCGCCGTTGGAGGCGGGGCCGCGGGCGCAGGGCGAGCGGGGGGCGCTCCCTAAATCATCTCGCGACGATCTTCTGGCCGTCGAAGACGAGACGGCCGGAGACGTAAGTGGCTTTGACCTGTCCGCGGAGTTTTTGGCCGCTCCACGGGGAGTTGGCGGACTTGGAGAAGCCCTTCTTCGCGGCGTAAGTCCACTCGGCGTCGGGGTCGAAGAGCACGAGGTCGGCGTGGGCGCCCTCGGCGAGCGTGCCGGCGGGCAGGCCGAGGAGCTCGGCGGGCTTGCGGGTCCAGAGATCGACGACGGTCGAGAGCTTGAACTTGTTTTTCCGGACCAGGATATCGAGCGTGACGGCGAGGGCGGTCTCGAGACCGAGAATGCCGTTGGGCGCGAGGTCGAACTCGCGGTCTTTTTCGTCGGGCGTGTGGGGCGCGTGGTCGGTGGCGAGGATGTCGAGCGTGCCGTCCTTCAGCCCCGCGATGATGGCGAGGCGATCCTCCTCGGTGCGGAGGGGCGGGTTCATCTTGAAGTGGGTGTCGTAGGTGGCGACGGAGTCGTCCGTGAGGGCGATGTGGTGCGGGGTCGCCTCGCCGCTGACCTTGACTCCGCGGGCCTTGGCGCGACGAAGGATGTCGACCGAGGCGCGCGAGGAGACGTGCTGCATGTGGATGTGCGCGCCGGTGTATTCGGAGAGGATGCAGTTGCGGGCGACGATGAGGTCCTCGGCGGCGTTGGGCCATCCCTTGAGGCCGAGTTTCAGGGACATGGCGCCCTCGTTCATGACGGCGCCGATGGTCATGGAGTGGTCCTGGCAGTGGTCCATGATCGGAAGATTGAACATCTTCGCGTATTCGCAGGCCCGGCGCATGAGTTCGTTGCTTTGCACGCAGTCGCCGTCGTCGGTGATGGCGACGACTCCGGCGCGCTTGAGCGAGCCGATGGGGGCGAGGGCCTGGCCCTTCATGCCCACGGTGATGCAACCGGTCGGGTAAACGCGGATGCAGGCGGAGCGGGCGGCGGAGTCCTTGATGAGCTGGATGGTGCCGGCGCTGTCCGCGACGGGCGCGGTGTTGGGCATGCAGACGACGCTGGTGAAACCGCCGGCGGCGGCGGCGCGCGTGCCGGTCTCGATGGTCTCCTTGTGGGTCTGGCCGGGCTCCCGGAGATGGACGTGGATGTCGACGAGGCCGGGGGCGGCGACGAGGCCGGAGGCATCGACTTTCTTCGCCTTTTTCAGATCGGCGGCGGACGGACGGGCGACGAAGACGCCGTCGCGGACGAAGAGCTCGCCGGAGGCGTCGCGCTTGGACGCGGGATCGATGACGCGGGCGTTGGTGATGTGGAGGAGAGGCATCGGGCGAAAGATCGGTCGAAGGTGGGAAGGTCGAAAGTCCAAGGTCGGGTGCGGCGCGCGCGGAGGCGCGCGGATGAGAGCGGGGCGAAAGGATCAGTCCACGGGCACGACGGAGTCGGGGGCGCCGCCGGCGCAGAGGTAGAGGCAGGCCATGCGGACGGCGATGCCGTTGGTCACCTGGTCGAGGATCACGCTGCGTTCGCCGTCGGCGAGGGAGCTGTCGATCTCGACGCCGCGGTTGATGGGGCCGGGGTGCATGATGATGGCCTTCGGGTGGAGCCAGCCGGCGCGGGTCTGGTTGAGGCCGAACATCGAGGTGTATTCGCCGAGGCTGGGGAACATGGTCGCGGTCTGGCGTTCATGTTGTATCCGAAGCAGCATGACGACCTCGGCGTCGGCGAGGGCGGAGCGGAGATCGTGGGAGACGGTCACGCCGAGGCTTTCGAGGCTGCGCGGCACGAGGGTGGATGGACCGCAGAGGGTGACGTTGGCGCCGAATTTGGTGAGCGCGTGGATGTTGGAGCGGGCGACGCGGCTGAAAAGGATGTCGCCGAGGATGGTGACGCGGCGGCCCTTCAGGTCGCCCAGGCGTTCCCGCATGGTGAAGGTGTCGAGCAGGCCCTGCGTCGGATGCTCGTGCGAGCCGTCGCCGGCGTTGATGACGGGGATGCCGAGGATCTTGGAGAGGTAGAGGGGGGAGCCGGCGCAGTTGTGCCGGATGACGATCATGTCGGCGCCGAGGGCGGCGATGTTTTCCGCGGTGTCGCGGAGGGTTTCGCCCTTGGTGGTGGAGGAGCTGGCGGCGTCGAAGGAGATGACGTCGGCGCTGAGGCGCTTGGCGGCCATGTCGAAGGCCATGCGCGTGCGCGTGCTGGGTTCGAGGAACAGGTTGACGATGGTCTTGCCGCGAAGCGCGGGGATTTTTTTGACCGAGCGGCCGAGCACCTTTTTGAAGGCGGTGGCGACGCGATGGATTTGCTCGATCTCGGCGAGGGAGAGTTCCTCGAGCGTGAGGAGGTGGCGGCGGTTCCAAGACATGTTGGGAAATGACCAATGCCCAATGACCAATGTCCAGTGGGCCTGGAAGCGGGTTTATCAGGCCGGGCGAGGGACGGTGATGGCGTCGTGGCGCGGATCGGTGGCGTGGAGGACAACGGTGACTTTTTCCTCGGGGGAGGCGGCGATCACGAGGCCGGTGTAGTCGGCGGCGACGGGCAGGGTGCGGCCCCCGCGGTCGACGAGGACGGCGAGTTCGACCTTGGCGGGGCGGCCGTGGTCGAAGAGCTCGTCGAGGGCGGCCTTCACGGTGCGGCCGGATTGGAGGACGTCGTCGACGAGGATGACCGTCGCGCCGGTGACGTCGATCGGGATGACGGTGGGCGTGAACTCCTTTGGGATCGGATTGCGGCCGATGTCGTCGCGATGGAAGGAGATGTCGATGATGCCGGTGCGCGGGCGGCTTTTTTCCGGGTAATGCTTGCGGAGGAGCAGTTGGAGGCGCGTGACGACGTGGACGCCGCCATTGGCGATGCCGAGCACGACAAGACGGCGGGATGGATCGGCCGGGTGACGCGCGGCGATCTCGGCGGCGAGTCGATCCAGGGCGAGACCGATCTCGGCTTGGGAAACGAGGGGGGTGGCTTGGGCTTGGGCGGGCACGGTGGGCTGCATTTTGCCCACCGTGACGGGGCCGGTAAAGCGAGAAGCGGGGCGCGACTCGCGATCCGGGGACGCGAACGGCGACCTCAGCTCGGCGGATTGTAGTTCTTCATTCCGCCCAAGGAGACGAATTGGCGGTAAAGGTAGGCGAAGATCAGAGAGCCTACCGCGGCGACGCCGCCGCCGATCACGAAGGTGTAATGATAGGCGTTTGCGCGGTCGAGGACCCAGCCCACCACGAAGGGGACGCCAATGAAGCCCACGGCGAGTATGATGCCGGCCGCCGAGGCGAACTGGGCGAACTTCACGCGGGGGAAGAGTCGGGGAAAGAGCGAGGCGGTGCCGGTGAAGAAGATGCCGGAGATAACTCCGTGGGCGACGTAGGCAATGGAAAAGCTGAGAACGGTATGCGAGACAAGGCCGGCCCAGAGCGCGATCACGGCATAGACGGCGAGCGAATAGAGACCGATGCGGATCGGGTGAAATTTATCGGCGGCCCAGCCGATGAAAAAGGCCAGTCCGATGGAGATCGCGTAGGTCAGCGAACGAAGATCCCCCGCGCGTTCCAGGCTCATTCCGATGCTCTTCACGTAGAGCATGTCGAAGGAGTTGATCGGAAGAAACGCGGCGTTGCCGATCATGGCGGCCAGGAAAATCCAGAGGTAGAAAGGATGGGCGGCGCATTCGCGAAAATACGCTTTGACGGGGGTGGCCACGCGCTGGGCGAGCGCGCCCTCCTGCTTGGGCGGGGGAGGCGGGTAGTCGCCTTCTTTGACCAGAAAGCACATGACCGTGAAGCCGATGCCGTAGAGGGCGCCGAGCGCGATGAAGAGGATACGGAAGTTCTCCTCCGCATGGCCGAGAAGGAAGGAGTTGAAGATGATGCCGGCGCCGAGGCTCACGATCCGGAACAGTCCGAAGAAGCGACCGATCACCGGTTGCGGGACGACGTCGTTGATCAGTCCGATGAAGAGCGCGTTCGCGATGACGGTGAATATCTCAAAGATGGTCCAAAGCACGCCGAAGGTGATCAGGCGGCAAGCGACCATCGAGGGTGCGCTTTCGCCGAGCAGGCCGGAGAGCAATTCCGCGATCTCGTAGGTGAATCCCATGGCGGCCATCGCGGCGGCGGCAAGGGGGGTGGTGAGCACCAGATAGGGGATTCGTCGGCCCCAGCGGCCGCGGTGGTTGTCCGACCGCACGCCGATGATCGGCACAAGCAGCATGCCCAAGGCAGCGGGTAGGGCGGTCACCATGAGACCGATCAGCTTGTTGCTAGCCTCAAACTGCTTGAACAGCATTTGCGACATCGGCTGCATCGCGCGCTCCTTCATGTTCCACGCGAAGTCGCCCCAAAGCAGCCAAGCGAAAAGCGCGATCAAACCGATGGTGGTGTAAGTGAGCGTGCCGACCTTCCAGATCTTGCGGCCCTGCGCATCGCGGGCTTGGGATTTTTCGGAATCGTCGGAGGTCGGAGCGGGTGCGTGCATGGGGAGGGAGGGGGAGCCGGGGCGAAATTACTTTCTGCCACCTTTTCGGGGGGTATCTAAAGCAGAGAGGACCTTTACAGTAAATGTCCCGCAGAAAAGAACACCGGGCGCAGTGCAAGTGGTTCCGGATTGAAAACACCTCGACAACCACGCGGCTTCGCCGCTAGCCATCGTTTTCGTGAGCCGCGCCATCATCATTGCCGCCATTATTATTACCCGCCCTCCCGGGCCGGGAATCTTGGCGTAAACGCGACAAACACGCCTCCGATTTTCCGAAGACCCCGGGCCGAAACGCCCGGGGTTTTTCGTTTTAACCCGTCCGCTTCCTCTGCACCGTCCACCTTTCCGCCAACCGTTCGTCCGTCCGTTTCCCACCTCCCACCACCATGAGCACCGCCGTTAAGATCTACGACACCACCCTCCGCGATGGCACGCAGGGCGAGGGCATCAGCTTCTCCGTGACGGACAAACTCCTCATCGCGCAGAAGCTCGACGCCTTCGGGGTCGACTACATCGAGGGTGGCTTTCCCGGCTCGAATCCCCGCGACATCACGTTTTTCGCCGAGGCGAAGAAGCTGGTCTTCAAACACGCCAAGCTCGCCGCGTTCGGCTCCACCCGCCGCGCCGGCATCCGCGCCGAGGAGGACGCGCAACTGAAGACCCTGCTCGAGGCCGAGACGCCCGTGCTCACGCTTGTTGGCAAGACCTGGACGCTCCACGTCACCGAGATCCTCCGCACCACGCTCGAGGAGAATCTCGCGATGATCGAGGACTCCATCCGCTACGTCACCTCGCAGGGCCGCGAGGTCGTCTACGACGCCGAGCACTTTTTCGACGGCTACAAGTCCGACCCCGACTACGCGTTCAAGACCCTCCGCGCCGCGATCAAGGGCGGCGCGAGCAACCTCACCCTTTGCGACACCAACGGCGGCACGCTCCTCGACGACTTCAAGGCCATCGTGGCCAAAGTCGTGGCCGAGTTCGGCTCCGACAAGGTCGGTGTCCACACGCACAACGACTCCGGCCTCGGTGTCGCGCTCTCGCTCGCGGGCGTGGCCGCCGGCGCCACGCTCGTGCAGGGGACCGCCAACGGCTACGGCGAGCGCACCGGCAACGCCAACCTCTTCACCATCCTGCCCAGCCTCTTTCTCAAGATGGGCAAGACTGCCCGCTGCGCGGAGAACCTCGGCGGCCTGCGCGAGCTTTCCCTCACCTTCGACGAACTCGCCAACCTCAAGCCCGACACCAAGGCGCCCTATGTCGGTCTCAGCGCCTTCGCGCACAAGGGCGGGCTTCACGCCAACGCCGCGCAGAAGGTCAAATCGTCCTACGAGCACATCGACCCCTCCCTCGTCGGCAACCGCACCCGCGTGCTTGTCTCCGACATGGCCGGCCGCAGCTCGGTCGCGATGAAAGCCAAGGAACTCGGCTTCGAGCTCGACGAGAAGGCGCCCGAGATGAAGTCGCTCATCGAGCAGCTCAAGGACCTCGAGTTCCGCGGCTACGAGTTCGAGGCGGCCGACGCCTCGCTCGCGCTCCTCATCGCCCGCACGCTCGGCAAGGTGAAGGCATTCTTCGAGATCGAGAGCTACCGGGTGATCGTTGAGCGCGGCCCGAACGGACGCCTCGTCGCCGAGGCCACGGTGAAGCTGACCGTCAACGGCGAACCCCGCCACACCGTCGCCGAGTGCAGTGGCCCGGTCGGCGCGCTCGACAAGGCCCTGCGCCTCGCGCTCGAGCCCGCGTATCCGCAGATCCGCGACATGGAGCTGCGCGATTACAAGGTCCGCATCCTCGACGGTCGCAACGGCGCCAACGCCCGCACTCGCGTTCTCATCGAGAGCGGCTCCGGCAACCGCGTCTGGGGCACGGTTGGCGTGAGCGACAACATCATCGACGCCTCATGGGAGGCGCTGCTCGACTCCGTGGCCCACCACCTCGCGGCCTGACTTCGCGAAATACCGGCGCCGGCCCCGGCTCGATCAAATGTCGCAAACCACGTTAAGCGTCGGCGTTTCGCTAGGCACGACCCTGGCCGTTGTCTGCTCCTGGCAACGCAATCGCTCTCTCCTTTGGGCCGTTTTGCACGGGGTGCTTTCGTGGGTTTATGTGATCTATTTCGCCCTCACGCGGACGGACGCCGAGCGAAAGCCGGGCGAAAAAAGCGCGCGAGCCGGCGGAGCCCGGCGAGGCGCCGTGCACAACCAACCGGACGGACCCTCCATCAGGGAGTTTCTCGAGGCGGACCCGATCGCGAAGCATTTGGACGCCACGGAGCAGATGCGGCGATTCGCGGATTGGAAAAACCGCCAACGCGAAAACGAACGAGCCTAACGAGCCGGTGAAGCCGGCATTCTTCTTGGCTTCTCGCCGGGTAGATCCTTGCGGGTGCGGCGGACGGCGTTCATTGCTCGACATTCCGTCCCTATGAAACGCCTGCTCTGGATAGTCGCCGCCCTCGGCTTGCTAGTGCTTTGCATCGTCTGGGTCGTCCGGGCGCGCGCCGCCTCCGACGCCAAGCCCGTCGACTATACCTACGTCAAACCGGCTCTCCGCGATCTGAAGCAAACAGTCGTCATCAACGGCACGATCACGCCGATTCTTTCCACCGAAATCCGTTCCGAAGTCAGCGGGCGCATCGCCCGCGTGCTCGTGCAGGCCGGCGACGTGGTGACCGCCGGGCAGCCCCTCATAGAACTCGATCAGAGCAGCCTTCAGGTGCAGCTCGACGAAGCGCGTCTCGGTGTCACCGGCGCCCGCCTTCGCGCCGAGCGCGCGGAACTGGAATATAAGCGGCTGCAATCCCTCGCCGAGCGAGCGCTCGTGACCGAAAAGGAGCGCAAGGAGGCGGAGATAGCCTTTCGCCTCGCGCAAAACGACACCTCCTCGCAGGAGGCGCGCGTTCGCCTTCTTGAAACCTCCCTTTCCAAGAACGTGCTCACCGCACCCTACGCCGGTCGCGTGCTCAGCCTTGCCGCCCGACCGGGCATGATCGTCACCGGCGCCGACGCCGGCCGCGAGGGAGCGACCCTTCTCGAGCTCGCCGATCTCTCCCGTCTGCGCGTCGAGGCCGCGATCAACGAGATCGACGTCGCGGTGCTCGAACTTGGCATGCCGGTCGAGATCACCTTCGAGTCCGTGCCCGAGGCGAAGGCCGCCGGCAAAATCACCTTTATCGCCCCCGCCGCCGGCAAGTCCGCGAACGGAGGCTCGTCCTCCGGCGCCGGTTCGGGCGGCGGTGGCGGTGGCGGATCGGCGTCGCGCGACTTTCCGCTCCAGATCGAGATCGAGCAATCCCACCCGCGGGTGCGCCCCGGCATGACCGCGCGCGTCCACATCGCCACCGCCACGGCGACGAACGCCCTTTCGGTCGAGCACAACCTGGTCTTCAACGACCACGAGACGGGAGACTGGTTCGTCTTTGTCCGGGCCGCCGACGCAAAGGCCGAGCCGGTGAAGACGAAGGTCGAGCTCGGCGTGCGCGACAGCCTGCACGTCGAAATCAAGTCCGGCCTCGCCGAGAACGCAGAGATCTCCCGGCAGCGCCCGCCCGGCGTGAAATTCGGCCAGGACAAGTGAGCGCCGCGATGCCGCCCCTCGGTCCCGAAGTCCTCCGTCTTGATCGTGTCGGCAAACGCTACCCGATGGGCGACACCGTCGTCGACGCGCTCGTCGACGCCTCCTTCACGCTGCACGAAGGCGAGGCCGTCGCGATCCTCGGGCCCTCGGGCTCGGGCAAGTCGACGCTCATGCATCTGCTCGGCTTTCTCGATTCTCCGAGCAGCGGTGAAATCCTCTTCGAAGGCCGGCCCGTCGTGGCGATTTCCGAACGTCAGCGCGCACGGATACGCGCCGAGAAAATCGGGTTCGTTTTTCAAGCCTTCAACCTGCTCCCGCGTCTCACGGTGCGGGCCAATGTCGCGCTGCCGCTCTCGTATCACGGGTCGCCTCCGGCCGACGCCGAGGCGCGCATCGACCGCGCCCTCGCGCTCGTCGACATGACGCATCGCGCGCATCACCGCCCCGGCGAGCTTTCCGGCGGCCAACGCCAGCGCGTCGCCATCGCCCGCGCGCTGGTGAACGAGCCGCGCATTCTCCTCGCGGACGAGCCGACGGGCAACCTCGACACCAAGACCGCCGCCGCGATCCTGGATTTGTTCAAGGAACTGAACCGTCTCGGTCGCACCATCATCGTAGTGACGCATTCGCCGGAGATCGCCTCGCACTTCCGCCGTCAGTTGCACGTCCTAGACGGACGGGTGTCGGAAGGAGGCGCGTCGTGAAGCGGCTTCTCTCCGGGGTGGTCAACGGACTCGGCGAGATTTGGGGCCACAAGCTCCGTTCGCTGCTCACGATTTGCTGCGTCATGCTGGGCGTCGCGTCGATGGTGCTGACGACCGGCTTCATGGAGGGTTTTTTCAAGGGCTGGGAAGTGTCGCTTCAGGAGCAGGGAGGGTTGGAGAAAATCACCGGCTCGGCGCGCGGCGTCCGCGAGCGACAGGCTCCGCTCGCGTCGGTGTCGCGGGGTTTCACCCTGAAGGACGCGGAGTCGCTTCGCGCGCTCGTGCCGGGCCTGGCGGTTCTGTCTCCCGAGATCGACGCGCCCCGTCCGCGCATCACACGCGGCGCGCGCACCTACGACGGCCGCCGTGGCGGGCGCGTGCAGGGCGTGACGAACGCCGTGTTCGACATCAACCGCTACGAACTCGCGTCGGGGAGGCTTTTCTCGGATCTCGATTTCCACACCTATGCCGACGTCATCGTGATCGGCGGCGCGGTGAAGAAGGCCCTCTTCGATCCGGGCGAGGACCCGCTGGGCCGCTTTGTGGATATCAACGGCCAGCCCTTCCGCGTGATCGGCGTGCTGAAGAACTACGAGCGGCTTTGGGGCGAGTTCAACACGCTCGAGTGGAAGAACGACATCGCCTTTATCCCGGTGACCACGATGGCCGCGAAGGTTCAGCGCTCGGATCGGCTGAGCTGGCTGAACATGAAGGCCCCCGACATCTCGAAGCTGCGCGAGACCCTCGACTCCACCTCCAACGTCCTGGCGCAGGGGCATCGCGGCATCATCGACTTCGACTTCAGAACCAACGAGGAGCAGCTCGCGAGCTTCGCCAGCACCAAGGCCAGCTTCGTCGTGGGCGGCAGCGCCATCGCAGGCGTTTCGCTGCTGGTGAGCGGCATCGGCATCATGAATCTGATGCTCGCCTCGATCAACGAGCGCGTGCGCGAGATCGGCATTCGCAAGGCGGTCGGTGCGACGCCCTTCAACATCTTCAGCCAATTCGTGGCCGAGGCCGTCACGCTCAGTCTTCTCGGCGGCATGGCGGGCGTGGGCATCGCGGTGGGTTTGATCAAGGTGCTCGCGATGGTCCTGCCCTCGGGAAGCGCGCCCTTGCTCGCGCCCTCGGCGTTTTTCGTCGGCTTCGCGTTCAGCGTCACCGCCGGCGTGATGGCCGGCATCTATCCCGCGATCCAGGCGGCGAAACTCGATCCCATCGACGCGCTGCGCTACGAGTAGACGCGCTTAGCCGTAGAAATTCAGTCGAGAGGGTCGTATCGAGGCAATCTGGCGGCACCTTTCAGTGGCTCTCTTCCGGCGAAATACCCTCCGGGTATTGTTCGCCCTGCGGGCTCACCCTCCGCCTACGGCTCCGGGCTGCGCCATCTCCGCTTCGCTCCGTCCTTGGTCGTTCGCCCCTGAAATCTGCTCGCCACCTTACCTCGCTACTCCGCCTTCGTCTGAATTTCTACGGCGAAGCCTTTGACCGACGGGCGCGCGTGCGCCTGGAAAAACTTCACGATCAGCGCCGACGCATCGGCCGGATAAACATGTCCGTCGGGATGGAACCAGGTGACTAGCGGCGCGCCTTTGGCCGATGGATGGAGGACGCAGCGCGCGTCGCTTTCCCAGGGGGCCCCGTCTCCGCACGCGTTGAGGCGGCGGACGAAACGGATGGTCCCCTCCTGCCAGGCGAATTTCACCAAGGTGTCTTTTTCGCCGGCGATGTGGATCGCGGGAGCCGGCGCGGCGGGTATTCCTCCGCGGCCGGGCGTGGCGGCGACGGGGGCGAAGGCCGCGAACGCCTCCGGACGTTGCGACCACAGTAGATAGGTGAACGCGCCGCCGTTGGAGTGTCCCATGGCGTAGACGCGCTTCGGGTCGACCGCATGCTCCGCGAGAAACGATTCGAGCATCGAGTCGACGAACTTCAGGTCGCGATCATTCTGCGCTCCGGGCGAGATTTGCCAGCCGCTGCGTTTGCCTTCCATGTCGACGAGCGGGGTGGGGGTGTTGAGCCCTTGCGGGTAGACGATGATCGCCTCCGGCCACTGCTCGTGCAGCGCGAAGCTTCGCGCCGAGTGGCGCATGTTTCCGCCATGGCCGTGGAACGCGAAAACAAGGGCGGCGGGGGCGGCGTCTCCCGCGCGGGGAGGTGTCCAGACGAGCGCCTCGCGTTTCGCGCCGTCGACCATCCATTCGCGTGCGGCGAGCGCGGCGTCGGCGCGCGCGGCGGCGAAGACCAAGGCCACGAAGACGAGAAACACGGAGACTGGCGACGGGACGCGAAGGGCGGGGTAGGCGAGGCGGATGCGCATGAACACGAAGACGCCGTCGGCGAAGCGGGCGTTACCGGGAAGGCGCGACGCGCTTTGCGCTGGATTCGCGTTCCGGGGAATCATCAATACCTCCCGCGACCGGCGCGAAACCTCCGTCCCCGGGCCGCGTCCCCCTTATCGCCACACTTTCAACCATGCGCCCCGTCGTCCCCTTCGCCGCCCTCGTCCTCGCGATCGCCCCGGTTTTCCTTCCCGTCCATGCGGCATCCCCGGCCGTTGTGGCTGCGGCGAACGGCGAGGAGGAAACCGAACTCGACCACAAGATGGAGGACATGAACGGCGCCTTTCGTAAGCTCCGCCGCCAGATATCCGACGCCTCGGCCAACGCCTCCTCCCTCGAACTCGTCGCCAAGCTCCGCAAGGCGTCCGAGGAATCGACCGCGCTGATTCCCGCGAAGGCCGCGAAAGTCCCGGAGGCCGACCGCGAGAAGTTCGTCGCCGACTACCAGGCGAAGATGAAGGATTTCCTCGCCGAGGTGGACAAGTTGAAGGCCGCGCTGGAGGCGGGAAAAAACGACGAGGCCGCCGCGATTTTGGCCAAGCTCGGCAACCTTCAAAAATCCGGTCACCGCGAGTTCCGCGTGCAGAAGAAGGATTGAGGCGACCCTAAGCCGTAGAAATTCAGTCGAGAGGGTCGTATCGAGGCAATCTGGCGGCACCT
>CAMLQS010000122.1 GCA_946482165.1 uncultured Verrucomicrobiota bacterium | reverse complement strand
GTCGAGTGGCTGGGGGGCGGCGCCCCCGCCGCCCCGCCGCCAAATGACCAATGACCAATGACCAATGACGAATGAAAAATGGAGCGGTGGACGGGGCGGGTGTCGCGCAATGTGCCCGGGACAGGGTGAGCCGCCGGGCTCGCCGCGGCGGCGACGGGCGGGCGGGAAGCGCAAACTTGAAAAGCCGAGAGGGCGCGGAGAAGTTCGCGCCATTATGTGCGGTTGGTCACGGAACGATCATGCGCGACGCGGGCCCGGGGTTAAGTTGACCGGGCCGGTTCCCTTGTCGGTCGACGAGGAACGGGCGATTTTCGCGATGTTGGACGCGGCGGTGGCGATGGCGGGGCGGACGTCGGTGATGATGGCGCTGCGAGGGAGCCGGGCGGAGAAAGTGCGACGGCTCGGCGTGGTGGACCGGCCGGGGCACGGATTCTACGCGGGGCGGAGCGAGGAGGAGGTCATGGCCAAGATCGACACCTGCTTTCACCGAGGCTGGGTGCGGTTCGAGCACACGCGCGAGGGGTTGCCCTTGATCGTTTACACCGACGCGGGGCTGGAGAAGGCGAAGGGGTTTGTGGCCGAGGCGTGGCTGAAGGAGCTGCGCGGACGGCGAGAGGCGGTGGCCGCCGGGCGGGACTTGAAGCTGTCGTTTCTGATGTCGGAGAGCCCGCAGCGGAACCACGACACGGTGTTCTTGTTGGTTGATCGATTGGAGCGGGAGGCGGACGCCGGATGGTTACCGGTGTTGCGGGCGTGGGCCGCGGTGGAAACAAGGCGGGTGCGGGCGCGACTGGGGGAGGTGATCGCGCGACTGGAGGGCGCCGGCTGACGGCGCGTGCAGGGTGAATGCAGGTGCGGGGGCGGAGCGGCGGAGGAGGGGGGGCCGGGCGTGCGGGGCGGTGGGCGGCGCCTACGCTTCGGCCAGCTCTTCTTCGAGGGTGGCGACGGTGTCGGCGACGAAGTCGTGGAAACCCCAGCCGACGGGGCGGGTGATGAACTCGACGTGGTCGAGGCGGGCTTGAAATTCCGGGTAGAGTGAGCGGGCGGGACCGCGGAGGAGCTTGGCCAGCTCCTCGAAGGTGGACTCGACGCTGCTGTAGAAGCGCTCGTCGATGTCGCCGAATTCGGCGGTGAATTTCGCTCCGTTTTCGACGTAGGTGAGGAGCAGTTCGGCGGTTCCCGGGATGTTGCCCGTGGTCTTTTGGTAGTCGCGGATGGCCTTGCGCGCGTCGGCGAGCTTGAGTTTGCCCCAGCCGCGCTTGGGGAAGAATTGCTCGACCACTTTCTGGCGGGCTTTTTCGAGGATTGCGGGGGCGGACTCGGCGGGGCGGTAGCGGGTGTTGACGAGGTCTCGGGCGGCTTCGGAGGCGGCGTAGAGGTCTTTGACGAGGGCGAGCAGGGCCGGTTTTTCCCAGGCGGCGAGCACGGGTGAAACGGATTTCCAGCCGGGTGTTTTTTGAGAGGAGGCGGGCATGGCGGGTCCGTCACTCGAATCGGACGGGCGCGAAGATTCAAGCGGGGGCGGGGTGGCGATAGGAACGAGGGTGAGGCTGCGGGCCTGGCCCGGGATGCGGCGGACGAAGCCGCGCCGTTCCAGGGTGATGACCATGGTGTGAACGCTCGGGGCGCTCACGTCGAAGTGACGCTGCATGTCGGCCTCGGACGGAGCGCAGCGATGGGCGAGGGTGTAGGCGGCGATGTAGTCGAGGTAGGCCTGTTGCGGACGGTGGGAACGGAGGCGGGCATGGAAGGAGGAGGGGAATGGCGCGAGCGGGCGACGGCCGCGAATCAGACCGCGCCTAGCTCAAAAGGGGAAGAGGAGCGTCGCTTCGGAGTTCGGTCGCGTAGCCGAGGGATCGGAGGGTGGCGGCGCGCTTGCGATGCATGTGGGCGGAGAGGCGGTGGGCGGGCTCGTGGTAGTCGTAGATGCGGACTTCGGTCTTGGCGGAGTGGGCGCGGTGGAGGCGTCCCGCGTATTGGACGACGCGGCCGGAGAAGGAAACAGGCGTGGTGAGAAAGAGGGTGTCGAGGCGGGGCAGATCGAAGCCTTCGCCGAGGAGCGAGGCGGTGGCGAAAAGGACGAAGCCCGCGGCGGCCTCGGCGAGCCGGGAAAGTTCGGCGAGGGTGGCGGCGCGTTCGCGGCGGCCGGTCGCGCCGTCGATGCGGTGCAGGCCGGGTGGCGTTTGGACGGGAGCAGGTTCGGACGACGCGGCGAAAAGCCGGGCGGTGTGGGCCTGGAGATTGACGAGGTGCTCGCGACGGTCGCTGAGCACGGCGATGGCGCGGCCTTCGCGCAGGCAGGTGGCGATGTCGGCGGCGATTTGTTCGTTGCGGGCGCGGGAAACGACAAGGGCGGTCCAGAGTTGGTGGATGGGAGCGTCGGGCGGAGGGAGGTCCGGTGTGCAGGTGCGCACAAGGAGCCGGCGGCGAGGCGCGGCGGCGTCCATCGGGGCGGCAAAATGGTGGCGCACGGGGCCGCATTGGAGGTGGAGAAGTTTTTGCAGGCCGTCTTTCCGGCGAGGCGTGGCGGTAAGGCCGAGGATGAAGCGGGCGGGGCAGGCTTTGAGCGCGGCCTCGAAGCCGGCGGCGGGCACGTGGTGGCACTCGTCGACGATGACGTGAGCGTAGGGTTCGAGGAGCGTTTCGGGGTGGGGCGAGCGGGCGACGCTTTGCAGCATGCCGAGGGCGACGGGCGCGGCGGCGGTGCGCTTGGCTCCGCCGAGGCGGTGGATGTCGCGGGGGCCGAGGCCGAGAAAGGCGGCGAGGCGCACGCGCCACTGTTCGAGGAGGGACTGGCGGTGAACGAGGATGAGCGTGGTCACGCCGCGCCGGGCGAGGAGAGCGCAGGCCATGACGGTCTTGCCTGCGCCGGGCGGGGCGACGAGCACGCCTTCGTCGTGGGCGTGAAGCGCGTCGACGGCGGCTTGTTGAGGGGCGGTGAGCGCGCCGTGGAAGGTGAACGGAAATGGAGTCTGGGGCGGACGTTGCTCGGTGAGATGGAGGCGGCCGCCGGCGCGTCGGACGAGTTGCGCGGCATCGGCGATCACGCCGCGCGGGAGGACGAGGCGGTCGGGGTGGAGTTCGCCGGCGAAGAGGAAGCGCGGGGTGTCGTAGGTGGGGAAGCGGAGGCGTTGTTTTTCGTGGAAGACGGGGTTGGCGAAAGTGGCGAGGCGCTTGAGGGCTGCGACGAGGCGGGCGGGAAGCGGCGGCGTGCTGGCGAGCGGGATGACGAGTTGGGCGGTGCGGAGGGCGGAGATGGAATGAGGATGGAGGTCGCGCGTGATGCTGGCGGGGAGAAGGTCGAGGGCGGTTTCGTCGGCTTGGAGTTGAAAGGGCTCGGCGGGGTCGTCCGCGGAGGTGCCGGACGCAGCGGATGCGAAGGAGGCCGACGAGGGAGTGGCGCGAGTGAGGGCGTCGTCGAGTTGGATTCTGGTGAGGCGGGGGAGGGCGGCGAGGTGAGCCCACTGGTCGGGAACGGGGGCGAAGGAGTCGTCGAGGAAGACGCTGTTGCCGCGATCACGCGCGGGTTTCTGAAGCGGGAGGGCGATGAGGTTGCCGAAGCCGCCGGAGGGGAGCGTGTCCTGGTTGGGGAAGAAGCGGTCGTAGGCGTCGAGGCGGAGGGCGGGGTGCAGGACGGCGGCGTGGGCGAGAAGGTAGGTGCCGAGGCGGCGGGCGAGGCAGGCGGGCACGGGTTCGGCGAAAAAGAGCCAGGCGTGGCCGCCATCGCCGGAGCGGGAGCGTTCGACGGCGATGGCGAGGCCGAGATTGGCGGCGGCGCGGCGGTAGGCAGTGAGGTCGTCGCGCCAGCCGGGGCCGTCGAAGTCGGCGGCGAGAAAGGTGCAGGTGTCGTCGGTGCGGATGGCGTAGGTGCCTATCGTGTGGCGACCAGTGAGGTGGTCGCGGACGGGGTCAGCGTCGAGAGGAGGGAATGCCTGGTGCGGGCAGTCGGTGCATTTGACGCGGGGTTTTTCGCAGACGCCGCGAACCCACTCGTTGCGGCAGGCGGGGGAGTAGCCGGAACGGCCTGTCTTGGGGTTTTCCCAGCGGCGGGGATAGACGTCGGTGCGGCAGGCGAAGAGGGAAAGAAAGAGGGCGATTTTTTGGTCGGGGGTGAGCGGGGAGGATGCCGAGGTTACGGATGCCGAGCGGGAGCTCGGCGTTCCCGGGGAGGAGCTGGCTGCGGGGGCGAAGAGCGGGAGGCGCGCCTCGGTTTCGCGGCGGAGGAGGTCGGCCTGTTCGGCGAGAAGGCGCGCGCGATGTGCCTCCAGCTCGCGTAGCTCGGCGGCGATGGCGGCGAGGCGGGCGGCTGGAATGGTGTTCCCTGTGGAGGGCTTCGAGTTCACTTCACGCGGACAGATCGAGGATCAGGTGATGCAGCGTGAACTTTTGCGGATAGGATTTCCCCGGGGGAACTGCACGCGCGTGGACGGACATGCGATGCGGGCGGTCGAAATGGAACGGGCATTTGTCGAGTGTGGTCGGCAGTTTCGACGCGACAGTTTGCAGGGCTTGTTCCGGCGATCCAGAGGCGAGGAGGCCGAGCATCGCCCCCGAGGACGAAAATGGAGCATAAACGCAGGCGAGAAACGCCTCGCGAACATCGTGAAGATAGGGGGCGACCGCGCCGGGCGTTTTCAGGACTTTCGCTTCGCAGGGCCACATGAGGGTGGCGTCGTCGTTCCAGACGAAGGCGAGGTCATATTGCGGCGGACGACTGGAGCGAGGATCGAGCGTTTCTTCTTCGGTGTATTCGTGGCCGATGGTGTAGGATGCGTAGCCGCCATTCTCGTGGAGGACGCGCTGGAGTTCGCTGGACAGGAGTTTGTTGACGGAGCGCTCGAGCTGAAGGTCGTCGGTGGCGAGGTCGATGTGGGCAAGTTTGCCGACTTTGACGCGATCATACGCGGTCCACAAAAGGTCGAGCATACGAGGAACGGTCTCGGGCGGCCACTCAACGAGCCTTTGCTCGACGGGTGTCCTCGCGCGTAAGGCCTGCGTAATGGTGCGGCGGGGATGGAAGCGACTCACGGAAATTTTTTTCCGATGGGAGTTAATCCCGCAGCTGTGCTGAATTGATCCCGAATGGCTTGGACGGTATCAAAGCCGATTCCGAGGTTTTCAGAGATCTCCTGACCGGTGTAGCCCATTTGCCACAAGGCTTTGATCTGATCGACTTCCCGGCTTGATGGGCGGCGAGTTGCATCAGGAGCTAACGCCAGAAGCTGGGCACCGAGGCGGTCGGCGTCGCGCATGGCGAGGGAACGAAGCCAATAGCGACGCTGCGCGGGTTTGATGAGATAGAGGGTGGGCGCCGGGCCTGCATCGGTGGGAAGTGAAGAAAAAACCTCCACGATACGCTGAAAGCCGAGGGGGGCGTCGGGAGCCTGCAGGATGCGCGAGTGGCATTCGTGCAGTTTGTCGAGCAAGGCGGGCGTGGTGATGGATTCGTGTTGGACTTGCGGATGTCGTTTCCAGTCGAGATGGATGGCGATGAGTTGAACCGGTGGGCCGTCGGGGCCAGACGCGTGGTAGATCGTGGCGCTGGCCGGACGGCTTTGGCCGAAGGTGGCTTCCACGACCTTAAGGAAGGTGTGGGCGTAGGCGGCCACTTCGTCGGGAGAAACTGGTTTACGGCCGGGGGGATCGCCGCCTTGGCGTTGGGCATCGGGCAGAACGACCTGATGCAGGTCTTCGACGAGGATGCGTTCGGCCTCGCTTAGATCGAGCAGGTCAAGAACGGTGCGGTCGATGGCCGCGTAACCTTCGGTGGCGATGGCGGGGAGTTTGTCGGAGGGGAAACGAAGGGCGGGGAGTTGGCGGAGTT
Source organism: uncultured Verrucomicrobiota bacterium (assembly GCA_946482165.1). The sequence continues at coordinate 7,157 of CAMLQS010000122.1, read as the reverse complement.
CGGTCTCGGTGGCTTTGGGGATGAAGCCCGCGAATTGTGCGCCGGTGAGTGCGAACCAGAAGGGGGCGAAGCTGCTGTTCAAGCAGAGCCAAAGGCCTGCGAGCAGGTCTTTGGCTCCGCTAAGATCGCGGATGCTGACATAGCTGTCGGAGCAGAGCACGCCTCGTCCTTTGGTGTCGGGATGGATGATGATCGCTTGGAATCTGCCTGATTCCGCACGCCAACTTTGTTTAAAGATGAGCTGAGGGGGATCAAAGGCTGTCAGGTCTTTGGAATCGCGCGTATGGACCATCGGGTCGTGATTCACCGGAAAGTTAGTGGCCGCCGATTCGAGGAAGGCTCCAGGCGGGAATTCGGTATCCGCCAGTAGTCGTCGCCCGACTATTTCGCGTGCAGGGCGCTGTTTGCTGGCTCCGCGAATCATTCCTTCTCGGGACGCGATCACCCCGCCTGTCCGCAGGCGTTCCAGGGTTACGCTCATCAGCACGCGTTGGATTAAGATGAAATCGCGCATGCCGCCCCACATAAGCACGCTCCAAACAATGTCGTTTGATGCGGCCAGATCCTGACGAAGGAAATGAATGTCGTGTGGCTCAATGGCTATCCGAATGCCGTCTTCGGTGGTGGCGATTGGCTTTGGGGTGACATAGGCAAAGTCGGCGTCGACTTCGGGCGTCTCGGGTTTAAACGTTACGACACACGCGGGGCCGATGGCAGTCGCGAAAAGCTCCCTGCGAACGGCGGCAAGATTGATCACTTCCTCGAAGGCAAATTCCGAGAAGAGCCTCTGACGGAATCGTTGCGCCGGCTTCATGCGATTCAGCAGCAAGCCGCCGGGCTGGATCATGCTGACCCAGCCATCGGGTTTGGCAAGGTGGGCGGCTTTGGCGAGGAACACGGGGCCGTGGTCGCTGCCGGGCACGGGCCAGTTGCGGGTTTGGGCCCACTGTTGAGCGCCGCTGCGCTCGTCCTTGGCGCTGCTTTTTCCCCACGGGGCGTTGCCGATGACGAGGTCGAAGGTGGCTGCGTCGGTCGCGGTGCGGAAAGGTGCGCGGTCCTCGGCGAAGAAATCGCTGGCGATTAGGTTTTGATCGCGGAGACGGGGGAAGAGTTTGTCCTTGGTCCAGTAATGGCGAGGGTCGAGTTCGTCGCAAAGGGCAAGGTAGAGGCTGAACGAGGCGACGCGGATGGCCTCGGGATCGATGTCCACGCCGAAGATTTGATTCGAGAGGATCGACTTCAGGTCGGCGGGTTTGGGGTCGTTGCCGTTGGCTTCTTTCCAGCGGTGCACGAGGCGCTGAAACGCTTTGACGAGGAAGATGCCCGAGCCGCAGGAGGGATCGAGGACACGCAAATCGCATCGCTTGCCCTGCCACGGCAGGACGGCGTCGAGCATGAAATCGACGAGGTGGCCGCGGGTGTAGTAGGCTTTGTTTTTCTCCGCCGGGCCGACGAAGAGTTCGTAGATGCTGCTGATGAGTTCGAGAGGGATGGTGTCGAACGCGTAGCTGCTCCAAAATAGTTTTTGGCCCTTGGGCAGGTCCTCTTTGCCGTCGATGAAGCGAGAGAGGTAGGCGAGGTGATCGGGACGGACTTCAGATTTTTCGGCGGCCCATTCGCGTTTGCGCGCGGTGGCGGTCTCGCCTTTGCCGGGGAAGAGGTCGCCATTGAAGCGTTCGTTGAGCCACTCGAAGAAGCGGTAGGTGTCGGCGTGGTCGGCGAGAAGCGAGACGAGATCGTCATGGCGGTTGCGCAACGCGCCTCGCGCGGCGAGCGCATGAAGTTTTTTGGTGTGCAGGGCGGCGCGGCCCTTCGAGTCCTTGCGCTGGAAAAGGAACTGAACGAAAATCAGGCGGGCGAGGAGGTCGTGGCAGTGCGTGGTGCCAAGGCCGAGCGTGTTCCGAAGATGGTCGCGAACATGCAGGAGGTTCCGGATGAGGGTCGCGTCGAGTTTGCCTTCGGGTTTGAAGGCGTCGGGGCGGCGCTGAAAGTGGCGTCCGGCGAGAAGGTTGACCCAATGGAGGGCTTGAAGCGCGCGCTGCTCCACGGCAGGCGCATGCGAGACATCGGCGAGGGGATCGCCCACGCGGGTGATTTCGCAGGAGATCAGGCGTTCGGCAAAATCGGCGGATGCGGTCGCGAAGGCGAATTCCCCGGGTGTGGATTCGGCTTCCGTGGGCGGAACGTTGCAGGACCAGACCAGCACGCGGCTGGGTTCGAGCGTCACCAGCAACGGTGCGTGGGAAAAATTCCACGCCAGGCGATGAGCCTCGCGGAGGGTCTCGAGTCTGACGTGGCGGTTGAACTCGCAGACGATGGCGAGGGGGGCTTCGGTGCGGTCGCTTTCGGGGTTGGCACAGAGAAGACCGGTGCGGAGCTTGATTTTCGCGGAACCAGTTTCGGGGAGGGCAGAGTGAGATAAGGGGGTGCCGATTTTTGCCTCGGCGGTGCGTGCCAGATGTGCGGGGCCGCCGCCGGAGGGACGGAGCACGCGGCGTTCGTCGGGCCAGCCGAATTCGTCGTGGGCTTGCTGGATGTTCATGGGGCGTGCGTCAGATGGAGTGGCCGATCCAGATCACTCGACCCAGAATGCGAAAATTTTGATGCGGGTCGTCCAAGCGGACATCTTCGGAGGCGTAGGCTGGATTTTCGCTGATAACGCGCAGAACGCCGGGTTCACGAGGCTGGATGCGCTTTACGAATAGCAACTCGTTGCGGGCCAGAACATATATTCCCTCGTGAGGGGTTTGTATGCGTTCGGCCACGAGCAACGATCCGTCTCGAATCAGCGGTTCCATGCTGTCGCCTTTGGCTGGAACGGCGAACAAGGCACTTCCGCTGCGGCCTAGAAATGGAGCGGGTAGCGCGATCATTTCGGAGGCGGGCGTATCATCGGTGAATGCGCCGGGGCCGGCGCTGGCTCCCTGATGGTAGAAGGGAATGGTGACCTGCATGGAATTATCGATTCCTGTGCGGAGGTTGGTTCGGCCAAAGACCAGCCAGTCCAAGCTGACGCCGCAGCCTTGTGCGATGGCTGCCAGATTGGTGAACGATGGCTTGTTGGTTCCACTAAGATAGCGGCTTACCAAGCTGGCGCTGATGTTGGCCCGCCGGGCTATCTCACTGCCCCCGCCCAGCTTTTGGGCTAACTCATGCAATCGAGCGGACGAAAATTGCGATAGAGGCTGATTTTGTTCAGATAGGGCAGCCATGTGTGCAAACTTGAACAAGCGCCTAGCCTCAGAAAGCCGAAAATAGCGTCTATTTGAAAATAAATCGTCGTCCGGATGAAAACAGGGCGCCGGCCAAATGGTAAAGTTACGAAGCGAGGATGGTTTCTAGCAGAGCGGACGCATCCGCGAGGGTAACAGGCGTGGGGGGCGCGGAGGGTTCGTCGGCGCGGGACTCGACGGCCTCTGCTTGGGCGAGGGCGAGGGCGGCGGCTTGGAGCGGTTCCAATGCTTCGTCGGGGAGGTCGGCGGCGAGGAGGGCGCGGGCGGCTTTCGCCTTGCGGCGGGCGAGGTCGCGGAGGGCAGACAGGCGGGCTTGTTGCTCGGGCGTCAGCGGGGGCGGTCCGGGAGGCGCGGGCGCGGCGGCGGGGTCGGAGGAGAGGAGGTCGCGCGTGGCGCGGGCGTCGAGGGTCAGCAGGCCGGCGGCGCGGAGTTGTTCGATGGCGGCCCAGGCGGACTCGTCGATGATTTGAAGCGGCGGGCGTTCGCCGCGCCAGGGGGTGTCGGCGAGGAGGGCTTCGAGGACGGGGCGGGCGGAGGCGGCGTCGGATTGGACGACGCAGAGGAGGGTGGAAGCTTCGGGGGCGGGCGCGGCGGAGGTCGGATCGAAACGGCTCCGCCGTTCCGCAACGGTGTCGGAGGGGAGCCAGATTTCGTCGCAGCGGACGAGGCGGGCGGCGAGGCGTTGGCGCACCGTGGCGGCGAAGGCGGCGGCGGGGTCGGCGGCGGGTTGGGGGGGAAGAGCGGAGGCCGAGCTGGGGCTCGGCGTTCCCGGGGCGGGCGAGGGTGATTTGGCGAGGGTTTGTTCGAGGCGCTTGAGGAGGTCTTGCCGGCCGCGTTTGAGGGTGACGGTCGAGAGGTCGCCTTCGCCGTCGAGCACGCCATGGGCGAGCTCCTGCTTGTTGGCGAGGCTGGCGAGCATGCCGTGCTCGAGGGTGTTTTCCGCGACGAGGTTGATGACGGTGACGGGGCGGAGCTGGTTTTTGCGCCAGGCGCGGGCGATGCGTTGTTCGAGGCGGGCCGGGTTCCAGGGGAGGTCGCAGTTGATGACGACGCTGGCGTTCTGAAGGTTGAGTCCGACGCCGCCGGAATCGGTGCTGAGGAAGAGGCGGCAGGCGGGGTCCTGGCGAAAGGCGAGGATCTCGGCCCGGCGGCGTTGCTGGGGCACGGAGCCGGTGTGCCAGGCGTAACCGATGCCGGCGGATTCGGCGTGGGCGCGGACGCGTTGCAACATGCCTTCCCACTCGGAGAAGACGATGACCTTCACGTCGGGGTCGGAGAGGACCTCGTCGAGCACGCGGACGAGTTCATCGAGTTTCGGGCAATCGTCGCAGTCCTGGTCCTTGATGATGGCGGGGGTGTCGCAGACCATGCGCATCATGGCCATGAAGACCATGAGCTTGTCCTGTTCCTTGGGCGTGAGAGGGCGGCGCTTGGCGATGTGGACGAGCTTGGCGACCTGCTCCTCGTATCCGGCGTAGATGACGCGTTGTTCCGGCGTGAGGGCGACGAAGAGGTTGCGGTCGGTGCGGTCGGGGAGCTCGGTCTCGACGTGGTGCTTGCGGCGGCGCAAGAGGATCGGGGCGACGCGGGCGCGGAGCTGGCCGAGGTTTTTGTAGCCGTCGGGGCGGCCTTTGTCGTCGAACGTGTAGTAGTCGCGGTTGAATCGAAAGAGGGGGCCGAGGAGCGACGGGTCGAGGTAGTCGACGATGGAGCGGAGCTCGTCGATGCGGTTTTCGATGGGGGTGCCGGTGAGGACGAAGGCGTGGCGGCTGCGGAGGCGTTTGACGGCCTGGGCGGTTTTCGTGGACCAGTTTTTGATGCGTTGGGCCTCGTCGAGGACGACGATGTCGGGGCGGAGACGCTCGTTGATGTCGAGGGCGTCGGCGACGATCTGCTCGTAGTTCGCGATGGTGAAGAAAGGCGGCTCGGGCTCGGCGTAGGCGCGGAGGCGGGCGGCGCGGTTGCCGAAGACGAGGCGGAGGCCGTGGTCGGTGAAGCGGCGGATCTGTTCCTCCCATTCGGTCTTGAGCGAGGCGGGGGTGACGACGAGCACGCGGGCGGCGCGGCCGAGGCGGTGGAGGAGCGCGCAGGCGGCGATGGCCTGGATGGTCTTGCCGAGGCCCATCTCGTCGGCGAGGAGGGCGCGCTCCTTGAAGGCGAGGTGGAGCATGCCCTCGCGTTGGTAGGGGAATAGCGGATACTTGGTGACGTGTTCCGCATGGCGGCCGTCGGCGACGCCGGTTTCGTAATCGCGGCGGAGGAGGACGCGTTCGCGGGCGCGGCGACGGGCCTCGAGCCAGGGGGCGACCTCCTGGGAGACGCGGAGGGCGGGGGCGGGGGAGGCCGACGGGGACGTCGGCGTTCCCGGAGAGGCGGAGTGTTCGCGGAAGCGGGCGACGGCGGTCTCGGGATCGGCGTCGGGGAGAAGGGCGCCGTCGGGGGAAAAAAGGGCGCGGAGGCGGGCGGGGAGCTCGTCGAGGTTGCGCTCGACGCGGAGGGTGTCGGCGGCGGAATCGGGAACCAGGTCGATGCGGGTGGAGCCGGAGACGAGGGCGACGCGGAGCGCGTCTTTTTCGCGGCGGCCGAGGTGGAGAAGGACGGCTTCGATGTGTTTGCAGGTGCCGAGGCCGTTGATGCGAAAATCGGTGCAGGTGCAGGCGAAGCGGCGCGCGGCGAGGTCGCGAATTTCGACTTGGTAGCCGAGGCCGCTGGGCGAGTTGACGGCGAAGTTGGAAAAAACGGGATGCGCGGGATCGAGGTTTTCGACGCGGGGTTTTTCCTCTTTGGCGCGAAGGCGGCGTTTCAGGAGTTCGTGCTCGTCGGTGGTGCGCCAGTCGGTGGCGGGCGGGAGCTGGGCGGCGGAGGATTTTTTCGGGCGGCGTCGGGAGGCGGGCATGGCGGCGAGAGGACTGGACCTCATCAAGGGCGCGGGCGGGGGGCAGGTCGAGACGAGCGTGAAGCCGCGGGCTTGTCCGCGAATGCGACGGAGGGCGGGGGCGAGGACGACGAAGCGCGCGCCGGGCTTTATGGCGTGTCGGAGACGTTTTCGGTTTCCGGTTCGGAGATCTGGAGCAGACCGGAGAGCGTGCGGCCGGAGGCGTCGGGCAGGAGGAAGTAGCCGCCGACCAAGTCGCGGCCGTCGCCAAGCAGGTTTTGGACGAGCCTGCCGCGGAAAGACACGGCGCGGCCGGGTTTGGCGGCCGCATCGAAGGTGATCGCGGAACCGGTGACAATTCCCGGTGGCGGGATTCAGCTTGATCGAGACGCGGTGCGGATTGTCCGGGCTTCCCGCCTTGGGGGCGGAGAACCCGGTGGCGGTCGGCGCGAGGTCTTGCGCGATGGGTTTCGAGTAGAGGGGAAGGGCTCCGCCGGAGAGAAGAAATTCCGCGCGGTTCGTCTCGTTGGCCAGCGGGGCGAGAGGGGGGCGGCCCGCGCCGGCCGGCGACACCGTGACGGCGCGGCTTTCGGAGCCTTTTCTGAGCGTGGCGGTGGCGACGGGTTTGGTCGGGTTTTTGAGATAGACCGCGGGATTTACGACGAGGCACAGCACGCGGCGCCCGGCATCGACCGTCGCGGTCAGCCAAGACGCGCCAGGAGGCGGGCGATGAGGGGCGCGGCGTTCAAATTGGCGCCGAGCGAAGGGCAGGGCGCGCGGCCGCGTAGAGCAGTCAGTGGCGCGCCGCTTGTCTTTAGCATTCGGCGGAGCGGGCTATTATGGCGGCTTCATGAACGGAGGCCGGCGGAGCGGGCAGGCGGGGACGAAGCGAGTTGCGGTGATCGCGGGCGCCCTTTCGTGTCTTCGCAACATGGAGCAAAACCACGACGAGAAACAGGGAGCGTCGAAGACCGCCGGGGCGACCGTGATTCTCGGCTGGGACGAGGTGTTCGGGCTGCACTTGCAGGTGCGGGGCGGGCAGGAGGAGG
>CAMLQS010000121.1 GCA_946482165.1 uncultured Verrucomicrobiota bacterium | reverse complement strand
CACCGTGACCGAAACCTGCACGGTGTCGCCCGCGCGGACGGTGCGGTCGGAGAGGGCGATTTTTTTGTAGTCGAAGGTGGTGTAGCTGAGGCCGTGGCCGAAGACGTAGAGCGGCTTGCCGGTGTAGTAACGGTAGGTGCGGTTCGCCATGCCGTAGTCTTCGAAGGCGGGCAGGTTCTTCGTGTCGCGGTAGAAGGTGACGGGCAGGCGGCCGGCGGGATTGGTTTCGCCGAGCAAGGCCTCGGCGACGGCGTCGGCGCCGCGCTGGCCGTAATACCAGGCGAGGAGGACGGCGCCGGCCTTGGAGTCGTCCAGGCTGATGGCGCTGCCCGTGGTGAGCACGACGGCGACGGGTTTCTTGAGCTCGGCGATCTTGGCCAACAGCTCGCGTTGCGGGGCGGGCAGGGCGAGGTCGAGGCGGTCGCCACCGCGGAAGCCCTCGGCGTTGACGCTCATCTCCTCGCCTTCGAGGTTGGGGGTGATGCCGAGCGTGAGCACGATGTGGTCGGCCTCGCGGGCGGCGGCGAGCGCGCGCTCGAACTCGTCGTTCCGGCCCGGGGCGATCCAGCCGAGTTGAATGCGGCCGGTGGGGGTGAGTTGCACGTAGTCGAGGCGCACGGCGTAGGCGCGTCCGGCCTCGAGTTGGAGCGTGGTCTCGAGCGGGCGCTCGCGCTCGGGCTTCCACGAGTCGATGACGAGCCGGTCGTCGAGGCGGAGTCGCACCGCGCCCTCGGCGATGAGGCCGAGGCGGTATTCGCCCGAGACGGGAGGGACGAGCACGCCGGTCCAGCGGGCGCCGGCGTCCTTGATGGGGATGTCTTTGGCGGGCTGCGCCTCGTTCCAATAGAGGTTCACTTGGTAATCGGTGCGGGACGAGGTGGGACGGCCCTCGACCTTGGGATCGGCGGCGTCCTGCCGGTCGTGGGCGAAAATCTCGCCGCGCAGGCCGGGGGTGGAGCGGCTGGCGTCCGTGAACAGCGCGCCGTGGGAAATCGCGTTGCCGCCCGGGTGCAGGGGACTGACGAGAGGCGCGCCGCGTTCGACGAGGACTTTCACGCCGCGCGGTTCGAGCTTGGCGCGGATGCCGTCGGCGAGGGTGACGTGGCGGAGGGGCGTGCCGCTGTAGTTGCCAAGGAGGGCGGAGGTCTCGGTGGCGGTGGGGCCGATGACGGCGACGGTCTTCAGCTTGGCGGGATTCCAGGGGAGGGTGCCGTCGTTTTTGAGGAGCACGAGGCTCTGGCGGGCGGCTTCGAGGGCGAGCTGGTCGTGGGCGGGCGCGTTGTTGGCGGAGGGCGGGATGGCGCGATAGGGCACGCGTTCGGGCGGGTCGAACTGGCCGAGGCGGAAGCGCAGGGAGAGGAGGCGGCGGAGGGCGACGTCGAGGTCGGCCTCGGTGACGAGACCCCGGCCGAGGGAGTCGAAGAGGTGCCAATAGGTGCCTCCGCTGCAGAGGTCGTTGCCGGCGCGGAGGGCGGTGGCGCTGGCGGAGGCGCCGTCGGGGGAGAATCGGTGGCCGCCTTCGCGCCACATGTCGGAGACGTTGTCGACGTCGCCGACGACGGCGCCCTTGAAGCCCCAGCGCTCGCGCAGGACCTTTTGCAGGAGTTCGCTATTGGCCGGACCGGGGACGCCGTTGATGGCGTTGTAAACGCTCATGAGCGATTGCGCGCCGCCTTCGACGATGCCGGCCTCGAAGGCGGGCAGGTAGGTTTCCCAGAGATCGCGTTCGGAAGCCACCGCGTTGAAGTGGTGGCGCTCGGGTTCGGGACCGCTGTGCACGGCGAAGTGCTTAACGGTGGCGACGGTCTTGAGATAGCGCGGGTCCTCGCCTTGCAGGCCCTTGACGAAGGCGACGGCGAAGCGCGAGGTGAGGAAAGGATCCTCGCCGTAGGTCTCCTGGCCGCGGCCCCAGCGCGGGTCGCGGAAGATGTTTATGTTGGGCGACCAGATGGTGAGGCCTTGGTAGATCTTGGTGTCGCCGCCGGTCTGGGCGATGGTCTCGTTGTTTTTGGCGCGGGCCTCGGTGGAGATGACGTCGGCGATCTGGTGGTGGAGCCTGGTGTTCCAGGTGGCGGCGAGGGCGATGGCTTGCGGGAACACGGTGGCGGTGCCGTTGCGCGCGACGCCGTGGAGGGCCTCGTTCCACCAGTCGTAGGCGGGGATGCCGAGGCGGGGAATGGCGGGATTGCCCATCATCAGCATGGGCACCTTTTCCTGGATGGTGAGGCGCGAGACGAGGTCGTCCACGCGGCGCTCGACGGGGAGCCCGGGGTCGAGGAAGGGGAGTGCGGCTTCGTCGGCGGCGAGCGATGGGAGAGCGGAGGCGGCGAGGACGAGGGCGGCGCGGAAGGGGGACGCGGAGGAGGAGGCGGCGGACATGGTGGTGGCTGGGCGAACGGAGATGGTGGCCAGGCGGCAGGCAGGAGGGAGGCCAGGTTTACGGCGCGGCGACGGGTATGCGGAGGACCTGCACCGACATGGCGGGTATCTGGTGATTGAATACGGGGGCGACGGGGACGCCGCTCGGGGCCGGGGCGACGGCGGCGGGGCGCTCGAAGGAGTTGTGGGCGTCGCGATGGCCTGAGAGGGTGAGCAGCCGGCCGAGGCGGCCGACGCCGGCGGCGCCGGCAAGCGTGATGCGGGCGGTGGCGGGCTCTTCGTTGGGGTTGACGAGTTTGATGATGAGCTCGTTGGCGGCGCGGTCGAGGGTGGGGGACACCGAGATCGGGTGGGGCGCGAGCGTGTGGTCGATGACGATCTTGCCGTCGACGGAGCAGAGTATGCGTCCGCGGGCGTCGAGCTCGACGGCGAGGTCCTGCCACTCGCCGGAGGGGACGGGGCCGTCGGTTTCGACGAGGGCGAGCTTCACCCACCAATCGTAGGCGCCTACCTTGTGGAGCTGATGGCGGGCCTTGCCGTCGGCGCCGAGGGTCCAGACGTAGCCGCCCTTGCCGGCGGAGTCGGCGCCGAAGAGAACGATTAGGCCGCCCGAGGCGCCGCCGGTCTTGCGGGCGCGGATGCGGTAGCGGAGGAGCGCGTCGGCGGCGGAGGGCGCGGACGGGGCGGGGTTGAGGAGAAGGGCGTTCCCGTTTGTTCCCTCGGACTGGGCGCGGTGGCCGTCGGCGGTGGCGGGGAAGCGGCCGGATTTTTCCGTCCACGCGGCGAGGTCGACGGGCTGGTCGTCGATGTGGATGCTCGCGATTTCCACGGAGGCGCCGATCGAACCGACACCGAGGTGGCCGCGGGTGGAGGGCACGGGGGCGCCCTCGACGTGGAGCGAGTGGGAGAGGTGGGCGTCGCCCTTGTTGAGGGAGAAGAGTTGTTGGACGTGGTAGTTGGCGGTGCGGAGGACGGAGCGCTGGTCGAAGTAGAGGAGGTTGGGATTCCACTGCGTGCGGCCGTTGCGGGCGAAGAGCGGGGCGTAGGCGGTCATGTCCACGATGTCGCCGTTGCGCTCGACGCCGGTGAGGTAGGCGGCCTCGGCGACGGCGTTGAAGAGGTTGTTGCCCCAGGAGGCGTATTCGCCGACGAAGATCTTGGGTTTGCTCCGGTCGAAGGAGTCGAAGCGCTTCTGGTGGTGGATGAACCAGTCGGGCAGCTCGTAGTAGTGCTCGTCGGAGCTGTGGACCCGTTCGCGGGCCATCAGGTCGTAGAGCGGGATGTCGGCGCTAAGGCCGGAGGTGCCGATGATCTTGATCTCGGGGTGGGCCTCGCGGAGGGCGCGGGCGAAGAGGGGAAAACGTTCGCGGACCTCGGCGTTGTCGTGCTCTTCGTTGCCGAGGCAGAGGTAGCGGAGATTGAAGGGCTCGGGATGGCCCATGCGGACTCGGACGGAGCCCCAGCGGCTGTCGGCGGGGCCGTTGGCGAACTCGACGAGGTCGAGGGCGTCCTGGACGTAGGGTTGGAGTTGATCCATTGGCACGACCTCGAGGCCGCGGAAGCCGCAGGAGACGCCGACGGGGAGGACGGGGAGGGCGAGGGCGCCGAGGTCTTCGCAGAGCTGGAAATACTCGAAGTAGCCGAGGCCGTAGGTCTGGTGGTAGCCCCAGAGATTCCAGTTGGGTTTTCGCTCGGCGATGTCGCCGACGGTGTCTTTCCAACGGTAGACGTTGTCGAGGCCGTGGCCGTGGGCGATGCAGCCGCCGGGGAAGCGGAGGAAGCCGGGCTTGAGGTCGGCGATGGCCTGCACGAGGTCCTTGCGGAGGCCGTTTTTGCGGCCTCGCCAGGTGTCCTGCGGAAAGAGCGAGACCATATCGAGGCCGAGGGTGCCGCGGCCGGCGGTGGTGACGACGAGGCGCGCGCGGTCGGCGGCGCGGTCGGCGGTGATCACGCCCTCGAGTTTTTTCCATTCGCCGTCGGGGCCCGGGCCGTCGAGGGAGAGCGAGCCGGCCGGGGTGCCGTCCGGGAGCTCGAGCGTGACGGCGAGGGAGGCGGGGCCGCTCCAGTCGGTGGCGCGGGCGTAAAGGGAAACGTCGTAGCGGGCGCCGGCGTCGAGGCGGATGCCGTCGAAGCCGGTGTTGGCGACGCCGGCGCGGCCGGGCTCGGATCCGGTGACGGCGAGCTCGAGGTGATGGCGGTTGTTGGCGTTGAGCGGGCGGGCGTCGGAGACGGTGAGCGTGGCGCGGGCGCCGTCGCGCTCGATCTTTTCCCAAGCGTGGAGCGGGGTGTGGTCAGGGTGGCTGCGCGGGTGGTATTCGAAGGAGCGGTTCTGGATGAGCTCGGCGTAGAGGCCGCCGTCGGCGCCGTAGTTGATGTCTTCAAAAAACAGGCCGTAGAGGTGGGGGCTGAGCTCGACGGAGGGCTTGTTCACCTCGATGCGCAGGTCGGCGGTGAACGCGGCCCAAGCGGGCGCGGCGCCGGTGGCGAGCAAGGCCAGCCCGGCGAGGGTGATCGCCAGTCGGGAGCGGGTCGAGGGGCGCGAGAGAGCGAGGGGGCGCGGGCGGGCTGAGGAGAGACGCATCGGGTGGTTGGGAAAGAAAAAGAAGCCCAAGGGGGGCTGGGAAAGCCGCCAAGCCATCGCCTGGCGCTGCGAGTGAAGCTGGCGTGGCCGCTCTCCCAGACACACCCCGGGCGCCGGCGCTGTCTTCCGGGGATGTTGCCGATTCCGTCGGCTGATTGCGTGAAATCGAGTTCGCGACGGTTCCGGGTCGCTCCGCGGCGGGAGGGGGGACGGGTTCGCCTCGTGTTATTTTCCCACCGCTTCCAAGCGCACGCGTTCGAGATCGGGGAGGGAGAGCAGGCTATCGTAGAGCCGAACGTCGTCGATCCAGCCGACAAAGGACCGGTCCAAGCGGGAGTTGCTGGAGCCGACGGCGGCCAGCAGTCCGTTGATGGAAAGCTTTCCTGGCGAGACGTTGTAGTTGGGCGCTCCGGTGTTGACGGCGGCTTCGGCGATCAGCCGTGTGGGCTGCTTCGGATCACCCGCAAAGATCGCGCCGTTTTTCGCGATTTTAAACGCGTTGTTCAGATCTTGGCTGTAGTAGGGGTTCTCCGTGACGCCGTCGTAGCTGAAAACGAGGAAGACCCATTCTCCGGGTTTCACCACCGATTCGGTTGTATCCACCTTGTAATACGCGGAACCGTTTACGCAGAGGGCGAAGCCGCCGGACTCGAGACTGATGAAGACGCTCTGCGAAGACATCTCGTTGCTGTCGGTGCTGATGTTGAACAAGCGCGCCTGAGGCTGCTTCTCGGGGGGGATCTCCGCCTTGATCCACATCGTGATGGTGAATTGGTCCAAGGTCTTGGCGGTGCGGAGGGGGGAGCCGTAGGAGGTTATTTGCGCGCCGCTGGTGCTTCCGTAGATGTTGCGGGAGGCGTTCAAGACGTCGGGGCTGGACGCGCTTACGCCGCCCGTGCGCTGAAAGAGCGGCACTTGTCCGGACTCGCCGCCGGCCACGGTCAGCTCACCGCCGGAAGTATCCATCCGAGGGATTTCAGCTAATCCGCCCGCTTCGAACGACCATCTATAGACGTAGCGGTCGAAAGGCTCGGACGCGGCTTGAGCGGATTGGCGGGGGAGGAGGGACGAAATCAGGCTCAGCGAAAGAATCGCCGCTTGCCGGGTAGGCGAAAAGAAGGCGTGGGGCATAAGGGAGTCATTTGATTTAAAGATAAATCAGTTCAAGGAAAATATTTTTAGGTAAGTTTACCGATAAATCTTGCTCTCGTCATCAAGGATGCCGTGCCGTGGTCTCGGCGATGTCTTCGAAATAACCCGATGCTTCGTGAGACGGAAACCATGCTCGGCCAAGGCGCCCGAGGCGGAGACGGGCCAGTGGGCCCGTGCCGCCGGGAGCACGCCGGCCCGGCTTCCTTTCTCGCCTCACTCGCGGCGCCCGGCGATGGCTAGGCCGGCTTTCCCCTGACACCTAGGCGCCATCTCCTGTTTTCCCATGCCCTCCCTCGCACGTGACGTATACCTCGGCACCGATTCCGGCGCCACCACCTCCAAGACAGGCGCCGTCTTCGCCGACGGAACCCCGATCTCGACCAAACTGCGCCAAAGCTCGACCAACTCCCAGGCCGGCACGGAAGCGGTCGTCGCCGGCTGGGTCGAGGGCGTGGAAGGTTTTCTAGCGGAAAACGGGCTCTCTTGGGACCGTGTCGCCGCGGCCGGACTGGCGCTCCCCGGCCCTTACCGAGCCTACGGTGTATTGGAGCGGTCCGCCAATCTTCCGGAAAGTTTCGCGGGGTGGAATTTCCACGCCGATTACGCGGCGGCGCTGGCGCGGGCGGCGGGGCGTCCGATACCGCTCTTTGCGGGCAACGATGGCGACTTCGGCGGCGTGGGGGAAGCGGCGCGGGTCCGCGGCGACACGCGCGCCACGGTGCTTCTGCTCGCGCCCGGCTCGGGGCTGGGCGCGGCTTACATCGACGCCGACGGACTCCCGCTCTCCGGCGATCATCTCGCCGGCATGGAGGCCGGCCACATGCCCGCTCCGCTCCAACTCCTCGGTCACGGGCTCGCGAAGATCCCCGCCTTTCGCTGCGGTTGCGGGCGCGATTGGGGTTGTGTGGAGGCCTACTCCACGATCTCGGGCCTCCCTCAATACCTCGACGCCTTCCTGCCCCGCCACCCCGGCCATGAGCTCGCGACCTCCACCGACGGCGCGAAGCACAAGGCGCTTTCCTTGCGCGGGCGGGCGCAGCGCGGCGACCCGCTTGCGCTGGAGATATTCGACGCCCAAGCCCGGGCGCTTGGCATTCACGTCGCCAATCTTTGCATGGCGCTCGACCCGGGAATCGTGGTGATCGGCGGAGGCCTTGTGGATCCCGAGAGCACCAGTCCCGAGTTTCGCCAACGCTACCTGAACGGAATCCGTTGCGCCGCCGAACCCTACCTTTTCCCCGCCCAGCGCGCCCGTCTCAGGATCGTTCCTGCCACGCTTGGCGAGCTTTCCCAGTCGATCGGCGCCGCCTTGGTTGCGCTCTACTTCTCGCGGGCGGCGGCGGTGTGACGGGCGCAAGACACGGCGCCCGGCATCTATCCGGGAGGGAGCGTAGCGCGGTTCATGCTCCCGGAGGGGCTTTTTTGTTTCATCGCATTGCCGCGGGCTGTAGCGCTGGCGGATGTTTCCCACGCATCAGGGTTCGATCCGCCTCTTTCGCCTCTTCCGCGTCGATGTGTTTCTCCATTGGTCGTGGTTTGTCGTGGCGCTCTACACCCTGAGCTCCCGCGCCGACCAATATTCGTCGCCGCTTTGGAACGCGGCCGAGTATCTCGCTTTGTTCACGATCGTGCTGATGCATGAGTTCGGCCACGCGCTTGCCTGCCGGCAAACCGGAGGCGTTTCCGAGCAGATCGTGCTCTGGCCGCTCGGCGGCGTGGCCCATGTGGCGGCTCCGCAACGTCCCGGCGCGCAGCTGTGGAGCATCGCGGCGGGGCCTTTGGTGAACGTGGCGCTGGCGCCTGTCCTCTGGGGGACGATGTGGTTGCTCGGCGAACGAGGCTTCGGCGACACCCATCCCGACCTCATGGACTGCCTGTTCATGGTGAACCTGATCAATATCGTGCTGCTGGTGTTCAATCTGTTGCCGATCTTCCCGCTGGATGGCGGCCAGATGCTGCGCTCGCTGCTTTGGTATGCCGTGGGACCGGTGACGAGCCTGCTGATAGCGACCGGCGTCGGCTTGATCGGCGGCGCCGCCCTGGTGGCCTACGGGCTGCTCACCGGGCGCTTGTGGACGGCGATGATCGCCGCGTTTTTGCTCTTCAACTGCTGGCAAACTTTTCGGGCGGCCAAGGCTTGGCGCGCGCAGATGGCGGCCCAGTCGTCGCCTCCGATGATGCGGTCCCCGGACACGTTCCAATAAGCGGAGCGAAAAAAATGGGCGACCCCGCGGAAACGGAGTCGCCCAAGATGCGAAGTTCGGGAGTGCCGCTGGAAAAGCGGGCTATCAGGCGGGGTTAACTTGGTCATTAAATATATTTTTAACAAGCCTCTTCTTGGCCCGCGCAATCAGGCGGATTCCCGAAGGCGGCTTCGTGCGGCGCGCCGGGGGCGGAGTAGGCGGCGGTTGCGTCGCGCGACGAGGTGTCGCTAATCTGGCCATGTGATCGCCTCCGTCGCCTTTCATAATTTCAAGGCCCTGCGTTCCGCCCGCATCGAGTTGCTCCCCTTCAATCTGGTGATCGGCCCGAACGGCTCGGGGAAAAGCAGTTTGATCCAGGCCTTGCTGCGCCTGCGCACCTTGGCGCGCCTGCCCCTGGCGGACGTCGGGCCCGACCGTGAGCGGATGCCCGAGGCGGCGGAGATATCCTTCAACTTCACCCCGCCGCACGACGGGCTGGAGGCCACGCTCGGCTGCGTGAGCGACAAGGTCTGCGATCTGCTCCAAGTCGCGCCGCTGGCGCGCGGGGAGGGGGCCGACGACTGGCCGGGCCTGCGGGAAAAGATCCTCGGCCTGCGCGCCTACGCGTTCGATCACGCGGCCATCGCGGAGCCGGTGTATCCGGTTTCCTCCGACGAACTGGCGCCGGACGGCGGCAACCTCGCCGCGCGCCTGGCCGCGTTGCGCGAGCGGGCGCCGGACGCCTTCGCGGGCCTGCGCGCCGAGGTGCTGCGGCTTTTCCCGGAGTATGACGACCTCGTGCCGCTGCCGGCGCAGGGCAGTTTCGCCCTCCGGCTGGCCGACGCCGCGGAGCGCTCGCTGGTGGCGCCGACCGACTTGTCGCAGGGCACCCTCTATACGCTGGCCCTGCTCGCGCTCGCCTTCGACCCGGCGCCGCCGGCGGTGGTTTGCGTGGAGGAGCTCGACCGCGGCATCCATCCGCGCCTGCTGCGCGAGGTGCGGGACATCCTCTATCGCCTGAGTTTTCCCGCCGACCACGGCCTGGCCCGTCCGCCCACCCAGGTGATCGCGACGACGCATTCGCCGCTGCTCCTCGACCTTTTCCGCGACCATCCCGAGGAGGTGGTGATCGCCGAGAAAAGCGGACGCGCGGCCACGTTCACCCGGCTTTCCGAGCGCGTGGACCTGGACCAGCTTCTCGCGGAGGGCGGCGGTCTCGGCGATCTCTGGTATTCGGGAATCCTGGGCGGCGTGCCATCGGAGTAGGCGATGGACGCGCACATCCTTTCCGATCCGCACTCGCCGCCACGCCGCCGCCTGCGCATCGCGCTGCTGGGGGAGTCGCTCGTCGATGAATCGGCGATGGCGATCCTCGTCGAGGCCGCGCTCGGGCGTCCCTTCGAGCGCGTGCAGCCCAACCTGCGCGCCCGCGGCTGGCCTTCGGTGCTGCAGATTCTTCCCGCGATCGCCCGTCACCTGCATTTCAACACGAACGCGGACGGCCTGGTTGTCCTCGTCGACGCGGACGATAGCGAACCGCATACGCCGGCGCACGAGGCGCCGGGCTACTTTCACCCGCGCTGCCGGCTCTGCCAGTTGCGCGCGAGTTTCCGGCGCGCGACGCGAAACCTTCCGCCCGCGCGGGGCCGGGAGCGGGTCTTGCGCGCGATCGGCCTGGCGGTCCCGGCCGCGGAGGCCTGGTATCTTTGCGGGCGCGACGAGCAGGTCGGCGAAGCGAGTTGGAACGCGGAGCGCGAGGCGGGCCGGGTGCCCTACACGCGCCGCGAGTTGAAGCTGCGCGTTTACGGGACGGAGCGCCCGACCTTGCCTCAAGCGGTGGCGCATGCGACGGCGGCCGCGCGGCGGCACGCGCGCGATCTGCGGCGCTTGGAATACGATTTCCCCGGCTTTGCGGTGATGGCCGAGGACCTTCGCGGTTGGGATCGGGCGCTGGCGCTGCTCGCACCGGAATCCCCAGGCGAATAGCGAATAAGGCCCCACGCTTCAGGACGGGGACGTTTGCGCGAGGTGGATGCGCAAAACCCCGCGCGTAGAGGGGTGCGACGCCGGGTGGGGGGGTAACCCCGGATGCGTTAATGTGCCAAAACGCGGCTTCTTTTCAGAGGCCGCGCAATCCGTGTCACCCAGACTCACCCGATAAAATGAATACTCTCCAAGGACTGCTAGGCGGAGTCGCCCTCTTCGGCGTCGCCCAAATCGGAGCCGCCGCTCCCGTGGTGGCCAGCAATGGCGAATACAGCATCGAATACCTCGGCCAGACCGCGAACGGCGGCTTGATCGATTTCTCCTGGCAGGTGTGCAAACTCGCCGCCGAGGCGCCCGGCCTCAACCACGCGACCTTCGCGCTCGATTTTTCCAGCTGCGCGCCCGGCGTGCCGCTCGACGCCTTTGTCGTCGGCGGCACGGTCACGTCCGCCGCGACGACGGAGTCGAACGTCCTCCTTTTCTGGATCGATCCGGATACCACGCTGGAAGGCGTGAGCTTCACCGGGCTGCAGTGGCTGCCGGAAACCGCCGGTTCGTGCTACACGTTCACGCTCACGCTCGATCCCGGCCCGTTGCCTTCCGGAGCCACCTTCGGCGAAGGCGCGATCGATTTTGCCACGCGCGCCGGCACGCAGTCGCTTCTGTGTCCCGAGGGTGGCATCCCCGGCTTCGCGGCGGTCCTCGGGCCGGTATGCGAAGAGATCCCGGAGGAACCGGGCGACGAAGGCCTCACTCCCGGCTATTGGAAAAATCACCTCTCGGCCTGGACCGCTCCCTACACCGCGGCGACGACTCTGGCGCAGGCGGGCTTCGCCGGCGGACTGTTCCAGACGACGACGCTCCTGAGCGCGTTGCAGGGAGGCGGCGGGCCCGGTTTGTCGGGCGCGCAAAAGATCCTCTACCGCGCCGCCTGCGCCGCGCTGCTCAACGCGGCCAGCCCGGACGTCGACTACCCGCTCACGGTCGCCCAGGTGCTCGCGCAGACCAATGCCGCGGTGGCGACGGGTAATCGCGACACGATCCTTTCGGCCGCCGCCACGCTCGACGGTTACAACAACCTCGGTGTCGACTGAGGACTCGCGCCGCTGACGCGCCGGGCGAAGCGCCTGAGATCTTGTCGAAGCCCGGCCGCCAAGGCCGGGCTTTTCCGTTTTTCAGACCGGATGCGGAATCAATCGTTGACATGTAAACATAATCGGTCCCTCTTGCGCGCATGGCCTCCGACACCGCAAGCAAGCTGGTTCATGATATCGTCGCCACCGCCGACCTTTTCCTTCGGGAGAGCACCCGTCTGTTTCGCCCGCAGGGGCTGACGGCGGCGCAGTTCAACGTGCTCAACCTCCTCGCCGCTCCGGACGCGGAGGGCGGGCTCAGCCAGCGCGAACTCGCCGACATGCTCGTCGTCGACCGCAGCAACGTGACGGGCTTGGTCGACCGCATGGAAAAGGCGGGCTGGGTGCGGCGAGCGGATGATCCGGAGGACCGCCGGGTGTATCGCGTGCAGCTCACCGCCTCCGGGAAAAAGCTCTGGCAGAAAGTCGCGCCGGCCTACGCGGATGTCGTGCGGCAGGTGACGGACCGACTGGGCGAGCGCCAGATGCGCGACGCGGTGACGCTGCTCGGCACCTTGCGCGAAGACGCGACGCGCTGGGTGGCCCCGAAACTGTAATCGACAGCCGAGGCTTCACCATGATCACGGCCTACGAACTCGAACAGGTGCGGCGGCGGGTGGAGCGTTTGGCGGTCGAGCTGGAGGAAACACGGCGAGGGCTCGACGCGTTGGAGAAACGGTTTTCGCCACCGGAGCGAGAGGGCGGGACGCAAAGCGCCGTCGCCGAGGCGCCTCCGGTCGTGCCGCCGCCCTTGCCGCCGTTCGAACCGCATCGGCATCCGGACGTGGAGAAACCGGTCGCAAGCGCCGAGGCCTCGGTCGCCGCGGCGATCCCGGCCCCCTTGCGCGCCGGGGATGTTTCTCCGGAGCAGCCGCTACCGGCTCGGTCCGTGGCCACGCCCGCGCCGCCGCCGTCGTCGTCGCCTTCTCCGAAGTTCGCTCCGGCGGCTGTCGCAGGGCCGAGCCCGTTGCGGGTTTGGCTGGAGCGTTTGCAACTTTGGCCGCCGTCGGCGGAAGGCGAGGAGGGCGCCGAGGCCCGGCTCGGCGCGTGGTGGGCGACGCGCGTGGGCATGTTTTTGGCCGTCGTGGGCGTCGTCTTTTTCGGCATCCACATCTCACGCCATGTGCCGGCCTGGGTGAAGTTTGTGGAGCTGCTCCTCGTCGCGGGCGGCGTGTCGGCGCTGGGGCTTTGGCTGGAGAAGCGTCTGGCGGCGTTTGGCGACGTGGTGTTCGCGGGCGGGCTGGCCTTGTTTTTCTTCGCGGCCTATGCGGGCCACGCGGTGCCGGCGGTGCGGGTGTTTCCCGAGCTGTGGATGTCGGTCGTGGCGCAGCTGGCGGCGGTGTCCGGGATCGTGGCGGCGGCGCTGTGGCGGCGTTCGGCGATGATCGCGACGCTGGCGATCGGGCTCGGATATGTGACGGCGTTGGTATCGACCCACGGTGGGCTGGAGGGCTGCGCGCTGGGCGCGGGCGCCCTGCTCGCGGCGGTGTCTGTGGGACTGAAGCGGGCCCGCGCATGGGAGGGGCCTTCGGTGCTGGCCCTGCTCGGCGCCTATGCGGTGTTTGCG
>CAMLQS010000120.1 GCA_946482165.1 uncultured Verrucomicrobiota bacterium | reverse complement strand
GGGGCGGCCCCTCGCGTATCCGAAACCCGAGGACGGGCAGGCGGAGGTGACCGCCTTGATGGTGGAAATGCCGCCGGGTGCGCAGACGGGCTGGCACAAGCACCCGATCGGCTGCATCGGCTATCTGATCGAGGGGGAGCTCGAAGTGACGCTGGCCGACGGGCGCGTGAACAAGATCAAGCCCGGCGAGGCACTGTGCGAGGTGGTCGATCTCGACCACAACGGCGTGAACCGCGGCGAGAAGCCGGTGAAGCTCGTGATGTTCGTGCTCGGCACCAAGGACGGCGGGCCGTTCACGGTGAAGACGGCGGCTCCGGCGACATTGCCCGCGGCGAAGGCGGCGGAGGCAAAAAAGTCGGGCGAGTAAGGCCCGCCCGGCGGGGAAAGCGGAAAGCGCGCTGCTTCGCCGCTCAGACGACCTGCGTGCGCGCCGAGCCTCCGCCGAAGAGCTCCCTCAAGGCGCTCCATGCTTTGAGCAGGCCGACGGGGCGGACGCCGCCTTCGATGGCGTAGGCGCGGGCGACCTCCGCCTCGTGGCCGCGGTAGCGCGGGGGCAGGACGAAGGCGGTTTCCTCGCCGTCCTCGATGGAGCTGATGAAGAGGCCTTCGCCCACGGAGGGCGCGGCGAGCTTTACGTCGGTCGAACGCTCGGGAAGGACGAGCCAGGGGCGGTAGCGGAAGACGAGTTTGCCGTTCTCCGGCTCGTGGCGCAGGCGGCCATAGGTGCGCATCGGCACTCCCTGTTGGGTGAGGGTGTTGCTGGAGAAGAGGAGGTTTTCGCCCTTCTCGACGACCTTGAAGCGGCTCTTGCGGAAGGTGAGGAAATCCCAGGAGAAGATCGTCCCGAAGATGGTGAGACGGAAGGCCCAGCCCGCGACCAGGTAGGCGACCAGAATAACGATGGCCGACAGCGCCACGCTGATCCACGGGTCGAGCATGGCGGTGATGGTGATGAGGCCGAGGAGGGCGGTGCGGGCGCCCTTCAACACCGCGTCGATGGCGCCCCATGGGCTCAGGAGAATGAGCGCGTTGATGGCATGCGAGGCGAGCCAGACGACGGCGAAGACCGCGACGCCGACCGGCACGGTGAGGATGTTGAGCAACCACGACCAGTCGATGGCGCCGACCGCGATCGTGGCGGTGCCGGTGTGGAGCATGGCGTCGCCGGCCTGGACGGCGGGGGCGGAGGCGACGATCATCTTGGAGAGCGATGCCATGGTGAAAGGCACGACCGCGCCGGCGGCGACGAGGCCGGAGGCCTTGTTCTCGATGGTTTCGAGGACATCGAGGGGCTTTTTCCAGCCGGGGGGCACGACCGCGCCGAAGGAGTCCTTCGCCGCGCAAACACCGACGATGAGCAGGGCGGGGATGAAGAAGCTCGCCTTCGCATACCAGGGCAGCGCGGCTTTCTGCTCGGGCGTCTCGGCCTTCCACGCCTCGTAAACTCCGAGAGCTCCGGTGCCGAGCAAGGGGGAGATGGCCACGCCTGTGACGGTGGCGACGGCCTTGGCATAGGGCGCGACGGGCGATTTGTCATTCGCGGCGGGGGCGGCCGCCGGGGCGCTCTGCGCGGCGGGGGCCGCGGGAGCGGCGGCGGACGCCGCCCGGAGCGGGGCCGCGACAAAGGCGAGCAGGGCGACGCAGGCGACCCAGGGAAGGAAGCGTTTCATGGCGAGGAGGAGAATGCCGCAAGCTAGGCGCTGTCTTCGAAATAAACCAGCGCTCCGTGAGAGGGAAATTATGCTCGGCCAAGGCGGCCGAGGCGGAGGCGGACCAGCGGTCCGTGCCACCTCGGGCAACGCCGGCCCGGCGTGATTTCCCCTCACCCGCAGGGCGTCAGCGGCGCGCCGGTTTATTTCGAAGACAGCGCCTATGGCGGGCCGCCGGGAAATGACAGGTGTTTCCAAGCCCGCCGCCCCGGGGCTTGCGCCGCCGGGTATCTTGTTTTCACCTGAACCTTTTCCCATGAGCCAAGCCGAACCCGCCAACCCGTCTCCCGCCAACTCCGAGCCCGCCGCG
Organism: uncultured Verrucomicrobiota bacterium; assembly: GCA_946482165.1. The sequence continues at coordinate 10,982 of CAMLQS010000120.1, read as the reverse complement.
CCCCAGCCCGCGCCCGCCGCCGGGGCCGCCGGGGCCGCGTCCGCCGCGCCGGCCGCCGGACCGAGCCCGGAGGAGCAGATCGCCGCCGCCAAGAAGGAGGCCGCCGAAAACTACGAGCGTTACCTGCGCTCCGTCGCGGATCTGGACAACTATCGCAAACGCGCCGTCCGCGACCGCGAGGATGCCGCCCACCGCGCCGCCACTCGCATCCTCGAGGACTTGATTCCCGTGCTCGACAACCTCGGCCACGCCCTGAACGCGACCAAGGCGGCCAACGCGGACCTCAAGAGCCTTTCCGGAGGCGTCGAAATGATCGTTTCGCAGCTTAAGACCGCCCTCTCGTCCCACGGTCTCGCCGAGGTGGCGCCGGTGGGGAAGCCCTTCGATCCCAATCTGCACGAGGCCATCGCCCAGCAGCCGAGCGCCGAGATCCCCCCCGACCACGTCGCCGCCGTCACGCGCATCGGCTACACGCTGAACGGCCGTCTCGTGCGCGCCGCCAGCGTCGTCGTCTCGGCCGGCAAACCCGAGAAACCCGCCGACCCGGAAAACGGCGTGGTCGTCTGAGCCAGCCCACGCGCTCCGCCCTCGACCGCTTCCGCAGCCGTTCCCTTTAACCATTTACCAAGCAGTCCCGCTCGCAACGCACCCGACATGGCCGCAAACGAAGACTATTACACTCTCCTCGGCGTCGAAAAGGGCGCCTCGGAGGAGGAACTGAAGAAGGCCTACCGCAAGAAGGCCGTCCAATATCACCCGGACAAAAATCCCGGCGACAAGCAGGCCGAGGAGATGTTCAAGAAAGTCTCCGAAGCCTACGAGGTCCTGAAGGATCCGCAGAAGCGCGCCGCTTATGACCGTTACGGCCACCAGGCCTTTACGCAGAGCGGCGGCGCCGGGCCGCGCGGTCCCGGCGGCGCGGGCGGCGGTGGCTTTCACGATCCCTTCGACATCTTCCGCGAGGTCTTCGGCCAGCAGGGCGGAGGCGGCATGGGAGGAGGCGGCGGCATCTTCGACCAGATGTTCGGCGGCGGGGGCGGCGGCTCCGAGCGCGACGGTTCCGACCTGCGCTACGATCTCGAGATCAGCCTCGAGGACGCGGCCAAGGGCGTGGAACGCGAGATCTCCTTCCGGCGCCTGCACGCCTGCGAGCGCTGCTCCGGTTCGGGCGCCGAGCCCGGCTCGAAGAAAGTCGTGTGTCCCACCTGCCGGGGCGCCGGCCAGATCCGGCGTAGCGGCGGCATCATTACGTTTGCCCAGACCTGTCCGACCTGCGGCGGCGCGGGCCAGAAGGTGGAAAAGGCCTGCACCGCCTGCCGCGGCGAGGGCCGCGTGCCGCAGACGGCCAAGGTCAACGTGCGCATCCCGCCGGGCGTCGACACCGGCACGCGCCTGCGCTCCTCCGGCAACGGCGAGGCCGGTCTCGCCGGCGGCCAGGACGGCGACCTTTACATCGTGCTCAACGTGAAGCAGCACGAGCTCTTCGAGCGCCAGGACGACGACCTCTTTTGCGAGATTCCGATCAAGTTCACGCTCGCCACGCTCGGCGGCACGCTCGAGGTGCCGACGCTCTTCGGCAAGGCGACGGTGAAGGTGCCGGTCGGCACGCAGAGCGGCACGACCTTCCGCCTTCGCGGCAAGGGCATGCCTTCGCTCCGGCAGCGCGGCCACCAGGGCGACCAGCTCGTGCGCGTGCATGTCGAGGTGCCGACCAAGCTGACGGGCGAGCAGGAAAAGCTGCTGAAGGAATTCGCCCGCGTGAGCGGCGACGCGGAGCATCCGACGAGCGAAAGCTGGTTCGCGAAGGCGAAGAAGTTTTTCTGAGCGCCGGGCGAGACGGCTTACTGACGCGGAAAAGGCGCCGGCTTTCAACGCCGGCGCCTTTTTGCAGGGTTAGGATCGCGAGAGGATCGGCCCGTTGGAACGCTCCCTTCCGAAGGGGATCGCCACCCAATGTTCGTATTACGAACATTGGGTGCGTTACGTTAGGTTGCCGATCGTCTCAGTTTTGCCAAAAGCCCTTGTTGGGCTTGTCGTCGCCGTAGCCGACTCCCGCGAGTTCGCCGGCTTCCTCGCCGACGGCGGTCTCGTCGCTCTTTTCTTCGAGCGGGGCGAAGCGCTCCGAGCTGAAGCCGAGCTCTTGTTTGCCCTGATGGAAGGGGTCGGGGGGGTTGGTCAGCTCGACAAGGAGCAGGCCGACCGTCGCGGAGTCGCCGGCCTTCACCACCTTCTCGCGTCCGAGGAAAACCTCCCGGATCGTGTAGGTTGCGCCCTTCACCGGCAGTTGCTTGTAGATGGCGCGGACGAGCGCGGGGAAGGTGTCGTTGATGCAGACGACTTTCTGGCCTTTGATCATAACGCCCTTTCTTAACCGATCCGCAGCCGAAGCGAAAGAGGGGAAATCAGCCCTGCGATCCACGCGGCCGGCTGACGTGGTCCGGCTCAGTCGATGTGGATGACGGGCACGGGGGCCGGGTCCTCCGGGGAGTAGGGGTTGTAGCCGCCGTTTTCCGGATCGAACTGGACGGGCACGCCTTCATCCAGCGAGCGGAGCCAACCCATGCCGCCGCGCTGAAGGTAGACGGCGGACGCCTCTTTGCCGAGGGTCGCTTCCAACTTGGCGCGCGTTTCGGCGGCGAGGCGGACGAGGGCGGTCTTTTTCTCCTCGGACGTCAGTTTCGGGTCGGCGGAAATGCGGCGAGACGCCTCGGCTGCGGGTTCCCGCAACGCATAGACTTGGTCGGGAGCGCCTGCAGGGAGCCCAAGGCGTTCGACGGCGGCCTCGGCGAGGGTGAAATCCGAGCTCTGGCGGCGAAGGGCTTCGGCATGGCGCTCTTCTCCGATGATGGAGCGGATGCCGGCCAGGAGGGCTTTTTCCGCCTCCTGCCGGGCTTTCCAGTCCGGATCGCCGGCGCCATCGAACGGATCGCGGTCGAAGGTATCGTCGAAGGTTTTCTGGAGGGCGTAAATCCGGCGATATTCCTCTTCGGTGGCGCGGTAACGGGTCGAGTGGCTGCGAGCGCGGTCGGCGGTGGAGGAGGTTCGCAGCTCCCACTCGGAGCGCTCCTCCGGCGTGAGCAGGGCGGCGATGTCTCGTTCCTGCTCTTCCTTGAGGAGGCGGAGTTTCTCCTCGTCGGAGGGCAGCGAAAAATTTCCCGAGCGGGCGTGGATCTCCTGCTCGAGTTCCTGGTAGTCGCGCTCGATGCGGTGGAGTGCGGCGGCCTTTTCCTTGGGCAGGCCGGAGAAGCGACGGGCGATCCACCCGTTGTCAGGGTCCTCGAGATCGAGAGCGAGCAGGTCTTCGCCGAGAAGCTCGGAGAGATCGGCGTTGAACTGCTTGCTGAGGGCGAGGGAGTCCTCCTGGCGGCGTTTGGCCGAAATCCCGGCGGGGTGATAGTCCTCCATCGCGGGATCGCGCCACCACTCGCGACGCATGAGTTCGCCGTAGGGAAGCATGTTTCCGCGAAAGCGATCCGCGTAGCGGTGGGTGAGGGCGACTTGAAGGAGTTCCCTGCGAAGGGACGGGGCGACGCCGGCCGCCTCGAGCAGGGCGCGGAACTCGGCGAGATTCGCCGCCGAAAGGCTTCGGGAAAGCGCGGCGACGGCCTCGGGCGAGGCGGGAGCCGTGGCGGGCGAGGCGCCGGAGCCGGGGGCGGGTGAAAGAGGCTCGCGCGCTGAGGTTGCCGGGGACGGGAAAGACGAGGCGCCGCGCGAGGCGCGAAGGAGGAGCGCGACGTTCCCCGCGAGGGAAACGGCGAGAAGGGCGGCGAGGAGACGCGAGGCGGCGGACGTGTTCAATGTGGGGCGTGGAGGGCCTTATCGACCGTGCCGGGCGCGAGAAGTTCGGGCAAGTTCGCGGGTCGGACGGCAAGGGCGGGGAAGGGCCCCGGGCCGAGCGGGTTCCGCGTCCGCGACTGTTCTTTGATTGCCCATCGCGGTGCGCCGGGCTTTTAGATCGCCGGTCGACAACCCCCGCGCGGGCCCATGCGCGCCAACCGATCTCGATGACACCGTCCGCCTGAGCCCGCCGAGGCATGAACGAAGTGACCCAGTTTCTGGAGTCCATGGCGCGCGGCGACGACCACGCGCCGGAGGAACTGTTGCCTCTGGTCTACGATGAATTGAGGCATCTCGCCTCGGCTCGCATCGCGGCCGAGCCGCCCGGCCAGACGCTGCAGGCGACCGCGTTGGTGCACGAGGCCTGGCTCCGGCTCGTGAGCCGGGATAAACAGGCGTGGAACGACCGCGTTCACTTTTTCCGATCCGCCGCCCAGGCGATGCGGCACATCCTTGTCGATCGCGCCCGCCGCAGGGCTAGTTTGAAACATGGTCATGCGCGCCTCGCTGTTCCGGTCGATGTGGTCGAAACCACGCCCGACGAACGCGTCTTGCTGATCGACGAGGCGCTGGCCCGTTTCTCGGCCGAGGACCCGGAGAGCGCGCGTCTGGTCACGCTGAAATTTTTCGGCGGTTTCACCAATCAGGAGATCGCCGCCAGCCTCGGCGTGACCGAGCGCACCGTCGAGCGTCGCTGGCACTACGCCAGAGCCTGCCTGCTGGGAATTATCCAGGAGATGCGATGAATCCACCCGATGATATTTCCGATCCCGGGCGGCGTGAACGGGAGCTTTTCGAGCGGGCGGGCGAGCTTGCCACGCCGTCGGAACGCGAAGCGTTCCTCGACGAGCATTGCGCCGATTCCCCCGCTCTGCGGCGCAAGTTGTCGCGGCTGCTCGCGCTCGACGAACAGGCGGACAAGTTTTTCGACTTTGCGCCGCAGGAAGAGTTTCTGGTTCCCGCTTCGGACGACCCCGCCGTGTCGGACCTCGGCTTGCGCATCGACCACTACCGGCTTTTGCGCCGGCTCGGCGAAGGGGGATGCGGCGTCGTTTATGTGGCCGAGCAGTTGGAGCCCGTTCGCCGGCAGGTCGCGCTGAAGATCATCCGCCCCGGCATGGACACGCCCGCGGGCCTCGCGTGTTTCGAGATGGAGCGCCGCGCGCTGGCCCTCATGGACCACCCCAACATCGCGCGGGTGCTCGAGGCCGGCTCCACTCCGTCCGGGTTGCCCTACTTCGTCATGGAGTGGGTCCAGGGGACGAAGATCACCGACTACTGCGACCAGCACCGGCTCGATATTTTCCGACGCCTCGAGCTCTTCGTTCAGATCTGCCACGCGGTCCAGCACGCCCACCAGAAGGGCGTCATCCACCGCGACATAAAACCGGACAACATTCTGGTCACCCTCCACGACGGCAACGCGGTCCCGAAGCTGATCGACTTCGGCATCGCGAAGACTTTCGGCGGTGATTTTCCGGAGGACGCGCCGGTCGAGGCGGGGCTTCGGCTGGTCGGGACCCCGTCCTACATGAGTCCCGAGCAGGCGACGGCGACCGGGGCCGACGTCGACACTCGTTGCGACATCTACAGCCTCGGGGTGCTGCTTTGTGAACTGCTCGTCGGCCGGCCCCCTTTCGAGCTTTCGGCCGGTCCATCGGGCGTCGGTTCGGAAGCTTTGCGACGGTTGATCCAGGAGCGGCGGGCCCGGCCACCCTCGGCGTTGCTCGCCGAAATGAATCGAGAGACCCTCGCGACCGCGGCGGCCCGTCGTCGGACGGCGCCCGCGAGGCTTTTTGCCTCCGTCAGGGAGGATCTCGATTGGATCGTGCTTCGCGCCGTGGCGCCGGACCGGCGGGCTCGCTACCAGACCGCGAACGGGCTCGCGGAGGACGTCCGACGTTGTCTCTCGCACGAAGTCGTCTCCGCCCATCCTGCCGGACGGCTTTACCGTCTGGGCAAACTCATGCGCCGCAACCGCAGCGTCTTCGTCACCGGCGCCGTGGTCGCGCTCGCCTTGGGCGCCGGTTTTGGGACCTCCACTTGGCTTTTTCTGAGGGAACGCGAGGCCCGCCGCGAGCAGGTGCTCCTTCGCCAGGAGGCCGAGCAAGCCCGCGCCGTCGAGGCCGACCTGCGCCAACGCGCGGAGGTCCGCGAACGCATCTCGGAGGCCGCCGTGCTCTTGTCCCATGGCAACACGGCCGCCGCGGACGCGCTCGTCGGCTCGCCCCCCATCGCCTTCATCCCCTCCTCCCTGGAGTGCGCCAGCGTCATGGGCACGCTCGGCGCCTGGCACGCGCTGGCGGCTCGTTGGTCCGAGGCCGCCGTCCGCTACCACGCCTTCGGGATCGCCATCGCGCAATGCGACGACGCCGACACCGATGTTATCTCCCGGGAGTTCGTGCCCGCCGTCGCCACGATTTGCGAGGCCGGCGACGAGGAGCGTTATCGCCACTTCCGCGAACTGACGCTGCGGCGCTTCGGGAAAACCGAGAACACCGTGGTCGCCGAGCAGGTGATCAAAGCCGCGCTCCTCAGGCCCGCCGATGTCGGGATACTTGAGCAGCTCGTCCCCTTGGCCGATCGGGTCCGTGGCAATCTTTCCCCCGTCGGGCCGTCGGGCGATCAAGACGCGCACATGTCGGCATGGAGCGCCTTCTCCCTCGCTCTTTTCGAATACCGGTGCGAGCGCCCAGACCTCGCCAGCGCATGGGCGGAGCGCTGCCTCGCCTATCAAATCGAGAATCGCCCCCGCCGGGCCGCCACGCTGGCCGTCCTCGCGCTCTCTTTTGATCGGCTCGGCCGACGTGAAGAGGCCGCGCGGGCCCTCGCGCAAGCCCGCGAAATCTCCGGCTCCCGTCCTGACGGCACCCTCTCTCGGACCGGCGGACGCGAAGGCTTCTGGTTCGACTGGATTAACGCCCGCGTCCTTGTCCGTGAGGCGGAGCGGATTCTCGCGCCCGAGGCGCGGCGAGAACCCGACGTCCGATAAGAACGGTTCGTCGGGCCGTCTCCCGTCCGCCCCCACCCGCAGGGTGGGGGACGGGAGCGAATTTTTTAGAAAGCCATGTCGGGTTCGAGGACTCCATTTCGCTTCTTGCGCGGACCCGCTTGCTCTTCGCAGCCAAGGCCGGGCCCTTCCAACTACCACAAAAATATGAACTACAAGCACCTACCCCATAACCTGGGCGCCCTCCTTGCGATCTCCGCCATCGGCGGCTCTGTCGCTCACGCCACGCTCCTCAGCACCGAATCATTTTCCGGATACACCCTCGGCGACCTTCCCGCCACGACATCGCCCGCCGTCACCGGCTACACCGGCAATTGGACGGATATCGATTTCGGAGATGCCGAGGCGGCCGTCAGCACCGGCTCCCTCGTCTATTCCGATCCGCTCTATCTCGGCTCCAGCGGAGACAAGGTCGGCGTCCTCAACAACACCACCGGAGGCGAGATCAACGCCGCCAACAGCGGTCGCACGTTTCGCCTGCTCGACGGCTCCCTCGCCGTGACCAACTCCACCGTCGGCACCCGCTACCTCAGTTTCCTCTTCCAGAGCGGCCAGGAAACCGGCGCCACGACCTATCAGATGTTGGATCTCTACAACACCAACACTGCGGACGCTAATCGTAACTTCACGGCGGGCCTCACCATGAACGGCGGCCAGCCCGGCACCCAATACACTTTCGGCGCCAACGAAGCCTACACCGGCACCGGCGTGGCGGCGGACACCGCCGTCCATCTGTTTGTGGTGAGATTCGACCTGTCCGACACGGCCGGCGCGGACTCCGTCACCGTCTGGGTCGATCCCACGCTCGGCGGCGGCGAACCCATCGGCGGCGTCAGTGTCAGCGGCAAGACCATCCAATTTGACCGCCTGGCCTTCTCCGACTACGACGGCAACTCCGCCGCCTGGGACGAGATCCGCTGGGGCACCACCTTCGATTCGGTGTCGGCCGTCCCCGAGCCTTCCGCGTTCGCCGCCATCGCGGGTCTCGCGGGCTTGGCCGCCGTCGGCCTGCGTCGCCGCCGGTCCGCCGCCTGATCGCATTCGCCCGAGCACTGCCGGCTCGGATTCGTTCCCTTCCACGCCGCCCCGGCCGCCGATCGGCCGAGGCGGTTTGTCCTTCATTGGACGCCCCTCGCGCGTCCGCTTCTCGCTTTCGCCCTGTTTTCCGGACCGCGCGCGCTTCCGCGCAAAATCTCCCCATGACAAGCATCCGCTCCCGCTCGAACCTCCGCGTGAAGGGCCTCCTACTTTCGCTGGCCGCCCTGGCCCTCGCCCCGGCGGCTTGCGCCGGCCTGCTCGGCGCCGAATCGTTTTCCGGCTACGCCCTCGGCAGGCTTCCCGCCACGACCAGCCCGGCCGTCGTCGGCTACACGGGCAACTGGACCGACATCGACTTCGGCAACGCCGAGCCGGCGGTCGTCGCGGGTTCTTTGGTTTACTCCGATCCGCTCTACCTTGCATCGAGCGGCGACCGGGCGGGCGTCGCCACCGGCACCCTTGGCGGCGAGATCGCCGCCGCCAACAGCGGCCGCACCTTCCGCCTCCTCGACAACTCGACCAAGGTCACCGCGTCCACCGCCGGCACGATTTACCTGAGCTTCCTTTTCCAGAGCGGTCAGGAGGCGGGTCCCACCGTCTACCAGACGCTTGCGCTCTATGACGGCGGCACCGCCGATGCGGCGCGCAACTTCGACGCGGGCATCACCACCAATGGCGGCCAAACCGGCGCGCAATACAACTTCGGCGTCGACAACGCCTACGCCAGCACCGGCGTCGCGGCGGACACCGGCGTTCATTTGTTCGTCGTGAAGTTCGAGCTCAGCGCGACGGCCGCCAGCGACAAAGTCACCGTCTGGCTCAACCCAACGCTCGGCGCGAACGATCCCGCGGGAGGAGTGACCGTCACCGGGAAAGATATCACTTTCGACCGCCTCGCCCTCTCCGACTACGACGGCAACTCCGCCGCGTGGGACGAAATCCGCTTCGGCACCACCTTCAACGACGTCACCCTCGCCGCCGAGCCCGATACCACGCCCGACCCCGTGCCTGGCACGATCAGCCAGGACGCCACCGGTATCACGCTGACCACCACAAGCGGTCTTACCCGCGTGGAGATCTGGGGTGATCGCATCGCCCGGGTCCGGCACACGCCTACATCCGGGCTCTCGTCGGCCTCCAGCCTCGCGGTGAACGCCAGCCCCGCTCCGGTGGCGTGGCAGTTTCAGAACAACGGCGACCACCTCTTGCTCACCACCTCGCACCTCACCGCTCGCGTGGACACGCCGAGCGGGCGCGTGCGGTTCTTCGATTCGCTGGGCTCTCCCGTCTTCGCGGAGTCCGTCTCGGGCACCTCCCTGTCGACGAGCATCGTCGGCAGCAACCCGCCCGTATCGAGTCATGTCGTCAAACAGACCTTCGATCTCGCCTCGGGCGAGGCGATCTACGGCCTTGGCCAGCACCAGTCCACCGTCATGAACTGGGTCGGTCAGAGCGTCGTCCTTCAGCAGAAAAACGAATATGTCGGCGTGCCGGTGATGCTTTCGAACCAGGGCTATTCCGTTCTTTGGGACAACCCGGCGGTCACCACCGTCGACGTCGCCAAGACCACCGCCGGCAAGCTCTCCTGGAGCTCCGAAGCGGGCGACGAAGTTAACTACTATTTCTGCTACGGACCGGAGCCGGACACGGCCATCGCCGGCTATCGCACGCTCACTGGCGCCGCCCCGATGTTCGGCAAGTGGGCCTGGGGCCTCTGGCAAAGCAAGGAGCGCTACCAGACCCAGCAGGAGATCCTGGATGTGGCCGCCCAATACCGCGCGCTCGGCATCCCGCTCGACGGCGTGGTGCAGGACTGGCGCTACTGGCCCGACCTTGATCAGGCCAACCCCGCCACCACCGGCTGGGGCTCGCACCTGTTTGATCCCGTGCGCTTCCCCGACCCGGTCGGCATGATGAACACGCTCCACGCCGACAACGTGCATCTGATCATCTCCGTCTGGGCCAAGTTCGACGTCACCAGCGGCGGAGTCAGCATTCCCAATCTCCAGGAACTCGAAGCGGTGAACGGCGTGTTCAACCCCGCCATTCCCTACGTCTTTCCGGCCGGCCAGGGCAAATGGCTCGATCCCTTCAACCCGGCCGCGCGGTCGGTGTATTGGAACCAGATCTCCCAAAAAATCTTCTCCAAGGGCGTGGACGGCTGGTGGCTCGACGCCTCGGAGGCGGAGTTCAGCGGCAACTGGGGCGAGTTCCGCAACTTCAACACCGGCCTCGGGTCCGGCGCCACCGTCTACAACGCCTACCCGCTGATGGAGACCGCCGCCGTCGCCCAGGGCCACCGGGCGGAGACCTCGGACAAGCGCGTCTTCATCCTCACCCGCTCCGCCTACGCCGGCCAGCAGCGCAACGCCGCCGTCACCTGGTCCGGCGACATCCAGGGCAACTGGGACGTATTTGCAAAACAGATACCCTCCGGCCTGAATTTCACCGCGACCGGCGTCCCTTATTGGAACACCGACATCGGCGGCTTCTTCAGCGGAGATCCCGCCACGGCGAGCTACGCCGAGCTCTTCACCCGCTGGTTCCAATACGGCGCGTTCAACCCCATGTTCCGCGTCCACGGCACGGCCTACGCGAAGGAGGTCTGGCGTTTCCCGTCGGCCACCCAGCCCATCCTGATCGACTACATCAACCTCCGGTATCGGCTAATTCCCTACATCTACTCGCAGGCCTGGAAGGTGACCGACCAAGGCTACACCATGATGCGTCCGCTCGTGATGGACTTCCGCGCCGACCCCCAGGTGAACAACATCAACAACCAGTTCATGTTCGGCCCCTCGCTGCTGGTGAATCCCGTCACCACCGCCGGAGCGACCAGCCGCAACGTGTATCTGCCGGCCGGCGCGGGCTGGTTCGATTTCTGGACCGGCACGAACTACTCCGGCGGCCAGACGATCTCCGCCGCCGCGCCCATCCAGACGATGCCGCTCTACGTCCGCGCCGGCGCTATCCTGCCCTACGGCCCGTCCATCCAATACGCCATGGAGAAGGTCGATCCGATCGAGCTGCGCGTCTATCCCGGTGCGAACGGCTCGTTCACGCTCTACGAGGACGAGGGCGACAACTACAACTACGA
>CAMLQS010000119.1 GCA_946482165.1 uncultured Verrucomicrobiota bacterium | reverse complement strand
TCATGAACCTCAACCAGGCCGCCCACGGCGACCGCGAGGCCGGGTTCATCCACACTCGCCTCCGACTCGGCCGCAAGGTCGTGGTCGGCCACTGGTCCGACGACGAGGTCCAGCAGCGCATCGGCGCCTGGATGCGCGCCGCCCACGCCTGGGCCGACTGGCAGGGCGCCAAGATCGTCCGCTTCGGCGACAACATGCGCCAGGTCGCCGTCACCGAGGGCGACAAGGTCGCCGCCGAGATGAAGTTCGGCTTCGCCACCAACACCTACGGCGTCGGCGACCTCGTCGAGCAGGTCAACGCCATCTCCGAAAAGACCATCACCGATCTCGTCGCCCAATACGAGAAGCTCTACGCCGTCTCGCCCGTCCTCAAAAAGGGCGGCAAGCGCCACGACGAGCTCCGCTACAGCGCCCGCCTCGAGCTCGGCATGAGCGCCTTCCTTGAGAACGTAGGCGCGGTCGCGTTTACCGACACCTTCGAGGACCTCCATGGCCTCCGTCAGCTCCCCGGCATGGCCACGCAGCGCCTCATGGCCGCCGGCTACGGCTTCGGCGGCGAAGGCGACTGGAAGACCGCCATCCTCGTCCGCGCCATGAAGGTCATGGCCGGCGGCAAGCTCACCTCCTTCATGGAGGACTACACCTACCACATGTCGCCCAAGGGCCACCAGGTCCTCGGCTCGCACATGCTCGAGATCTGCCCGACCATCGCCTCCGGCAAACCCAAGGTGGAAATCCACCCGCTCGGCATCGGCGGCAAGGAGGACCCCGTCCGCTTCGTGTTCGACGCCCCCGCCGGCGAGGCCCTCAACGCCTCGCTCGTCGACATGGGCAACCGCTTCCGCCTCATCGTCAACGAGGTCACGGCCGTCAAGCCGCCCGCGCTGCCCAAGCTCCCTGTCGCCCGCGCCGTCTGGGAGTGCAAGCCCGACTTCAAGACCGCCTGCCAAGCCTGGATCCTCGCCGGCGGCGCCCACCACACCGGCTATAGCTACGTCGTCACGAGCGAGATGCTTGAGGACTTCGCGACCATCGCCGGCATCGAGACCGTCCACATCAACGCCGAGACCCGGATCTCGCAGTTGAAGCAGGATCTCCGCACCAACGAGGTCTACTACCACCTCGCCCAAGGCATCCGCGCCTAACGCGAGTTTGTTGTCCCAACATAGGTCCTATAGGTCCCATAAGACTTATAGGACCTATTTTTTAATCCTCACGACCTCTGTAGCTCCCACCCGCCACCCCATGCCTCCCCTTCGTCTTCTCGCCTCCGTTCTCGGCTGTGCCGTCGCCCTTGGCTTCACCGCGTGCAGCAAATCCTCCGACAGCTCCGCCCCCGGCGCCTCCGCCTCCTCCGAAAAGAAGATCAAGCTCGGCTTCCTCGTGAAGCAGCCCGAGGAACCTTGGTTCCAGTATGAGTGGAAAGGCGCCGACAAGGCCGGCGCTCAGCATGGCTTCGAGGTCATCAAGATCGGCGTGCCCGACGGCGAGAAAACCCTCGCCGCCATCGACAGCCTCGCCGCCAACGGCGCGCAGGGCTTCGTCATCTGCACGCCCGACGTCCGCCTCGGGCCCGCCATCGTCGCCAAGGCCAAGGCCGCCGGGCTCAAGGTCGTCACTGTCGACGACCGCTTCGTCGGCGCCGACGGCAAGTTCATCGCCGAAGTGCCCTACCTCGGCATGTCCGCCTCGCAGATCGGCGAGATGTCCGGACGCACGCTCGCCGAGGAGATGAAGCGCCGCGGCTGGAACCCCGCCGAGACCGCCGCCTGCGTCGTCACCTTCGAGGAGCTCGACACCGCCCGCCAGCGCACGGACGGCGTCATCTCCGCTCTCAAGGAATCCGGCTTCCCCGCCGATCGCATCTTCAAGGCGCCGCAAAAGACCACCGACATCCCCGGCAGCTTTGATGCCACCAATGCGCTCCTTGCCCAGAAGACCGGGATCAAGAATTGGATCGTCGCCGGCATGAACGACACCGCCGTCCTCGGCGCCGTCCGCGCCACCGAAGGTCAGAATCTCGCCGCCGCCAATGTCATCGGCATCGGCATCAACGGCACCGACTGCCTCGACGAACTTCGCAAGCCCGCGCCGACCGGCTTCTACGGCTCCATCTACGTCTCCGCGCCGACCGAGGGCTTCCTCACCGCCGAGATGCTTTATCTCTGGGTCAAGGAGGGCAAAACGCCGGCCCCCGAGACTTGGACGCCCGGCCGCCTCATCACCCGCGAAAACTTCGAGGAAGTGCTGAAGTCCGAGGGTGTGCTCTAAAGGGGCGCCGCCGCGAGCCCGCCCGCCCCTGTAGGCCCGACCGTTGGTCGGGCGGCCAGGCCAGCGGCCTGGCCTACAACGCATCGCACACACGCATTCGTTCCCGCCCCATGCCCATCACCGCCGCCGCGCCCGTCGCCACTTCCCTCGAGTTCGTCGCGCTCGCCAAGGAGTTCCCCGGCGTGCGCGCGCTCGACGGCGTATCCTTCGCCGTGCGCGGCGGCAGCGTCCACGCGCTGATGGGTGAGAACGGCGCGGGCAAATCCACGCTGCTCAAGATCCTCAGCGGCGCCTATCACGCCACCTCCGGTTCCGTGCGTCTCGACGGCGTGGAGCGCTCCTTCGCCTCCACCGCGGAAGCCATCGCGGCCGGCGTCGCCGTCATCTACCAGGAGCTGCATCTCGTCCCCGAGATGACGGTCGCGGAGAATCTTCTGATCGGCCGCTACCCGCGTCGCGGCCTGCTCCTCGACCGCGCCGCGCTCCGCGCCGAGGCCGCGCGCTTGCTTGCGCTGGTCGGCGAGGACATTTCGCCCGACACGCGCCTGGGCCGCCTCTCCCTCGCGCAACGTCAGATGGTGGAGATCGCCAAGGCCCTCGGCCGCGGCGCGCGCGTCGTCGCCTTCGACGAGCCCACGAGCAGCCTCTCCGCCAAGGAAACCGCGCGTCTTTTCGAGATCATCCGCGATCTCAAGGCCCGCGGCCACGCCATCCTCTATGTGACTCACCGCATGGACGAGGTCTACGAGATCTGCGACGCCGCCACGGTGTTCCGCGACGGACGCCATGTCGTGACCCACGACTCGCTCGCCTCCGTGACGCGTGACGCGCTCGTGAAGAGCATGGTCGGCCGCGAGCTTACCAACGTCTACAACTACCGCCCGCGCCTCCAGCGCCCCGACGGCCTCGAAGTTCGCGAACTTGCCGGGCCCGGCCTGCGCGCGCCGGTCTCGTTCTCCGTCAAACGCGGCGAAGTCCTCGGTTTTTTCGGCCTCGTCGGCGCCGGTCGCAGCGAGCTCATGCGCCTCGTCTGCGGCGCCGTCGAGCCGACGGCGGGCGAGGTCAGGATCCACGGCGAACCGCTCCGCTCCGGCTCGCCGCGCACCGCGATCCGGGCCGGCCTCGTTTTTTGCCCCGAAGATCGCAAGAAAGAGGGCATCGTCGCCATCCGCTCCGTCGCGGAAAACATCAACCTCAGCGCGCGCCGCACCCGGCTCCGCGCCGGTCTCTTTCTCGACTTCACTTGGGAGAAGCGAAACGCCCGCGAGAAAATCGCCAGCCTGCGCGTGCGCACCGCTTCGGCCGAGACGCTCATCGGCAACCTCTCCGGCGGTAACCAGCAAAAAGCCATCTTGGCCCGCTGGCTTTCGGAAAACGTGCGCGTGATCGTCCTCGACGAACCGACGCGCGGCATCGACATCGGCGCCAAGAGCGAGATCTACGCGCTCATCCACGAACTCGCCGAGACCGGCGTCGCCGTCGTCATCGTTTCCAGCGAATTGCCCGAGGTGCTCGGCATCTCCGACCGCGTCATCGTCATGCGCGAGGGACTCGTCGCCGCCGAGTTCACCCGCGGGGCCGCCACGCCCGAGGCCGTCTTGCACGCCGCGCTTCCGTCCGGCTCCGCCGCCGAGGCGGCCGCCTAAACCCTTTTTCTCTTTTCACGTTCGATGAGTTCCCACGCTTCCGCCTCCACCCAGCCCTCGACCGTTTCCCGCCTCTGGGATTCGGCCGGCATGCTGCTGGTCTTCGCCCTGCTATTCGTCGGATGTTCGATCTTCGTGGAGAACTTTTTCTCCGTCGCGAACCTCCGCGGCCTCGCGCTTTCCGTCACCACCATTGGCATAATCGCCTGCACGATGATGTTCTGTCTAGCGGCGGGAGACTTTGACCTCTCGGTCGGCTCCGTAGTCGCCTTCTCCGGCGTGCTCGGCGCCACCGTGATGAATTCCACCGGGAGTGTGACCTTGGGCGTCGTCGTCGCGCTCGGCGCGGGAGCGATCATCGGGTTGACCAACGGCATCCTCGTGGCGCGTGTCGGCATCAACGCTCTCATCACCACCCTCGCCACGATGCAGGTTGTGCGCGGCCTTGGCTTGATTATTCCCGACGGCAAACCCGTCGGTATCCGCACCGACGGCTTTTACGCGCTCGGAACCAGCTCCTTTCTCGGCGTGCCCACTCCTGTCTGGCTGACGCTTGGCTGCTTCGCGCTCTTCTGGGTGTTGCTGAATTTCACGATCTTCGGTCGCAACGCCCTCGCCATCGGCGGCAACAAGGAGGCCGCCCACCTCGCCGGCGTGCCCGTCACACGTATCAAGATCGTCATCTTTACCATGCAGGGAGTCGCGGCCGCTTTTGCCGGCCTTATTCTCGCGGCCCGCATGACCAGCGGGCAGCCTAATGTCTCGCAAGGTCTCGAACTCGAGGTCATCTCCGCCTGCGTGCTCGGCGGTGTCTCGTTGAGCGGCGGTGTCGCGCGCATCGGCGCGGTCGTGGCCGGCGTGCTCATCATGGCCATCGTTCAAAACGCGATGAATTTGCGCGGGATACCATCCAACTATCAATACGTTGTTCGCGGCGTCATCCTGCTCGGCGCCGTGATGCTTGATCGGTTCAAGCGCCGCGCCTGACCTCCGCTTCACTTTCCCCCCACTCCCATGCTCGAAGAACTCAAACGCGAAGCCTACGAAGCCAACGTCGCCTTGCCGAAACACGGTCTCATCAACCTGACCTTCGGCAACGCCTCCGCCATCGATCGCTCGAAAGGCATTTTCGCCATCAAGCCCTCGGGCGTCGCCTACGACGACCTCAAGCCCGCCGACATGGTCCTCATCGACCTCGACGGCAAACAGGTCGAGGGCTCGCTCCGCCCCTCCTCCGACACGCCCACGCACCGCCGGCTGTTTCTCGCGTTCAAGGAAATCGGCGGCGTCGTCCACACGCACTCCTCGCACGCCACCGCCTTCGCCCAGGCCGGCCGCGAGATCCCGATCTTCGGCACCACGCACGCCGACTATTTCTACGGCAACGTCCCCGTGACTCGCAAAATGACTCCCGCCGAGATCAGCGGCGGCGCCTACGAGTGGGAGACGGGCAGCGTCATCGTCGAGCTCTTCACCCAGCGCGGCCTCGATCCGGCGGATTTTCCCGCCGTGCTCGTCAACCGCCACGCGCCTTTCACCTGGGGCAAGAACGTCGCCAAGGCCGTCGAGGTCGCCGTCGCCACCGAGTGCATCGCCCAGATGGCGCTCATGTCGCTCCAGCTCGAGCCACAGCTCCCGATCATCGAGGCCGCGCTCCGCGACAAGCACTTCAAGCGCAAGCACGGCCCCGGCGCCTACTACGGCCAGCCCGGCGGCAACTGCTGATCTGAGCGGGCACGCCGGCGTCTCCGCCGGCCGTCCGAGACTGCCTCTTGCGGCGCACCTTCGGGTGCGCCTTTCTTTTGGGCGCGTATGCTTCTGTTACGGCTGCAACGGCCGGGCGTTTCGCGAAGCAGGCCGAGCCGGCGCTCCCCACGAAACGACGTAGCCTGCCGGTTCGGAATTTCCGTTGCCGCGCGCACGAAAAAACGGACAGGTTTTTCGGACCCCACCCCTCGCTTCGTGCCCTGCGAAGAACCCCGTGTTTTTCAACTTCGCGCACGAGCCGTCCCGCCCGCCCGCGGGTTCGGCTTCGTGTCCAGGCATGGTCGTCGCCCCGTCGTCGGCATGACGGACCGCTTGCCCGCCTGGTTCTTCAGCGGTCGCGAAGCCGTGTCGCCGCACCGCCGCCGTCCGACGCGCGGGCTCCGCTTTCCTCCTCCAGCTCATGATTCAATCCGTTCTCGTTCTTGGCTCCGGCAGCGCCGGACTCATCGCCGCCCTCGGGTTCAAACGTAAACTGCCGCAGCTCACCGTTCGCGTGGTGCGCAGCCCCGAGATCGGCGTTATCGGCGTCGGCGAAGGCACCACGCCCAGCTTCCCCAAGCACATATTCGAGTTTCTCGGCATCAGCCGGAAACGGTTTTACGCCCTCGCCGAGCCCACGTGGAAGCTCGGCGTCCGCTTCCTCTGGGGACCCCGAGGACGTTTCGATTACGCCTTCCTTCAGCAGCTTGATCTCCAGTGGAAAGACCTGCCGATGCCGCACGGCTTCTACTGTGACGAGGAGTTTCGCTGCAACAACCTCGCCCAAGCCTTGATGGCGCACGACAAGGCCTTTGTCCGCCAGCCCAACGGCTGCCCCGAAATCGAGGGGTGGCAGGCTTTCCACATCGAGAACGTGAAGCTCGTCCATCTGCTGGAAACCATCGCGCGCGAGAGCGGCGTGGAAATCGTCGACGGAAAAGTCACCGACACCGAATTGCGCCCGGAAGGCGGCATCGCCTCGGTGGGGTTGGGGGACGGACGGCGCTTCGGCGCCGATCTGTTCATCGATGCGAGCGGCTTCCGCTCCGAACTGATCGGGCGCGCCTTGGGAGAGCCCTTCATCAGCTTTGATCGATCGCTCTTCTGCGATCGCGCCGTGGTCGGCGGCTGGGAACGCACCGACGAGCCTATCCTGCCTTACACCACCGCCGAGACCATGGACGCCGGCTGGGCCTGGCAGATCGAGCATGAGCACCACGTGAACCGCGGCTACGTGTATTCCTCGCAGGCGATCTCCGACGAGGTCGCCGCCGAGGAGTTCCTGCGTTGCAACCCCAAGGCGCCCCGCTCCCCGCGCATCGTCAAATTCCGCTCCGGACACCATCGCCGCCAGTGGGTGGAAAACGTCGTCGCGATCGGCAACGCCGCCGGCTTCGTGGAGCCGCTCGAGGCCACCGCGCTCATGATCGTGTGCAGCCACACGGAGACGATCATTCAATTGCTTTCCCAATCTCGTCTGCAGCCCACGCCCACGATCCGCGCGCTTTTCAACGATCTCACGTCCGACAATTGGAAGGACATCCGCGACTTCCTGGCCATCCACTACAAGTTCAACACCGCGCGAGACACCCCGTTCTGGCGGCGCTGCCGGAACGACACCGACGTATCCAGAATCCAAGGACTGCTGGATTTCTACGCGGAAAACGGACCGAGCAATTTCTGCCGCTACCGCATGCCGAGCATCCAGTCCGACTTTGGCAGCGAAGGCTTCCTCGTCATGCTGGTGGGAAACCGGGTGCCCTATGCCGCCCGTCACAAACCCGGCGCCGAAGAACTCCGGATCTGGAATGCCCACCGCGCCGAATTCACCCGCCTCGCCAGCCGCGGCATGGGCGTCAAGGAGGCGCTCGGCTACGTCCACCATCCCGGCTGGCAGTGGCACGGGGACTCGGGGAAGAGCTGAAGGACGCGCCGAGGCCGCCTCGGACGAGCGCGGCGGCCGGGCGGCGCGGCGCGTGTTACCGCCCCGCCGGTTGAGTTTCCGCGATTATTGGAAAACCGCGCGATAGAACCGCGTGCCGGAGGGGATCGACGTATCGATGTAAAGATACGGGCTGGTCGTCAGCGTGCCGGAGGTCAGCGGGGTCCAGACCACGGGGGCGTTGAGGCTGTTGGTGTATTCGATCGTATATTGGGAGCCGACCGTGCCCGTGACCGTCAGGCCCGAGTAGAGGTTTATCGTGAGGTTCACCGCGCTGCCCACGGCGAACGAGTAGGGGCCGTCCAGACCTGTGACGAGGTCGGCGTTTATCGTGGCGCCGGACGTGGTGTAGTGGCCGATTTTGGCGGGGATTCCGTCGCCGCCGAGGGACGCCACATACAGGTCGGTGCCGGATACGACGACATGGACGGGCACGTTGATCAGTGGATCGCCGATGCCGCCGGCGAGCAGAATCCCGCCGGCGCCTGTGCTCGTGTCGTATTTGCCCACCGACAAGGTGGCGCCGCTGATGAGGTAGAGATCGTTCCCGGAGACCGTCAGGTGCCGGGGCTGGACGAGGCCCGCGATAAAGCTGTCGTTCACCAATACGCCTCCGGTGGTGAATTTTTGGACCGTGCCAAACTGTCCGGACACGCCGTTGACGGAGACGTAGAGATCGGACCCCGACACCGCCACGCCCAAGGCGTTGCTCGGGAGCCCGAGGAAGGTCGCGTTGATCACGCTTCCGCCGGTGGTGTATTTCCCGACGGTGTTGTTGCCGGCGTTTGCGATATAGATGTCGGCGCCTTGGATCGCGATCGCCTGCGGGTCGTCCAGGCCGGTGATGAGCGCGGCGTTCACCAAGGTTCCGTCGAGGTTGTATTTGGCGACGGAGTTCGCGCCCCGGTTCAGGACATAGAGGTGGGCCCCGGATATCGCCACATCCAAGGGATAGCTTTGGCCGGGCATGAGGGCGGGATTGATGAGCGAGCCATCGAGTCCGTAGGTGCGGATGTTGCCGTTGCCGGGGCCGCCGTTGCCGACGGTGCCGATGAAAAAATTTTGGGCGAAGGCGAGCGATGAGCCAAACACGGCGAACGCGAGAAGCGCGACGCGACAGCAAGCGAACGAGGAGCGAGCGAGGAGGCGGGATTTCATGGGAACAAACGTCGCCCGGTTTTGCGACCCGACCGGCGGAGGATCTGCGGTCAATGAAGGAGGAGCGAAGAAACCGGAGCGATAGGGGAGGGTATCTATCGATTCGCCCTGCGACAACGGTAACTTATTAACTAAATCAGTTTGCCTAATTAAGGCCCGGCACGTCCGGACCTGCCATGGGGATGCGAACGCCGGCGCAGGGGGGCGTGGCCGAGGTTTGTGTCGGGCCTGTCGGGCAAGGCGTCGGCAGGTCCTGCTTGGCGCGCGAGGCGTCCTTCTGTTCGCTCGGCATTCCCATGCCTTCCCTGCTCACCTCCCAACCTTTCGGCGAGCTGCCTGACGGCCGCGCCGTCACGCTCTTCACGCTCACCAACGCCCGCGGCCACGTCGTCACGCTCACCGACTACGGCGCGACCATCGTAGGCATCACCGTGCCCGACCGCTCCGGCAAACTCGCCGACGTCGCGCTCGGATTCGACGACCTCGCCGGGTTCCTCTCCAAAGCCAATCCCTACTTCGGCTGCATCGTCGGCCGCTTCGGCAACCGCATCGCCAAGGGCCGCTTTCCGCTTGAGGGGCATAACTACCAGCTCGCGGTCAACAACGGCCCCAACCACCTCCACGGCGGCCTGCGCGGCTTCGACAAGCTCCTCTGGAAAGCGAACATCGTCGGCCTGAATCCGCCCTCCCTGCGCTTCTCCCTCCTCAGCCCCGACGGAGACGAAGGCTATCCGGGCAACCTCTCCGTCGAGGTGACCTACACCTGGACCGATGAGTCCGAGCTGCGTCTCGACTACCGCGCCACCACCGACCGCACGACCATCGTCAACCTTACCAACCATGTTTACCTCAACCTCGCCGGGCAGGGCGTGGGCGACGTGCTGGGCCACCTCCTGCGCATGCCTGCCGAACACTACGTGCCGGTCGACGCCGCGCTTATCCCGACCGGCGAGTTCGCATCGGTCGCGGGCACGCCGATGGATTTTCTGAAGGAGAACACCATTGGTTCGCGGCTCGCGGCGACCGGCGGCGATCCCGCGGGCTACGATCATACCTTCGTGCTCAAAACCGCCGCATCGTCCGATACGGTCTTGGCCGCCGAAGTGACCGAGCCGACGAGCGGACGTCGCGTTCGCGTCTTCACCACCGAGCCCGGCGTGCAGTTCTACACCGGCAATTTCCTCGACGGCTCTTTCGTCGGCAAAGCGGGCGCGCGTTATGCCCGCCACACCGGCTTCTGCCTGGAAACCCAGCATTTTCCCGATTCGCCAAATCAGCCGGCCTTTCCGAGCGTGGTGCTTCGGCCGGACCAGACGTATCTCACGAGCACGAGCTATCGGTTCGACACGGTCTGATGCCGGCGGGCTGACCGCCGGGTATCGACTTCGCCCGGCGGTTGCCAATTCGGGCGCGGTCCCTTTCGTGCCGCGCCATGTGGTGGCTCTTCGTGCTCGTGCCTGTCGTTCTTCTCGCCGCGATTCTTTGTTTCGGCCGGAGACACGTCGCCATCCGCCGCAAGGACTGCTGTGGCAAGGGCTGCGGCTGCCTTTTCCCGCGCAAGGACTAAAAGCCGCGGGTTGGGTGTGTCCTTCAGACAGTCGCTCCGTAGCGGCGCTTGAGCTCGGAATAAGGAAAGCGCCGGCCAGGGCATACGGTGTGGTTGTGGTCGACCCAGCGGTGGACCGTGACCTTTGCCTTGGCGGAGCCCGGCAGGCCCTCGCCGCGCAGGTGCTCAATCAAAGCGTGGAGGGAGGCGAGCTGGAGCTTGCCGGGGCTGCGTTTCTCAAAATTGCCGACAAGGCAGATGCCGATGCCGTGCTCGTTCATGAACTCGGATCGCACGTGGCCGCCGTAGATCTGGCGGGTCCAGCGAGAGCCGACCTCGATCTGGCCGTCGCCGGAATCGCGGCCGTTGCCGATCACGAAGTGGTAGGCGAGGCCGTTCTCCATTCCGCGGCGGCGGTGTGCGCCATCGTAGGACTTGGCGTTGCCCGCCTCGATGCCGCTGTGGTGGACGACAAGATGGCTCCATCGGCCGGGCGTGATCCGCAGTCCGCGCGAAGCCGCGAGCACGGGGGCAAGGGCCGAGGCGGGCGCGGCGGCAGAAGGGGGAGGCTGCGCCGCGCCGGGGATGACGAGCTTCTGCCCGACCCGAATCCCGGTGGAGGCGAGCCCGTTGCGGGTGCGTATCGCCGTTATCGATACGCCATGGCGCGAGGCGATGCCGGAAAGGGTGTCGCCTCGGCGGACGAGGTGGATGCGCTCCTCGGGCGCGGCCAAGAGCAACGGCGAGGGCAGAAGGGCCAGCCCGCCGAGAGCGAGGGCGGCTTGGACGAGGAACTGCCGGCGGACGAGGGTCACGAGGCGAGCTTAGCAGCAGAGTCAAGGCGGGCGCCGCCGGTGGGGCCGGCGGTTTCGCCGAGGGCGGCGAGAATTTGCGCAAGCATCGTCCGCGCGAGCGGGGCGCGAAGTCGGATAAAACGCCGCATTGCCGCCGCAAGCTGATCGGCCTCGGGCAAAGGCGTTTCCGAGGCGTTGACGGGGTCGGGGACAAAGCGATGCACGGCGTCCGAGTTTTGGGAAGTGCGACCCCGGTGCGAGCCTGGTAAAACTTTTCCCTCGCGCGAGGGGATCGGCGCGGTTTATGCCAGAACGCTTCATCTTACATGAAGCACTTCCTCAAGGAAACGGACTTCACTCCCCACGAAGTCGCCGAGACGTTCGCCCTCGCTCGCAAATTGAAAACCGAGCGCGGCCAGAACGATGGAACCGTGCTCAAACGCCAGACATGGGCGCTGATATTTTCCAAGTCGTCCACCCGCACCCGCGTGTCTTTCGAGGTGGGCGTTCATGAGCTCGGCGGCAACCCTCTGTTTCTTAACAAGAACGATATCCAGCTCGGGCGGGGCGAGTCGGTTGAGGACACGGCCAAGGTGCTTTCGCGCTTCGTGCACGGATTGATCGTGCGCACTTACGAGCAGGCCGAGGTCGAGCGCTTGGCCGAATCCGGCACGATTCCCGTGATCAATGCGCTCACGGATTTTCTGCATCCCTGCCAGATATACACCGACGCCTTTACCATGGCGGAGCGTTGGGCTGGCCCGGCCGCCGGTGGCGCGGAGCTCTTCGCTTCGCTCAAGGGTCGCAAGATCGCCTTCCTCGGGGACACGGCGTGCAACATGGCCAACTCCTGGGTGCTTGGAGCGAATCTTTTCGGGATGAAGATCAGCTTGGCCGGCCCCGAGGGCTTCGAGCCGACGGCCGAGTTCAACGCGTTCCTGGCGAAGGAAGGTTTTGCCGGCGGCTACGAGTTCACCACCGATCCGCTGCAGGCCGTGAAGGACGCGGATGTCGTTTACACGGATGTCTGGGTGAGCATGGGCAAGGAGGAGGAGAAGCGCGAGCGACTCGCGCTCATGGCGCCTTACAGTGTCACGGGGAAAGTTTTCGCCGCGGCCAAGCCCGACGCGCTTTTCATGCACTGCCTTCCGGCCCATCCGGGCGAGGAGGTGCAGCCGGAGGTGCTGGATAGCCCTCGCTCGATCATCTTCGACCAAGCGGAAAACCGCCTCCACGTGCAGAAGGCGATCATGAGCATGCTCGTGACCGCCAACTCGAAAAAATAAGAGCGGGGGCGTCGGCGTGGTGCGCCCGATCAGGGCTGCATCACGTAGAACAGGCTGTCGCCGGTGCCACGAAGCAGGCCCGCAGTGAGGTCGCCATCGTCGATCAGGCGGTCGAGTTCCAGTCCGCGCTCCGCGCCGCCTTCGTAGCCGGTGATTTGCAGGGCGGCGTTTACGCCTTCGATATCGCGCGCCCAGCCCCAGCGCCCGCCGATGGGCGTCGGCAGGTTCCAGCGGGTGGGCGGCGGGAGATAGTCATACACCAAGTCCGGCCAGCCGCCGGCTCCATCGGGCGGCCATTCCCCGCGCTCGATCGCAAACGTCTCCAGCGCCTGCGCCGCGATGCGGAGGTCGCTCTGAAAGCGGATGCACTTGGCTCGAACCGTCATTCGCTGATAGAGCGGTGCCGCGAGCGAGGCCAAGATACCGATCAACGCGACGACGATCATCAGCTCAACCAAGGTGAACCCGCCTTGGTTGCTACGAAGGGAATGACGTGAAGCGGAGTGGGACACGATTTGTGGGGTTAATGCCTTATGTGGCCCAGGCTCTTTGCAAGACCCTCCGGCCTTAACTAGGGTTAATTACTCATGTGCCCCCGCCTGCCTTTGCCAACCACGACCGCCCGTCGAGTGCTTAAGGCTCGCGAGTATCGGTCGCTGCCCGCACCGACGCCCGGGCCATCTTTTGCTTTGCTCGCATCTGCGGCGGCGCACACAACCGACGCTTTTCCCATGAAGATCGTTCTCGCCTACTCCGGAGGCCTCGAC
>CAMLQS010000118.1 GCA_946482165.1 uncultured Verrucomicrobiota bacterium | reverse complement strand
TTGAAGCAAGTCGGCCGAAGGTCGCCATGGCTCACTCCTCGACCCCTCCGCGCTCTCACGAGCGCGGCTCCGTTGAAGCTCGCGGTCGATCCAGCCGTCATCCGGGGGCGTGGCTCCCTCCGCGCTCTCACGAGCGCGGCTCCGTTGAAGCGCACCGCGGCCGGGCCATTCGCGACGGCGGCGGCCGTCCCTCCGCGCTCTCACGAGCGCGGCTCCGTTGAAGCCACGTCGGGTCTTGGCCGGACGCGGCGAGGTGCCCCTCCCCTCCGCGCTCTCACGAGCGCGGCTCCGTTGAAGCATCGCGGCAAGCTTTCGGGCCTCGGCCTCGCGCCGCCCCCTCCGCGCTCTCACGAGCGCGGCCCTCTCGAACCGGTTGCCATGCTCGGCACACGCAAAAAGCCCCCCGGCGAACCGGAGGGCTGAAACCACGCTGACGTCGAGTCCTTTACGGAGCAGTATAGGAAACCGAGAGCCGCAGGAAACGACGGACTCCGGCGGTGCTCACGCTTACGTTATCTGTGTAGGTCGATGTCGAACCCACCGTGTTCGTGGTGCCTCCACCCGCTGCGAAGCCACCCGCAAGGTCGTTGCTGCCCTGCACCGTGTAGGTGAGAGCGGCATCGGCCGGGCTGAGACGCGGATAGGTCAGCGTCAGGAAGTTGCCCGACTTCGCGACCGTGACGGGGTTGGCGTTGGCAACCGTCGGATTGGTGCCGAGCGCATATTCGAGGAGGTTGGCAAGACCGTCGCCATCGAAGTCCTCGGTATCGCCGGCGAGCACCGCACCGGTGTCATCATAGACGCCGAACTGCTCGAAGCGCCAAGTCTGCAGCGCGGTGTGGGCCGGTCCCGCGACTGGAGTGGCGGAGACCTCGTTGGAGACGGCACCCGACAGGTTCGACGTGGAGTTCTTCGCCTGGACGACATAGTAGTAGGTCGTGCCGTTCGTGACGGTGGTGTCGCTGTAGGTCGTTCCGGCGAGGTTGCTGATGAGGTTGGTGTAGGGGCCGCCAGCAATCAGGGAACGCTTCACCGTGTAGGTGTCCGCGTTGGAGGCAGAGGTCCAAGAGAGGTCGACCTTCGCGTTGCCGGCCGTGCCGCTCAGCGTGGACGTGCCGGGCGTAACTGCCGTGGCTCCGCCGGTGACCGTGAGAACGCCGGTGGATGCGTCAAAGGAGTAGCTCTGCGCGCCCACGGTGCCGGTCCAGACCGTGCCGGAACTGGCGAGCGCCGTCTCGGTGGCGGTGGTCGTGGTAACCGAGACGCCCGTGAAGGCGCCGGTCGGGGCAACCGCGAGGTCAAAGACCGTGTAGCTGCCGTTGAAGACGGTTCCGAGGAAGTTGAACTTCAGGAGGCCATTGAAGGTGATCGCCCCCGTGGCGGTGGACTTCACGCCGGTGAAGGTCGCTCCCTTAAGATCGAACTGCGTGGTCGCCGTCGATGCCAAGGTGAGCGAGCCCGAGCCGATCACGGTGAGATTACCACCGAGGTCGCCTGTGCTGTCGGGACGCAGGGCTCCGTTGACGGTGATCGCGCCACCGAGCTTGCCGTTGCCGGCAAGGGTGCCGGCGGCGGCAACGGTGACGGCACCGGGCTGAACGAGCGTCCAAGGCTTGCCGTCGGTGGGTTCGGTGACCGAGGAGTAGTCGTCGCCGTTACCGGCGATACCGTCCGCTCCGGAGCTCCTGTAGAAGGCTCCGAAGGTGCCGCGAACATCCAGGACGCCGGCGTTCGCGTTGACCGCGCCGGTGTTCACGTTGTTGTTGCTGGTAAGCGTGAGACTTCCGTTGCCAACCTTGGTGACGATGGCGTTGCCCGTGAAGGAGCCGCCGAAGGTGGTGTTGAGGGGAACGTCTGCGACCAGCTTTCCGCCAATCGTGTAGTTGGGCGCGCCCGCAGTGCCGCCGGCGAGCACACCGGTCGAGCCGCTGCTCGCGAGGGCTCCGATCGTGATCGTGTTTCCACCCGAATTGGTCGTTGGCAGGACCGAGACGCCATCAACGGACAGGGTGGTGTTGCCCCAGCCGGCCGCACTGAAGTTAGGCTGACCGCTGCCGAGTGCCACGATTCCGAGGCGGACGTTGCCCGTTCCCGTGAGATTCAGGGTGCCGTTAAAGGACGAGAAGTTGTTCTGGAAATCTGCTCGAGAGACGGTGGTCCCGATGGTCATGTCCAAAGTGCCGTTCCCGCTGACCACCGAGTTCAGGCGGAAGCGATTGGGCGTGACCAAGGTGGAGCGCGTGTCGGCCGCAGCGGCGATTTCGTTGTTATATACCAACGTGTTGCCGGCCGCATAGGCGTGGGAAAGCGTGCCTCCGGAAAGCGTGACCGCTCCGGTGCCGAGGACGCTGGAGGACGAACCAAAGTTGGTGTTCGACGAGATGCTGGTCACGCCGGCAGCCAAGTTTAAGCCGCCGCTTTTCGTAGCCGCAGTGGACGAGAGGGCAAGCGTGCCCGCCCCCCTCTTGGTAAGCAGACCGGTGCCGGCGAGCCCGCCGGTAAGCGTCAATGTGGTGCCGCTTGCGGTCGTGACGCCGCCGCCAGTGGCATTCACGGTAAGAACGCGAGGGGTGGAGAAACTGGCGGTGCTTTCAAGCGTGCCGCCTGAAAGGGTCACGCCGACGCCAGCGGCGTTTAGCTGGTTGTCCGCAGCAAGAGAGAGGGTGCCCTCCTGAATGACGGTGGAGCCGGCATAGGTGTTGGCCGCAGCCAGAACAAGGGTGCCGGCGCCTTTCTTGATGAGACTGCCCGGACCCGAGTTTCCAATCGGATTGGCGAAAGTGACGTTGTTGCCGTTGGTGTCGATTCCGCCGCCATTAACGCCGACGGTGATTGTGCGCCCGGAAATATCCGTCGTGCTGCCTGTCGCATAGCGCAAGGAACCGCCGTTGAGCTCGATCAACCCGTCGCCGATGCTCGCCAATGAGGCGAACTCAAGAGCTCCACCGTTCACCGTGGTGTTGCCGACGATTTGGTTGGTGTTGGTAAAGGACAAAGTTCCGTCGCCCGACTTCGTCACGTCGCCGATGCCCGCCACAGGACCGCTCAATGTCAGCGAGGCATTCGCCACGGCGCTAACCGAGAGGTCGGAAGCGAGGCCGACGGGAGCGGTGATCACGTGCGAGCCGCTCAGAATGTTGACCGCAACCACGTCGGTCCCGTTATCAAGGTAGAGGGTGCCCGAGCCACCCTGCGCGATCGTATAGGGGTTGGCGCTATCAAACGACATGCCACCCAAGGTGCGATTGCCGTCGAGGGTGACGGTCGCCGGTCCAGACAGGGAGGCGGTGAAGTTGGTCGTGGCGCCGCTGCCGGTGGGGACGCCGTTGCTCCAGTTGGAGGGCGAGGCGAAGCTGCCGGAGCCCGCGGTCACCCAATTGGTGATCATACCAAAAGCGTCGATCGTGAGCGTTACAAAGCCCGAGGCGGTGCCAAAGGTGTAGCGATAGCCGGCTTGGGGATTCGTGACGGACAGGGCGCCGGTTCCGGCGCCACCGACGGCGCCGTTGTATTGGAAAAGATTATACACGCCGGGGGTGCCGAAACCGCTCGTGGTGCCGGCGGTGTAAAGGTTCACCGAACCGCCGTTGATCGAAAGCCCGCCGGAGCCGGTGACGACGATCCGGTCGTTACTCGAAGGCGAGGCGATTTCCAGATCGAGGAGCGACCCGGACTGGAGCGCGAGACTCGCGACCGTGAGCGTGCCCACGCCGTCCAAGCCGGGGGAGACTTTCGCGCCTCCCGCGACGGTCACCGCTCCCGCGAGGGTTCCCGTGCCGGCCAAGGCGGCGCCATTATTGACGGTCAACGAGCCGGCGCCGGTGGCGGAACCTGCAAGGTTGGTGACCGAAAGCGTGCCGCCGTTGACCGAGGAGGCACCGGTAAACGAGTTGGCGGCGGCCAAGGTCAACGTGCCGGCGCCGCTCTTCACCAAGCCGCTCGGAGCTCCTTCGGAAATGGTTGAGGCGAAGGTGACATTGTTTACGCCGGTGTCGATGGTGGTCGTCCCGTTAAGGGTGGCCGAAAACGCGGAGATGTCGGACGTGACACCGGAGCCGAAGGTGATAACCCCGCCCCCGTAGGTGAACGCGGCGGTGGCACCCAAGGCGGAATTGTTGCCCAACGTGAGGTTGCCGGACTCAAAGGTGGTGGGCCCGGTGTAGGTGTTGGCGCCCGAAAGGGTGAGGCCTCCGGAGGCCCCCATGGCCACAACGAGAGGACCGGAGCCGCTCAGGACATTGCCAAATGTGAAGACGTCGTTGCGCTGGATGCGCAAGGTGCCGTTGTTGACGACCGCGAAGTCGCCAAACGTGCCGGTCGCGTTGCTTTCGCCGAGCTGGGTGACGCCCTCGTTCAGATAAACGGTGCCAGTGCCGCCGAAGCCGCCGTTGCCCATGATTAGACGGCCCGGGCCTCCCTTCACGAAGCTGTTGTTCGACAGGCGGGAGCTGAAGGACGAACGAAGGATCAGATCACCCTGGGTGTTCTGCTGGTGAACGACCAAAGATGCCCCGACATTGTTGTAACGAAATGCGTTACCATTAGCACCGCCATTGAAGACCACGTTATTAGCGCCAACTTGATCCGTGACCAAGAGCGCAAACACTCCCGAATTCGCGTAAAGAATCTTCTGGGTGGCATCGACGACCCAGCCGCCTGCTGTGGCATGGGGCTGGTTAAAGCGAAGGCCGGCGTTGTTCCAGAAGGTGCCTGAATCGCTGGCGGTCGCGGCATAAGCGCGGAAGGCAGTGGCGGTGGCCAATCCATTGGAGTTGGTGACATCCATATAACTCCCTGCCGCAGGAGCCGCCGTCAAATCGGCGGACGCGGTGGCGGTTCCGCCATCGGAGGGATTCGCGACGGCGAGAGACGCGTCCACCGTGAGCTGCCTCGCACCGGAAACCAGCGCACCGAAGTTCATGCCGGTGTCGGTTTTGACCACCACCGACGGCAGGATCTGTCCCAAGGTGCCGAACCCTTCGGCGAAAAAGGTGCCGCTGTTCGCTCCACTGGCGTTGAGCAACACGGTGGCTCCGGTCGTGGTCAATGTTCCCCAAAGCGTGGATGAAACACCCTGCGCCGCAGCCCAAGTCTGAGAGGTGCCCGGTCGCAGGATGATCGTAGGACTATCGATATCGAAATAGGTGCCTGCCGTGGCCGAGCTCAAATCGAGGCCGCCGGCCCCGATCGTCATCGTTTGGGAGGAGCCGGATACAGTGAGGCCTCCTTGATTGTTCACGACACGAATGCCGCTGAAAGAAACAGGTGCTTCCACGGGCGCGGAAAGCCCCGCGGAAAGCGTGGAATCGAACACGGCGATGTCGCTTGCTCCGGGCACGACGCCTCCAACCCAACTCGCTCCATCGTTAAGAGCGGTGGAGTTATCCGCCTTAAAGATATCCGCAGCCTGAAGGTAACTGAACGCGAACGGCGTGGAGATCAGCAGGAAATAGAAGCGTGATACCTTCTTGGACAGCGAGGGCTTGATATGCTTTTTCATTTTTTGGGCAGGGCAACCGGGTGGGGTGTGGGGAAAAGGTCGGATTAGTTATTCAGCGCGAGCCAGCGGCGGTAGTTGATGTTTGTGCCGTCGCTTTTCTCATTCCAGCTATTGGCGCCATCGCCGACGTATGAGGTCTTGCTCACGTGGCCGTCAGCCCAAAGCGTGTTCAGTTTTCCAGAGTGGCGCGTGAAGCCCTTCGCGTTCTCCCGCGCGCTCTCGGGTGCGTTGCTGAGCTGTGGACTCTCGAAAGTGCTACCGGTAACCGGGCTGAGATCCGCCTTGTAGGCGCGCTCGGTCATCAGCACGAATTTCGAGGGGTTGCGAATCTTGAAGAGAGGTATCGTCATCGTGTTGAGGGGTGCCGTGCCTATGTCTAGCGAGGGACGGGCCAGCATATACCCTGCTGAATCGATGCTGCTTGCGCCTGGCTTGGTCTCTTGAGAGGGGCACATCCCCATCCCATTCTCCACCGCTCCGAGGTATTTGCCGTAAACCATCGGACGCAAAAACTGATACCAATACCAGTTGCCCTCTGTCCCCTCATTTGTCTTATATCGCTCCTGAATGGCATAGTTGCCTCGGCTATCATTCGCGTAGGAGATGACCGCAGTGCCCCATTGACGCAGATTGGACACGCACTTCGCCGATTTTGCCTTTTCCCTGACGGCGCCGACGGTCGGAATTAGAATCGCCGCAAGGATGCCGATGATGGCAATGACGGTGAGCAGCTCGATCAGGGTAAATGCCGCGGCGCTCCGACGCGGACCGTTGGTGGACGATTTCATTTTTAGGAAGGTAAGATTGAAGCACATCCGATGATCTGTCCGTGGGCGCGCCGTCGGTAAACGGGCGCACGCGAGAAGAGGGGCGGGGTGCAAAGGGGGTAAATTCTGCGACACACCAATGTTCAGCCTCGAATCCCCCCAAGGGTAAGCCAGCGGAAATCTTACAGTAATCTGTAGCGTAGAACAAATCATTATATGTTTAAATTAAGATACTTAGGAATTCATGCGCAAAATACTCACTTTTTAGGACGTCCCAATAGTCCTCGCCTGCTGCTACCCACGAACCGCAGCCACAACGCATGGTTCATCGCACCCGCCCGACCCGACCGCATTCCGCTCAATTTTATCGCCCGGTATTTAAGCCCTTGCGACACTGGGAACTTGCGAGGCTTCCCTTCGCCACCTCCGCTCCTCCCCGCTAAAAACAATGGGGCGGCCAACGGGATTCGAACCCGCGACCCCAAGAATCACAATCTTGTGCTCTAACCAACTGAGCTATGGCCGCCGTGAGGAGGGGCAAGACGCTCAAGAGCCAAACGCGTCTGTCAACCCTTCTTCTGCCTCTTCTTCCACGGTCGGCGTGATTGCCGCTCCACCCGCGGCCACCGAGAGTCCGCCTAATGTTCCTCCTGAAGAAACTGCTCGGCCATCTGCTCATGCCGCTGCCCCTCGCGCTGGTGCTTCTTGCCGTCGCGCTCTGGGCCCTGACGCGCCGGCGCGGAAGGCTTGCGTGGACCGCCCTTCTTTTCGGCTGGCTCATCCTGGTCGCCTGCGGAAACAGGGGCGTCTCAAGCGTTCTCGTGGCGTCATTAGAAAACCACTACGCCCCCGTTCCGCCCTGTTCGCCCGCAACGGGCGCCGCGGCCGCGTCCGATGCCGGCCCCGAAACCTCCGTGCCGGACCCGACGATCTGGCCGCCCGAGCTGCGCGAAGCGGGTTTCGTCGCCGTGCTCGGCGGCGGGCATGGAGACGCGGACAAGCTCTCCGCCGGGCAACGGCTGAGCCATTCCGCCCGCGCCCGCCTCGTCGAAGGCGTTCGTCTCGCCCACGCCCTGCCCGAGACCTGGCTCGTGGTGTTGGGACCGCGGGGCGAAGCCCACGCCGGCGGCCCCGCAGACGCCCCGCCCCCTTCGCACGCGCGCATTCTCGCCGACGCGGCGGCGGAACTCGGACTGCCCCGAGGTCGTATTGTGGAAATCGATACAGCGCGCGACACGGCCGAGGAGATCGCCGCCCTGCGCCGCCTCGCCGGCGAGGAGAGAGTCGCCTTGGTCACTTCGGCATGGCATCTGCCGCGCGCAATGAAGCTCGCCGAACGCGAAGGCCTCGACGCCTTCCCCTGCCCCTCCGACTTCCTCGGGCGCGACAAAGCCAGCCGAACGCTCTCGTGGGCAACCTGGAACTCGGAATCGTTGTCCAACAGCACTCGTGCTTGGCGGGAATACCTCGGTCAGGCGTGGGCCGGGCTCGTCGCGTGGTGGCGGGGCTGAGCCAACGAGTCAGGCTCTGTCTTCAGAATAACCCGGTGCTTTTCTGGCGCCTGCGGGTGAGACGGAAGCCAAGCAGGGCCGGCGTTGTCCACGGCGGCACGGGCACGCCGGCCCGTCTCCGCCTCGGTCGCCTTGGCCGAGCATGGCATCCCTCTCACGAGGCACCGGTTCATTTCGAAGACAGCGCCTGACGGAGCGCGCGCCGTTTCGGGACCGCCCGACCTCCGCGAGACTTCTCCTCCGCCGGACACGGTTCCGTCTTCCGTCCCCGGCCGGGCCGGCTCAAGTTCGCGATCCCGCTCCGCCCGTCGCCCACCTTCACGCCCTTGCGCATTCGACTTACCGAACCCGTCTTCGCCCGTGTCGCGCGCCTGCTCGACCTCTCCTTGCTGCTCTGCGGCCTGCTCACCCTCGGCCTCTTCGTCCTGGTGCTGGGCTTCCCGCTCGTCTTCGACCTGCGCGAAGCCGTCGCCGACTCCACCCGAGGCATCCTCGGCCTCTTCGTCGCGCAGGAGTTTCTTCGCTTCGCGCTCGCGCCCCGCCGGCTCGACCTGCTCAAAACCCGCCGCGTGGAGGCGCTGATCGCCCTCGCGGCAGGACTCGAACTCGCGTTCGGGCGCCCGATCGTCGCGTGGCTGCAAGGCCTCGATACCGGCTTCGCCTCCGTCACCATCGCCCTGTTCTACCTCGCGGGCACGCAGCTCACCCTCCTCGCCTTCCTCGCTCTGCGCGCCATCCGCGGCAACCGTTGGCTGAGCGGGCGCTCCCTCTCGCCGGGCATGGTCTTCATCCTGAGCTTCGCGCTCCTCATCGCGCTCGGCACCCTCCTGTTCAAGCTGCCCAACGCCACCCACGCGGGCATTTCGTGGGTCGACGCGCTCTTCGTCTCCACCAGCGCGGTCTGCGTCACCGGCCTCTCCCCGCTCGACATCCCCGCCACCTTCACGCTGCACGGCCAATGGGTGCTCCTCGGCCTCATCCAGCTCGGGGGACTGGGCGTCATGACGCTCACCTACTTCTTCGCCTTCTTCATGGGAGGCGGCGTGTCGTTGCGCAACCGCATCGGACTCCAGGATCTCCTCAGCGAGGAAAACCTCGGGCACGTCGGGACCGTGCTCGCGGTCATCGTCACCTTCACCTTCGGCATCGAGCTGCTCGGAGCGGGGCTGATCTACTTCACCCTTCACGACGCCGCCGACGCGCCGGCGGGCCTGCCCTTCTTCGCGCTCTTCCACGCCGTCTCCGCCTTCTGCAACGCCGGCTTCTCCACGCTCTCCTCCGGACTCGCCGATCCTCGCGTCGCCGACCACCGCGGCGTCCTCTCCCTCGTCATGGCGCTCATCGTCCTCGGAGGGCTCGGTTTCCCCGTGGTGAAGAACTTCCACGAATACCTCGTGGGTTCCGCCCGCCGCCGCCTCGGATTGCGCGTCGCCATCCCGCCCCGCCTCACCGCCAACAGCCGCCTCGTCCTGCTCACCACGCTCGCCCTTCTTCTCGGCGGCGCGGCGGCCCTCTGGCTCACCGAATTCGCCTTTGGCCGCGGCGAAGCCGCCGGCGGCGGCTCGGGCTGGTTCACCGCCCTCTTCTACTCGGTCAGCTCGCGCACCGCGGGGTTCAACATCACGCCCATGGGCGGGCTTTTTCCCGCCAGCGCGGCGCTGCTCATGTTCCTCATGTTCGTCGGCGGCAGCCCCGCCTCCACCGCCGGCGGCATCAAGACGTCCACGCTCGCCCTCGCGCTCCTCTCCCTGCGCCGGATCGTCCTCGGCCGGCGCGACATCGAGGTATTCGGCCGCCGCCTCCCGCAGGAGCTCAGCGATCGCGCGCTCTCCATCCTGCTCGTCGCGATCGGCTTTAACACCGCGGTCGCCGTCGCCCTCTGCGTCCTCCATCCCGAGCTGCCGCCCGACGGCCTCGCCTTCGAGGCGGTGAGCGCCGTCGGCACCGTCGGTCTCTCGCGCGACATCACCCCGCGCCTCGGCGACGCCGCCAAACTCGTGCTCGTCGCCGCCATGCTCGTCGGCCGCGTCGGCGTGCTCGTGTTTGTCATGTCCTTCATCCGCCGACGGCCCGCCTCCGCGCTGCGCTTTCCCGAGACCAACATCGTCCTCTCCTGAGCGCCCCGCCTCCCCCCGCCCCTTTCCCTCCTCGCCATGAAATGCCTCATCGTCGGTCTCGGCGTCTTCGGCCGCAACCTCGCCCTCAACCTCAACCAGCTCGGCGCCGAGGTCGTCGCCCTCGACCGCAAGGACGAGAACGTCGCCGCCGTGAAGGACGAGGTCGCCACCGCCGCCGTGATCGACTTCGCCGACACCGTCGCGCTCACCCGCTTTCCGCTCGAGGAGCTCGACGCCGTCGTCATCGCGATCGGCGACGACTTCGAGGCCTCGATGGCCTTCACCATGCGCGCCCGCGAGCTCGGCGCGAGGCGCCTCGTCTGCCGCGTGCTCTCGCCCATGCACGCACGCCTGCTGCGCCTCCTCAAGGTCGAGCGCCTCGTGGTGCCCGAGGAGTTCGCCGCGCGCGGCCTCGCCCACTCGCTCCTGATGCGCGGCGCCGTCGAAGGCATCGACATGGGCAGCGGCCACGCGCTCATCGACGCCGCCGTGCCGCCCGGACTCGTCGGGCAGAGCATCACCTCCTGCGCCGAGCTCTTCCGCGTCCACGAAGTGCGCCTGGTGACGATCAAACGCCCGGAAAAGCCCCTTTTCGGCGGCCTCCTCAAAGCCGATCCCGACGCCCCCCTCGCCTATCGCACGCTCGGCACGCCCGCCCTCGCCGAGCCCTTCGGCAAGGACGATGTGCTCGTCCTCTTCGGCCCCGAGCAGGGCCTGCGCGCCTTCCTCGAGGCCGAGACGCCCTGAGCCTGGAAACGGCGGTCGGATCGGGTCGGATCGCACAAGCTGTCGGCCGCCTGCCGCCCGCGTCACCCGCTCCATGCACCCGCCGGGTGCACGTCGGGATTCCGCGAGCGTCGTTCAACTCAACATCTTGCGCGATACTCCGTCGCCCGACTGCCGTTTCCGGGCTGACTCCGATCGCAAGCCAACTTCACTATTTCCTTCCGCGTCCAAGCCGCCTACGCGCGGAGGCGCAAATGAATAGCACGCCAGCTTCCGCACCCTCCACGCCCTCCGGTTCCTCCGCGTCCTCAACAAGCCCGGCCTCCACACCGCGCGCCGCCGACCTTCGCGCCGTCCGCGAACAAACCGCGCAACGCTGGTTCTACACCGCGGCCACCGCGATCCTGCTCGGACTCACCCTCGCCGGGTTTCACCATTTCTACTTCCGCGGCATGGCCTATCCGGGCCGCCCCCTCACGCCGCCGATCAAGACGCTCGTCATCGCGCACAGTCTCGCGATGTCGCTCTGGATGTTGCTCGCGCTGGCGCAGCCCTTCCTCGTCGCCAGCGGCAAACGCGCCGTTCACTTCGCGCTCGGCCGCGTGGGCGCCATGCTCGCGGTCGTGCTCGTGGCGCTTGGCGTGAAGCTCGGCATCGCCGCGTGCAAGGTCGCTCCTCCCGGCCTGATGTTCGGCCCGCTCAACGCGAAACAGTTCATGGCCATCCCGGTCTGCACCGGGGTGCTTTTCGGGCTCTTCGTCGCGGTCGGCGTCTTTTGGCGCAAACGCCCGGCCGCGCACCGGCCGATGATGTTCCTCGCTTCGCTGGCCGCCGTGAGCGCCGCGATCGCCCGCATCGACCCGCTCAACCGCCTCTACCAAGGCGGCGTCTTCGACCGGATCTTCGGCGTGTTCTTTTTCTCCGTGCTGATCGGCGCGCTCTTCCTAGCGGCGCGTTGCCTGGTCGCGAAAAAGTTCGACCGCTGGTTCGCCGGGGGCTGGGCCGCCTTCGCGCTCTGGGGTGTCATGGTCACTCAGATCGCGCCGACCCGGCTCTGGGATTCCGTGGCCGGCATTCTCCTCCGATAGCTCGTCACCTCTCGCCCATCGTCATGCCCGCGCCCTGCGCATCAGGCCGCCGGGCGCGGCAGGATCCCGCCCTTCACCTGTGGCAGAACCGGCGCCTCGCTCCGACCCGCCCACGAGCGGACGAAGGCCAGCAGCGGACGCTCGAACCATAGATACATCAACCAGCCGCCCACGGTCGAGAGGAGGAAAAAGACGGCCACACGCGCGCTGCCCGTCAGCGCGAGCTGACGCACCGCAGGCACCACGAAGGGCTGGATCATGTAGATCGAATAGGAGGCCGTCCCGAGCGCGACGAGCCACCTCGGCCAGCGCACCGTTTTCTCCGCCGTGTAGAATATCACGAACACGCTCGCCGCCAGCCCGCCCCAAATCAGGACGCGGGCGAAGCTCATGCCCGAACGTCCGATGACCTCCGTCGGATAGCCGAGGTAGCTGGTGAACGGCAGGGCGATCAGGCACACCGGAAGCGCCGCCCAGGCATGGCGGGCGTGCGTCTTCAGTTTGTCCCGATGGAGGTAGAGCGCGCAACCGGCCGCGAACTCCAGCACCAGCGGGCCGAAGACAAAGCGCGGCAGCAACCACGCCCCGTTGTAGGCGAGACTCGTCACCACGCAGCCGACCGAAAGAACCGTGGCGCACAGCATGACCGCGACGACTCCCGTCTTGGCAACCGAGCCGAGCAACAGCGCCAGCAAGCCATAGAACCACATCTCGTAGGCGATGCTCCACCCATAGGGATGCACCGTGCCCGAGTAGTCGTCCATTTCCAGGAGCGGCAGGAAGAGCACGCTGTTCACCACGAGATC
This sequence comes from uncultured Verrucomicrobiota bacterium, assembly GCA_946482165.1. Next base: position 648 of record CAMLQS010000118.1, on the reverse strand, counting down.
GGCGGTGAGTCCTTCGCCCGAAAGCACCCGCTTCGCCACGAAGGCCGCCGATACCGCAAAATAGAGGGGCAGCACTCGCAGCATTCTGTCCGCCATGAACGCCCGCGCGCTCACCGCCCGCGCCGCGCTCATCGCGATCACGAACCCGCTGATCACGAAAAACAGGTCCACGCCGCAGGCCCCCATCGCGGTGTCGAAAGACGACCAGATCTCCTCGTCGCGCAGCACGCCTTTCGCGTGCGCGCACATCACCAGGAACGCCGCCACGAACCGCAAAGCCTGGACGCTCGCCAACGGAGAAGAGCGCGTGCCGTGAAGAGGAGGGTTCATGGGAGAACAGGGGCTTGAAAATGCGCGGCTTGCGGCGGTCCGCGCCGTCAATCCCACGCGCGCCGCGCCGAGTTTCAACGCCAACGCCGGCCGGGGCCTCCGGCTTCGCTTACCGAGAATATTCCCGCCCCACCCCGGCAATCGGGCCGGTCGCCGGCTTGGTGCCGATCCCGGAGCCGCGCACCAACCTTCCGCGAGCTCGGTGTCTCTCGGCCACTCCGGCCCTCATTTCCCGGGAGTCCGGGTGGCGCAATTATACGGAAGCTTGGCGCGAATCTCGGAGGTTGTGGCCTCCCTCCCTGGGGCATATGAAAGGCA
>CAMLQS010000117.1 GCA_946482165.1 uncultured Verrucomicrobiota bacterium | reverse complement strand
GACGTGCGCCACAATGCGAAGATCCACCGCCTCGCGCTGACCCGCTGGGTCAACGAGGAGGGCGCGGTCGGCTTCGAGTCCGATCCGAAGCGATGAGCGCGGGCGCGGAAAGACAGGCGGCGGCGGGGGGCGCGGGCGCGGTGTTGGTGACCGGCGGGACCGGATTCCTTGGCTCGCGACTGGTGGAGAGGCTGCTGGCTCGGGGGCGGCACGTGACGGTGGTGTCGCGTTCGGCGCGGCCGGAGCTGGAGAAGCGCGGCGTGCGGGTGGTCGTGGGGGCGCTGCATGACGCGGCGGTTTGCACGGAGGCGGCGCGCGGCGCGGCGACGGTGTTTCACGTGGCGGCTCGCGTGGGCGTGTGGGGGCGTTACGACGGTTTTTTCCGCGACAACGTGCTCGCGACACGCGCGCTCGTGCGGGCCGCGCAGGAGGCGGGAGTGACGCGCTTCGTGCACACGAGCACGCCGAGCGTGGTTTACAACGGACTCGATCTGGCGGGCGCGGACGAGACCTTGCCGCTCACGCGAAACTGTCCGAGCCCGTATCCGTTGACCAAGGCGATCGCGGAGGGCGAGGCGCTGGCGTTTTCGACGGAGCGTTTTCGGGTCTGCGCGCTGCGACCGCATCTGATCTGGGGCGTGGGGGATCCGCATCTGGTGCCGCGAATTCTGGCGCGGGCTCGCGCGGGGCGGCTGCGCATCGTGGGCTCGGGGAAGAACCTCGTGGACATGGTGCATGTGGAGAACGCGACCGATGCGCAGTTGCTGGCGGAGCGAGCGCTTGGCGCGCCGGATGCGCCGCCGGGACCGGCGGCGGGGAAGGCTTACTTCATCACCAACGGCGAGCCGGTGAACCTGTGGGACTGGGTGAACGATTTGTTGCGCGCGCTGGGCGAGCCGCCGGTGACCAGACGCGTGTCGCTCGGCGCGGCGCGCGGCGTGGGTGCGGTTTGCGAGTGGCTTTGGCGGGTGCTTCCCTTGAAGGGCGAGCCGCCGATGACGCGGTTCGTGGCGGCGGAGCTGGCGAAGGACCATTGGTTCTCCCTCGAGGCGGCGCGGCGGGATCTGGGGTATGTCCCGGAAATCAGCATGGCGGCGGGGACGGCGGAGTTGGTGGCGGCGTTGAGGGCGGGGCGAGGGTAGGGAGCGTTTTCTGGGGCGAAACGGCGAAGCCGTTCCGCTGCTACGCGGGGCGGAGAAAAAAGCGGCGGGCGCGGTCGGTGCGCGGGGAATCGATCACCTGCGCGGGCGGGCCTTGCTCGACGATTTTGCCGGCGTCCATGAAGACGACCTCGTGGGCGGCGGCGCGGGCGAAGGCGACGTCGTGGGTGACGACGACCATCGTGGTGCGTTCCTCGGCGAGCTGGCGCATGACGGCGACGACCTCGCCGATGAGTTCGGGGTCGAGGGCGCTGGTGGGTTCGTCGAAGAGCAACACGGCGGGCTCCATCGCGAGGGCGCGGGCGATGGCGGCGCGTTGCTGCTGGCCGCCGGAAAGTTCGCCGGGGTGGGCGTCGAGTTTGTCGGCCAAGCCGACGCGGGCGAGGTGGCGCTCGGCGAGCGAGCGGGCATCGGCGGCGGGGAGGCGGCGGACGGCGCGCGGGGCGAGGGCGACGTTTTCCCAGACGCGCAAATGGGGGAAGAGGTTGAATTGCTGGAACACCATGCCGACGCGGGCGCGATGGGCGTCTAGCGCCCGGTCGTGGCGGGCATCGGCGAGGCGGCCTTCGAGGCGGATTTCGCCGGCGTCGGGGACGACGAGGAAATCGAGGCAGCGCAGGAGGGTGGATTTGCCCGAGCCGCTGGGGCCGAGGATGGCGGTGACGGAGCCGGCGAGGATCGAGAGCGACACGCCGTCGAGCGCGGCGAGGGGGCCGAAGCGTTTGACGAGACCGGTCGCCGCGAGGACGGGCGCGGAGCTGGAAGCGGCGGCGTCAGGCGGCATGGCGGCGGAAGCGGCGTTCGAGGCCGCGGACGAGGAGGGCGATGAGCAGGGCGAGCGCGAGATAGAAGAAGGCGAGGAGCGTATAGGTCTCGGTGTAGCGGAAGGTGGCGCTGGTGAAGAGGCGCGCCTCCTGGGTGATGTCGCGCACGCCGAGGACGGAGACGAGCGAGGAGTCCTTGAGGAGGCAGATAAAGTCGTTGCCGAGCGAAGGGAGGACCCGCCGGAAGGTTTGCGGGAGCAGCACGTGGCGCAGGGTTTGCCGGCGCGAGAGGCCGAGCGCTCGGGCGGCCTCGGCCTGGCCGCGGGGAAGCGAGGTGAGGCCGCCGCGGAGCGTCTCGGCGGTGAAGGCGCCGTAGGCGATGACGAGTGCGATGAGCACGCGCGCAATCATCGGGACGTCGGCGGGGCGCAGCTCGGGGAACAGGCCGAGCGCCTGGATTCCGGCGAAGGCGAGCGGCACGAGCACGAAGGTGACCGCGAAGATCTGGACGAGGACGGGCACGCCGCGCACGACCTGGACGTAGAGGAGGGAAAGCTGGCGTCGTAGTGGATTTTCGGAGACGAGCCCGAGCGCGGCGAGGAGTCCGAGGGCGAGGGAGAGCGGCGCGGCGACAAGGGTGACGGCGACGGTGACTCCCAGGCCCCGGAGAAGGCATCGGAAAATGTCCAGGTAGACGGCGTCGGTGGCGACGCGCCAGACGAGGACGACGAGGCCGAGGAGCAGGACGAGCAGCCACCACGGCGCCCGGGCGAGGGGCGAGCGGTGTTCGCGGACGAGTGCTCCGTCGGGGCCGATCATGGAGAGGGAAGGATGAGGCCTGAGACCTGAAACCTGAAGATCCGGAACGGGCGGGTTATTGCGGGGCGGCGGGGGGAGCGGCGGTTTCGGAGAACCACTTGGCGTTGAGCTTGGCGAGGGTGCCGTCGGCTTTCATGACGGCGAGGGCGGCGTTGATCGGTTCGCGGAGCTTGGAGTTTTTCGGGAAGACGAGGCCGAGCTCCTGTTCCTCCAGTGCGTCGGCGGTGAGGCGGAGTTTACCGGCGTTGAGTCGGACAAAGCCGTAGCCGGTGATGTCGTCGACGATGACGGCGTCGACGTCGCGGGTGAGGAGCGCCTGGATGAGTTCGCCGAAGCCATCGTAGGCGGCGACGCGGGAGGCGCCGACGAGCTTTTCGGATACGCCGTAGTTGGTGTTGCCCTTTTGCGCGCCGATGCGGGTGGAACCGAGGGCGGCGAAGGTCTTCATCGAGTCGAAGCGCGACTCGTCGGCGCGGACGAGGAGGCGCTGGCGGATGGCGAGGTAGGGCTCGGAATAGTCGACGACCTGGGCGCGCTCGGGGGTGATGGTGATGCCGTCGCCGGCGATGTCGAACTGCCCGGTGGCGACGCCTTGGATGAGTGAGTCCCAGGCGATCTCGCGAAAGTCGGGTTTGAAGTTGAGGCGGCGGCCGAGCTCGTTGAGCGCGTCGTAGTCCCAGCCGACGGCTTCGCGGGTGTCGGTGCGGATGTAGCTGAAGGGAACGTAGCCGTTTTCGAGGGCGACGACGACGCGGCGCCCGCCGAGATCGGGCAGGCCGCCGGCGCCGGTGGCGAAGGGGTCGGCGGCGGGTTCCTCGGGGCCGCGGGAGCAGGCGGCGAACGCGAGGAGAATCAGCGGGGCGATGAGGCGGCGAAAGCTGGGCACGCGGCGGAGAATGCAAGCCGAGTGCCCTTGGGCAAGCGAGGCGGGGGCGGGGGGCTGGCGGAAACGAAACGGCTCCGCCGTTCCGCTACGGCTACGAGCGGCGGCGGCGACGCGTGGCGCCGAAGGCGAGGGCGGCGAGGGCGCCGAAAACCGCCGCGGAGGCGGGCTCTGGGACGGAGGCGGTCTCGAAGCCGAGGTCTCGGAGGACCGCGAGATCGAGGTCGGTGAGGTATTTCCGGGTTCCCGTGGTGATGGAGGGGGACATCACGACTTCCTGGGTCTCGGGGTCGATGAAGGTCGAGCTGATGGTGCCGTCGGCGAGGTGGTTTTCTCCGGAATTAAGGAGGCCGACGCCCGTGCCGTTTTCGGCGATGGCCTCGGAGCCGAGCCAGGTGGTGCCCGAGTGGTTGGCGTTCCACGAATCGGAGCCGCCGACGCCGAGGCTGTGGATGATTTCGTGGAGCGCGACGGAGTAGAAATCGCTTTTGCCGGCGGCGACCGCGGTGGTGTGGTCGAAGTGCCAGTCGGAGTCGGTGTCGAACCAGAGGTTGCCGGCGAGGACCCCGTAGGAGAGGTTGTAGTTGGCGGTGGTGCCACCGAGCGTGGCGCCGCCGGAGAAGCCGTCGATCACCGCGCCGGAGCCGCGCAGGAGGGCGGTGTTGGACGCGGATTCCGCGGCGGCCATGGCCCCGATCCATTCGGATTCGAAGCCGCCGCCGCTAAGGGAAATGCCTGCGCCGGCCGGTCCGCCCTGGCCGAGGGTGGCGCCGGAGAGAAGGCGGGCTCCGACGTAGATGCGATATTCGTCGGCGGCGAAGCTGAAGGTGTTGATGTCGGTGGCGACTCCCGTGGTGGGGTGGGTGATCGTCAGCTTCCAGTTGAAGGTGGCGCTGGTGGAGCCGTTGGTGCCGGTGAAAACATCCGAGCCGACGGCTCCAAGGGTGTTGGTGAGGACGCTGCTGAGGTCGGAGGCGGCCGCCTCGAGCGCGGCCTTGGCGGTGAGGTTGGAGAAGTAGTCGGCGGTGTCGTAGGTGTAATCGACGACGATGTTGAAGGCGTGGGCGGAGGGCGCGAGGGCGGCGGCGGCGAGGACCGAGGCGAGTTTGAAGCGATGGAGGGTCATGGGTGTTATTGCGCAGGGATCAAGGCGAAGGGCAGAGGACCCACCGGCGGGATGCAAGCGCCTAGCGGAAGGGGATGCGTCCTGCCCGGACCAGGGGGAGAAACGGGCCTGCCGATCCGCTACGTTGGAATAAGGGGAGACGGGGTGATCTGCTCGATGACCACTTCCAAGGGTTTGTCCGGAGCGCAATCGGCGCGAAGGGCGACGAAATGGTCGCGATGCCGGTCGTAGATTTGCCAGAGCGCGGTGCGGTCCGTCTCCGGAAGAGGCAGCGCTTCGATCTGGGCGCGCGAAAAGAAGCCGAAGCGGCCTTCGTCCATCGCGTCGGGAAGCGCGTCGAGGGACTTGGTGCAGCGAAAAAGAAAAAGGAGCCAGTGTGACGCGCCCTCGTAGGCTTTTTCCGCGATCATGGCGAAAAGATGCAAATCCGCCGGAGTCACGATGTGCCCGGTTTCTTCGCGAGTTTCCCGGACGGCGCATTCGAACGGCGACTCGCCGAGCGCGGTTTCTAGTTTGCCGCCGATGGGCGACCAAGTGCCGAGGTTGGGCGCCTTGGCGCGCAGAAGCAGCAGGTGTTCGCCTCGCGTATTCTCGATAAAAACGAGGACGGCGATCTTGTAGCCTAGGAGGGCGGACGGCGTGGCGGTTGAGGCGGCGGACATTGCGGGATGCGGGCAACAAGGCGGAGATGGGGCGAAAACAGAAGCCTGCTCTTTTGGCGGTTCGCAGGCTCGGGCGGCGCCGGGCGGCGCGCGGCGAGGAAGCCGCCGAGTATCGGGCGTTTTGTGAAATCGCGCCCGGTCCCGGAAAAGCGGCGCCGGATTCATTCCATGCGCAGTTTTCCGGGGCGGGTTGCGTTTCACGCGCGGCGTGGCGATCCGCCCGCCGATGGCGGAAGCAACGGCGGCCGTGGTCTCGATCAGTAGCTGAGGTCGAGCTTCATCCAGACGTTGCGCCCGGGCTCGTTGACGCGCGTGACGACCGGATAGCCGGCGACGGCCGCTCCGGACTTGCTGAGGTGCTCGGCGTAGGCGCGGTCGAGGAGGTTGTCCACGCCGACGGAGAGCCGGGCGTTCTTGCGGAGGAGGAGGCCGGCGTTGAGGGAGAGGACGCCGAAGCCGTCGCTTTCGCCGATGTCCTGGCCGACGATGTTGCCTTGCCCGACGGCCACCCGGTCCTGGGCGGCGACCACGCGCCAGAGGCCGCCGACGGTCCAGCGCCGGGCGGAGTAGCTCAGGCCGAGGCGGCCCTCGAGGGGCGGCATCTGGGCGAGCGGCGCGTCGTCCGTCTCGTTTGTCCCGCGCACGTAGGCGAGCGAGGTCTCGGCGCGCCAACCGTTTTCGAATGCGTAGCCGAGCGAGGCTTCGCCGCCGAAGGTGCGGGCGTCGATGTTGCGGGCGCGGGCCGCGAGGGCGGGCTGGATCAGGACGTAATCGCGTATTTCGTTGGCGAATACGGAGAGCGAGGCGGCGAGCGGTCCGCGGGCGCGGGCGACGCCGAGGTCGAGCTGCGTGGTCTTTTCGGCGTCGAGCAGGAAGGTGGCGTCGGGCTTCGCGGGCTGGCCGCCGACGATTTCCCAGTAGTCCGGAAAGCGCCCGGCGTGGCCGAGGCCGGCGTAGGCGGTCCAGGGGCCGAGGTCCTGCTCGTAGCGGGCGAAGCCGCCGGGCAGGGTGTCGTCGCGCTCGAGGCCGGACTTGGTCTTTTCGGCGCTCCAGAAGTCGACGCGCGCGCCGGCGACGAGGCGGCGGGTTTCGCCGAGCTCGCGTTCGAGGTCGGCGAAGACGCCGGTCTGGTCGAACGCGGCGTCGCGGACGCGGCGCTTCGCCTGGTAGGGATCGGCGTTTTGGTCGGTGGTGGCGCGCAGCGTGTGGCGGTTGGACTGGGTGTCGGCGCCGAGGGCGAGCCCGGTGCCGTCGGCCGGCTGGAGCGTGAGCTGGCCGCGGGCGCCGACCGTGCGCCGGTCGGGGTTGGAGGCGGACGGATTCGGCATCATCATTGTCGGCGTGAAGGGGCGCAGGGAGTGGTTGTCCATCACATGGTCGACGTAGTTGTAGTAGACCTGCCCCTCCAGCGCCGTGACGACGGGCGAGATTTCCCGGCGCTCGAACTTCATGCCGAGGTTTTCGCGGGCGAACTCGACGCCGTCCATGGCGCGGTCGGCGTAGGCGGCCTCGCCGTCGCTGAATGCGGTGGAGAGCTCGACGAGGGTCTGTTTGTCCGGGGTCCAGCCGAGCGCGGCGTGGGTGCTCCAGCGTAGATATTCGGAGTGGATCTCGTTGCCGTCGCCGTCCTCGTAGTCGCCGGACCGGGTTCGGTTGGCCGAGGCGCGGACGTAGCCGAGGGGAGCCCCGGCGAGGACGTCGGCGGACTGGTCGTTGCGGCCGAAGGAACCGAACGTGAGCGCGCCGCGAAGGTCGGCGCCGGGTTGGTCGAAGACGCGGGGATCGCGCTCGAATTGCACGATGCCGGCGCTGTAGCCCGGGCCGTGTCGGACGGATTGCGGGCCCTTGAGAACCGTCACCCGGTCGTAGGAGGAGGGGAAGACGTAGGCGGTCGGCGGGTCCATGCGCATGCCGCAGCCGCCGAGGAGGCACTCGCCGTCGAGCGAGATGCCAAGTCGGGAGCCGGCCATGCCGCGCAGGACGGGGTCGCCGTCCGTGCCGCCCTTGCGGATGACGTTGACGCCCGGGACGGTTTTGAGCGCCTCGGCGCCGTCGTGGGCGGGGATGGGCTGGACGGCGGCGCGGGGATCGAAGGTCTGGCGCAGGGGCGATTCGACGGGAGCGGCGGTGACGACGACGGGTTCCAGGCGGACGATGTCGCTCTCGCCGGCCGGGGAGGCTTCGGAGACCGAGGAGGAGGTCGGGGGTTCGGCGGCGAGCAGGGCCGGGCCGAGAACGAGGGGGAGGGCGGGAAGGAGATTGAATGAAAGTTTCATGGGAAGAATGTCGGTGGAGGGGGGGGGAGGACCGGGGCCGTGCGCGAAGGACGCGCTTTCTCCCGGACACGGGGAACGACGGGACGCGGACGCCGCCCGGTCCCGACGCGCGGGATGCGGGCGCTCGAGGCGCCTGTAAGTAAACTGCGGATACGCCGGGGGCGGCGCGTCAGGCCGCGCGCGGCGGCTCGGTCGGCGGGGCGGGACGCGCGCAGGCGTCGGGCAGGAAGTTTTCCCGCGGCCAGTCCGGCGCGGGCAAAACCTGGAAAACGAAGAGGCGTTCGGGCGCGGACGCGAGCGGCGCCTTGGCCTTGGAGGCCGCCTCGGCGGGGGCCTGGTCCGCGGCGTTTTGATCGGCGGAGGAGCGGGTCCTGGCCTCGGCGACGAAGGCGCAGACGCCGCAGAGGTTGTCGGGCGTGAAGGTGAGTCGCACGGCCTCGCCGAGCGGCATGGTGCGGCTGTAATTCGCGATCATGCGGCCCCAGGCGAGGCCTTGGAGCACGTCCCACTGCGCGCCGCTGGCGAGGAGCCAGGCGAGGAGGACGACGATGGGGAAACGACGGCGCACAGTTGCCACGCACCTTTTTGCCGAAGGCGGCCGGGGGCAAGGCGGCCGGCCGCGGCGGAGGCGGTTAGTAGTATTCCACGAGGCGGTAGAAGACGCGCGGCCGGTCCGCGAGGGCGTCGTCGAGCTCGAGGATCGCGCCGGTGCCGGCGACGAATTGGTGCGCGGAGACCGTGGTCCAGCCGGCCAGATCGGTGGAGACTTGCAGGTCGTAGGTCAGGTCCGCGCGACTGGTGAACGAGAGCTTGGCGACGCCGCTTTCGACGCGGATCGAGAGCTGCGGCGTGGCCAGCACCTCGATGGTGACGGCGTAAGGCTGGCTGGGGGCGCGCGCGGAGGAGTCGTCGATGGCGCGGAACACCGCGGTGTAGGTGCCGGGCCGGGTAAAGGTGAGCGCGCGTCCGTGGATGTGTCCGTAGCCGCTGCCGTCCTCGTAAACGACGATTGCGGGGCGGTCGCCCGAGGTGGCGGTCCAGCCGCTCGCGCGCGTCCAGGCGGGGGAGGTCGCGTCGACTTCCCAGAACGAGAACGAGGCGCCTTCCGGGCCGCCGACCGACAGCAACTCCACGCGGGCGAGCGAGCCGTCCGGGTCTTCGGCGCTGAAGGTGAGCTCGCTCGCGTAGTAGCCGCCGGGGAAGCGTGGCAGATAGCCGCTGAAGGATTCGCCCGGAGGCACGTAGACGGCGGTCGTCCCGGTGGCGCCGGACATCGCGAGCCGCGACGGCTGCGCGGCGTCGGGCCCGATGTCGACGTGGACGTGCGCGCGGAGCGGAGATCCGAGCATGAAGAACAGGCACCATAGCGGCGCGAGAAAAGCGGTCCGACGCGGGGTCGGATCGGATATGAGGGAGAGGACGATCATGGGTTCACAAAGGGGCTTGGGCGGTTGCCGAGCCGGGTCTGAATTTCGGTCCAGGGGACGGTGGCGACGTGCCCGTCGACGAAGAGGTAGTTGGCCCCGGCGCCGTGGCCCTGGACGTTGACGAGGGTTTTGAAAAACGCCGGGGTGACGCCCCGCGCCGCGCCGGCGAAGTGGAGATGCTCCGCGGTTTGGTCCGCGGCGATCTCGGCGGCCATGAGCGTGGAGGATGGCGTCTTGGCGGAGACGAAGGGGATGCCATCCCCGTCGGCGGTGACGAGCAGGTCGTTCCAGCCGTAGGTGATTTTCGCGGGGTGTTCGGGCTGCGCCGGGCAGCGGCCGAGAAAACCGACGCCGAGGTAGCGCTCGAGCGTGCGAGTCCAGGAAAGGGAGCCGCCGTTTTCGTCGCGGGCGTGGCTGATGGAGGGAAGCCGGTTTTTATTTTCCGCGACGTGGAGCAGCGTGGCGGCGCCGACCTGCCGGAGCTGGCTCTGGCAGGCGGCGGTTTGCATTCGCTTGCGGGCCGCCGCGCCGGCGGCGAAGACGAGCGCTCCGAGCAGGCCGATAAGGGCGACGGCTACGAGGAGCTCCACGAGCGTGAAAGCGTTGCGGCGTGGCATGGTGGCGAAGGCGGAGCGAGTCGGTCAGGCTTGGCGGCTACGGCGCGCGGCGACGAGGGCGAGGGCGCCGAGGCCGGCCAGCGCCGCGGCGGAAGCGGGCTCGGGGATGGCGGTCACCGACACGGCGATGCCGTAGGTGGGATAGGCGGTGCCCGTCGTGCCGTAGGAGGCGGTCTCGGTGTTTTGCGCGCCGTAGTCGGCTCCGCCCACGACGATGAAGTATTCCCCGGCGGCGAGGTTGACGAAGGTGCCGGACACCAGGCCGTCGGCCAGGCCGTCGCCGTCGATGCCGCTGGCGAAATCGTAGTTGGCCGAGGTGCCGTCCGCGGCGTTGCCGATGTAGCGGAAGTCTCCCTCGTCGCCGGCGTCGTTGTAGATCTTCCAGTCGCCGAGGGCGTTGAACGATCCCTCCTTGGCGACGCCGCCGAGGCCGGCGAGGTGGGCGAGCGAGGCGACGGAGGTGTCGTGCGTGCCGGTCGGCATGACGCCGGTGCCGATCCGGTAGAGCGAGAAGGCGGGCAGAAGCACGCCGGCCGCGCCGGTTTGGGCGCCGGCGGTCAGGCCGGTGGGATCGACGGCCTTGTCGTTGCGGGCGACCGAGATGGAGACGCTGGAGGCTTCGCCGACGACAAAGCGGAAGTAGGTGTTGCGATGGCTGTCGCCGAGGTCGGCGTCGGTGCCGTCGGCCCAGCCAAAAGAGCCGCCGACGGTGCGGCTGACGGCGGTTTCGGCGACGCCGACCACGAGAGTGTCGAAGTTGCGGTCGCCGCTGAAGCCGATGTGGGCCTGGGCGTTCGAGGCGGCGACGAGGCCGGCGATGGCGAGAGCGGAAAGGGAATAAGTGCGCATGGTATTGTGCTGATCGGTGTGCGCGTCCGCCGAGGGCTCATTGAATCGGGAGGAGTCTCGGAAAGGGTGTTCGGCCAGGTCGTGGACGCGGGTGACGCGGGCCGATGGGAGATAGCCGGGCGGGCAGGCGCGCGGCGAAAACACGCTCCAGTGCGCGACTGGGCGGGATCGTATCGGGTTGGATTTCGCTCAAGCCGCGCGCGGCGGCTCGGTCGGCGGAGCGGGACGCGCGCAGGCGTCGGGCAGGAAGTTTTCCCTCGGCCAGTCGGGCGCGGGCAAAACCTGGAAAACCAAAACGTGCTCGGGCGGGCAGGCGAGCGGAGCCTTGGCCTTGGAGGCCGCATCCGCGGGAGCCTGCCCGGCGGCGTTGCGGTCGGCGCGAGCCTTGGCCTCGGCGACGAAGACGCATACGTCGCAGACGTTCTCCGCAGTGAAGGTCAGTCGCACCGCCTCTTGGAGCGGCATGGTGCGGCTGTAGTTCGCGATCATGCGGCCCCAGGCGAAGCTCTGGATCATGTCCCACTGCGCGCCGCTGGCGAGGAGCCAGGCGAAGAGCACGACGACGGTGGACAATTTCCGCATAGTCACCGCGCACCGAGAACGGGAGGCGCCGCTCTGGCAAGCTCGGACGCGTTCCGGGTTTCCACGCGTTTCCGTGCGAAATTGGGCTGGGCAAGCGTGCGCGAAGCTGGGATTCCCTCATGCGCTTTTCGCAAACCTACGCACCCCCGCATTTATGGCCCTTTGGGAATATAAAGTGATCACCAGCGGCAAAGGCGGCTTCGCCTCCGCCACCATGCTCGAGAGCTTCTTGAATCAGCTCGGCAAGGACGAATGGGAGATCATCGACTTTCGCACCGATCAGAACAACTCGCTCGTTTTCAACGGGCTCGCGCGCCGTCCGACGCAGCGCGAATGGACGCTGGAGGCGGCGGTCGCCGCCGCCGCCAAGGCCGAGGCCGACAAGCTTCGCGCCGAGCTGATGCAGAAACAGCACGCCGGCGACGCCTCCGCGTCGGCCGACGGGCCCGCCGGCTCCGCCGCGGGCGAAAAGGCGGCCGGCCCCGCGGGCCTGCGTCAGCTGCGGGACACCGAGCTCGACAGCGACCCCGAGGCGCTCGCCGAGGAGGCCTCCCAAGGGGAAGGCTGGGAGAACCTCGACAGCTTCGAGGACGATCTGCCGACCTTTTTCGACGCGATCAAACCGCACATGCGCAAGAATCAGAACGCGGCCGGCCAATCCGTCGCGCTCAACTATCTCGCGAAGCGCTGGGACCAGCCCGAGACCGATCTCCACGGCGCATTGGCCGAGTGCGGCTTTGTCATCCCGGAGAACGACACGGATGCCCCCGTTTACCTCGAATACGAGGGCGACCTCTACTGGGTGGAGAAGAACAACCGCGGCCAGTTCTTCCTGAATACGCGCGAGAAGCCGCGCCCGAAATTCCGCATCGCCCAGGGCAAGCCGCTGGACCCCGCCGATCCCGCCTACGTGGCGCTGGCGGAGGAGCAGGCCGCGCTCGAGGCGGAGCGTGCGAAGCGCGCCGCGGAACAGGCCGCCCGCGAAGCCGAAGCGGCCGCGCGCCGCGCCGAGCGCGACGCGCAACGGCAGGCCGCCGAGCAGGCCCGCCGTGAACAGCAGGCCGCGGCCCAGGCCGCCCGCGAGGCCGCGCGCGCCGCCGCCGCGGCAAACGCCGCCGCAAACGAAGGCGCCGAGTCGGCGCCCGTCGCGGCGGAGCCGGCCGACGAACCCCGCGCCTCCGCGGAGGGCGCCCCGGCGACCGCGGCCCCCTCCGCGCCCGCGGCGGCGCCCGCGCCCGGCGCGCTGCCGGAGGGCGTCGCGCTTCTCGATGCGATTCGTCCGCAGATGCGCCGCAATCGCCGCGGTCCCGGCTACTCGGGGTCGAGCGCCTATCTTGCTAAATTCTTCAAGGTCGAGGAATCCGCCCTGCGCTCCGGGCTCGCCGCGCTTGGTCTTGTTCCTCCGGCCACGCGGGACGAGAAGGCCGCGCAAGTGCTGGTCGGCAACCATGTGTATTGGGTAAACAAGGACAACGGCGGCGGTCTCTGGATCAACGGCCGCGACGCGAACCAGCGCGATCGCGCTCCCGGAGCCAATGCGCCCGCCGGGTCGGCCGCCCCCGACGCGGCCGCCGGGGACGCATCGGAGGCCGCGATGTCGGACGCCCCCGCCGCACCGGCGGCGGAGCCGGGCGTGTTTCGCGCCGTGCCGCGGGAAATGCCGCCTTTGCCGGCGCCGGCCGCGTCCGCGGCTCCCTTGCCCGAGGCCGTTCCGGCGGGCGCCGTGGAGAGCGTTGCGGCGCCGGCCGAGACCGCGCCCGTGGCGCCGGCCGAAGGCGCGGTTGCTCCGGCGTCCGAGCCGGAGGGCGCGCCGTCGCCCGAAGCCGCGCCCGCGGCCGAGACGACGCCTGCGGCGGAGGAGAAGGTCGCCGAGGACCCGGGCTCGACGGAAGCCACGCCGCCCGCCGGCGAGGGCGAAGGCGCCGAAGGTGCCGCGGGTGCTCCGGTGAAAAAAGCGGCGCGGTCCGGAAGCCGGAAGCCTGCGGCGAAGGCCGCGGCCG
>CAMLQS010000116.1 GCA_946482165.1 uncultured Verrucomicrobiota bacterium | reverse complement strand
TTCTTCAGCTCCGTGATGATCGACGCCTCCCACGACCCGTTCGAGAAGAACGTCGAGATCTCCAAGCGCGTCGTCGACCGTGCCCACGCCAAGGGCATTTCCGTCGAGGCCGAGCTCGGCATGCTGGGCGGCGTCGAGGAGGACATCAAGGTCGAGGACGGCCACGCCACCCTCACCGACCCGGCCGAGGCCGAGGAGTTCGTCAAACTCACCGGCTGCGACTCCCTCGCCTGCGCCATCGGCACCTCGCACGGCGCCTTCAAGTTCAAGGGCAAGCAGTCCCTCCACTTCGACGTCCTCGAGAAGATCAAGGGCCGCATGCCCGGCTTCCCGCTCGTGATGCACGGCTCCTCCTCCGTGCCCCAGGACGAGGTCGCCCGCATCAACGCCGCCGGCGGCAAGATCGCCGACTCTTCCGGCGTGAACGTCGAGGAATACCTCCCCGCGGCCAAGCTTGGCGTCACCAAGATCAACATCGACACCGACGGCCGCCTGGTCTGGACCCGCGTTCACCGCGAGTTCTTCCGCGACAAGCCCTCCGATTTCGACTTCCGCCCGCCGGGCAAAATCTTCATCGCCGAATACGCGAAGTTCATCGCCTCGCGCAACCAGCTGCTCGGCTCCGCCGGCCAGCTTGAGGACCTCCGCAAGAGCCTCTCCGCCAAGTAAACGCGACGACCGACTTGGCGCTTTCGCTTCGCCACTTCCGACGCGCCCCTTCACCGGGGCGCGTTTTTTTTCATCCTAACGTCGGAGCCTCTCAACGCCCCGGGGCGCACTCGTGAGTGTATCGTCCCGGTAGGCAAGCCGTTCGGCGACTGCAGGCTGTGCCAGATCGCACCCATCGAAATCGCGTTTGGGGGTAGATTCTGAAGATCGTCACCCTTCCGGCCCTTCGGTCTCGTTGTCCGGTTCTTCCTCCGGCTCTTCGAAACGTTCATCCCAGCTCTCCAAATAGCGGAGCAAGGCCGCCACCTCGCGCTCCTCGCGTTTGCCTTCCACGGGGGCGCGCGCCGCAGCCGCTATGAGCGCGCCAACTCGGATCGCCTCACGCGCACCGAGAGCTTGCCGTCCCGCACGGAAGCCTTGCGCAAGGCGTGAATAAGATCCCTTGGCGTTTCCGGCGAGCGCACGAACAGATCCCGCCGCGAAGTATCCAGGCGCACGGTCACCTTCCCCGTCGGGGCCGCACGTCGTAAAAGTCTTTCCGGATTCATGCCGTTTCCGACCCGGTGGAGCGGCCTCGGTTCTGCGCCGCCCCGGCGGCCATGTTGAGGGAGGTCCCAAAATCTCCGGCGGGGTCTGCGCCGGAGATTTCAGGACCTCCCTTGATCCGTCAAAAACCCTCAAATCTGATTTCGGGCAACCTTCGGCCTTCCCAGATCGACGAATTCCCCATGCCCTTCTGAAACCTGCGCTCGACGGCGGTCCTCTGCCGCATTCCCTTTGCGAACGCCATCCATGGCTCCCGCCCTTCTGACCGAAGCTCCCGCCGTTCTCCTGCTCGACGGCGAGGGCCGCATTCTCTCCGCAAACGCCGCCGCCGCCGCCGCCCTTAGCCGGCAGCCGGAGTCGCTGCGTGGATGTCTCCTGGTGTCGTTCCTGACTTTCGAATTTTCCAGCGACGACCCCGCCATGCTCGCCATCCAGTGGGAAGCCTTGCGCGACGCCGCCACGTCCCGTCCGCAAAGCATCCGGCCGCTTTCCCAGCCTCGTCAGTATCACCTGCGGCTCGACTCCTCCGCGCCTGATGACTCCGGCTGGATCGCCACGCTCGCCCCGCTCCCGGAGAACGGCACCCAGGCGCCGTTCCTGCCGTCGCACCCCCTGAACGACGCGCTCTCGCTTCTCGCCAACCGCGCCTCCGTCGGCTTCTTCGACCTGCGTCTCGACACGAGCGAACTCGTCACCTCGACGGGATGGAAACGCATGCTCGGCTACACGGAGCACGAGTTGCCCGACACCCTCGCCACCTGGCGCCGCCTCGTTCATCCCGACGACACCGCCGCGGCCCCCGACCATGCCCCTCGCCGGCATCCCGCCGGCTCCCGCCCCTTTGCCGTCGAATACCGCCTTCGCCATCGCGACGGGCGCTACCTTTGGGTCTCTTGTGTCGGCGTTCGCATCTTTGGCCCCGAGGGAGCCCTGCAACGCGTCTCCGGCCTCCACCTCGACATCACCGAGCGCAAGGAGCTCGAGGAAATCAGCCTGCTCAACGACGAGCGCCTCCAGCGCCTCTCGACCCAAGGCGCCCTCGCCGTCTTCGACCTCGATTTCGCCTCCCGCCAGCACTGGTTCTCCGCCGCCTGGCACCGGCTCGTCGGCACCAGCGCCGACGGCGAGGAATCCGCGCTTCCCGAGCCGACGCCCCTCCTCCAGGCCCTCTCTCCGGATGCGGCCAACGCCGGTCTCGCCGAGTTCTTCCGCCCCGCCCAGGCCGAGTCCGGCGAAGGTCGCCGCAGTATCGAGCTTCGCAATACGAAGGGCGAACCCGTCCTCGTCCTCATCGGCTACCAGCGCGAGTTCAACCGCCGCGGCGAATTGCTCCGCGTCACCGGCTACGCCCTGCCTCTCGCCGGTCTTGGCTCCGGCCCCGGCTCCACGCCTCCCGAACTCGTCTCCTGCGCGCTCAGCGCCGTCGCCGAGGGAGTGATCATGACCGACGCCCACGGCCGGGTCGTCGCCCTCAATTCCAAGGCGTCCGCCCTGCTCGCCCGGCCCCCCGCCGAGGCCGTCGGCAAAACCCTCGCCGAAGTCTTCACCCTCGTCCATCGGGCCAACGGACGCCCGGCCGAGGAAGCCGTCGAGATGGCGCTCAACCAGACCTCTTCGCCCGATTCCCCTCCGCGCCTGAGCGATCTTCACGCCTTGGCCGCCTCCAGGCCCGACGCCAAGCCCCGCCCGATCGTCTGGACCGCCCGCGAAGCTCGCGACCGCGCCGGCGCCCTCGCCGGTTTCGTTATCGTATTCCGCGATCCCGAGGAAATGGGCCTCACGCCGGAAGAACTCATCCGCGCCAATCGCTTCGAGTCGCTCGGGCTGCTCGCCGGCGGCATCGCCCACGATTTCAACAACCTTCTCACCACCATCCTCGGCGGCGTCTCCACCGCCAAGGACAACCGGGATTTCAACCAGCTCGACGCCGCCGAGCAGGCCTGCCTGGCCGCCAAGCAGCTGACCCGCCAGCTCCTCACCTTCGCAAAAGGCGCGGGCGCCCACGCCTCGCGCCAGGTCGTCGCCGCCGCCGATCTTCTCCAGAACGCCGTGCGCATCGCCGCCGCGGGCAGCCCCGTCGTCGTCAAGGTCGAGGCCGCGCCCGACCTCGCTCCCATCGAGGTCGACAAGGGCCAGATCCTCCAGGTCCTCCAGAATCTCGTCATCAACGCCATCCAGGCGATGCCGGTGCCCGCCGACGGCCGCGTCGTCGTCAGCGCCGAGACCATCGTGCTCGGCGAGCGCGAGGTCGACGAGCTTCCCGCCGGCCGCTACCTCCGCATCGACGTCCAGGACAACGGCAGCGGCATCCCGCCCGAGATCCTCGCGCGCATCTTCGATCCGTTTTTCACCACCAAGAAGACCGGCACCGGCCTCGGCCTCGCCACCGTCGACTCGATCGTCCGCCGCCACGGCGGACGCATCGGGGTGCAGTCCACGCCCGGCATCGGCACCCTCTTCAGCGTCTTCCTCCCCGTATCCACCAAGCAGCTACAGGAGAAGGTCCGCTCCGCGCCCACGATCCGGTTCGGCACCGGCCGCATCCTCTTCATGGACGACGACCCGAAGATCTGCGAGCTCACCGGCGCCATGATCGCCAGCCTCGACTACACGCACGACGTCGCCCGCAACGGCGACGAGGCCGTCCAGCTCTACCGTCGCTACCTCAACGTCAAACGCCCCTACGACGCCGTCCTCCTCGATCTCACCGTCATCGGCGGCATGGGCGGCGAGGAGTGCTTCAAACGCCTTCGCGAACTCGATCCCGACGTGCGCGCCATCGTCACGAGCGGCTACGACGACGACGACATGATCAAGCGCTACCTGGAGATGGGCTTCGTCGGCTACATCACCAAGCCTTACCGCGTCGGCGACCTCGGCCGGGTTCTGAAGTCCGTGCTCGGCGCGAAATAGGCGCACCGCCGGGACGGGCGCCTCGGCGTCTCTCCGCGGCGGACGGAGGCGCCGTGCGCGGCCTTGGCGGTTTCACCCGCGGCTCAACGCAGCTCGGCGGGCGACCACTGGTCGCGCCAGCGGATCTCCGGCTTCCCTTCCGCGGTAAACTCGATCGGCAGCCAGAGGTAGCGGGAATCGGGCAAGTCGTCCTTGATCCAGCGGTCGGCCATGAAAACGAAGGCGTCCTTTTTGCCCGCGATGGGCAGCACATAGGTGCCTTGGCCGTGGAAGGTGATTTCGGCGCGATCACCTTGGCAGGGATTGCCAAGCTCGGTCCAGGGCCCCCAGATCGAATCGGCGACCGCGCTGCGCGCCGCGTTGGGCTCCCACGCCGTGCAACCGGAAGCGATGATGTAGTATTTGCCCTCCCGCTTGAAAACGGCGGGCGCTTCCATCGAGCGGCCCTCGAACACGCGAACGTATTTGCCCGTCGTCTTCAAATAATCGTCCGTAAGCTCCGAGATGTGCATCGTCGGATTGTCCTCCGAGGCCGCAAAAAGGTAGGCCTTGCCGTCGTCGTCCACAAACACCGTGAGATCGCGCACCATCTGGCCGCGGGAGAAATCCCGCGCGAGCGCGCCGCCTTTGTCCGCTTTCTGCGCCTCGGTGACGTTCGCGGGCCAGATCTCCGCGTGAGGGCGGGCGCTGCCGAGATAGGTGAAGACGCCGGTCGGCGAATTCGACACCGCCACGCCATAACGCGCCGCCGCGTAGTCGAGGCTGTCGCTATGGAACCACATCACGAATTTCTTCGTTTTCGCGTTGTAGACCACCTTCGGACGCTCGAGCACGACCTTGGGATCCAAATCGGTGCCGGGTTTTGCCGGCAGCACGTTGCCCTCGAATTTCCAGTTCAGCAGATCCTTCGAGGAGTAGCACGAGACGCCGACGACATCCACGCGTGTGCCTCCCCAGCTCGCGTTGACCTCGGGAAGATAGGTTTTCCCCTCCTTGATTTCGCCATACCAGTAGTATTGACCGCCATGATACAGGAGCCCGCCGCCGTGGGCGTTGATCCGCCGGCCCTCGCCGTCCCGCCAGACTTCGCCTGAACGGACATGCGTGACAGGCGTCCCGGCGAAAACGGCGGACGAGCACAGGAGAAAAAGACAGGTCAGGGCACGGAAAGGCATGGGGAAGATCATCACTCCCACGTCTTTCCGCCTAACGCCCGCCTGGCAACAACGTGAATGGTTTAGCGAAAGCCTGGCGCGCCCCTCGCGGACTCCGGAGCGAAGTGAGCTCCAATAGGGAGAATTGCGCACATCCGGCGGACTTCTCCGAAAAATATCGTTCTTTTTACTGACGGCGGTCGCGGGTTATCGGCCCGTTCCGCCGCCTCAACCGACTTTCCCGCATTTTCACGCCATGCCCCAACCCATCCTTCCTCGCGCCCCCCGCTCCTCCGCCTTGGCGCTCTCGCTCGCCTTGGCCGCCGCTTTTTCCGTCCCGGTCCGCGCCGCACAGCTCAGCTATCATAAAACCGACCCGGTGCCCGGACCGCACGACGTCGCCCTCCTCGTCGGGGCTACACAAGACCGCGACAACGTGGGCGGGGATGGCGTCACCGACGGCGACGCCAACGATCAGTCCACCTACGTCTCCAGTCTCGACCGGCCTCATCAGGGCCAAACCTTCACCACCGGCGCGAATCCATCGGGATATCAGGTCAACGCCGTCTGGGTCCGCCACGCGAGCTACTCCTCCGCCAACGCCGACTCCACCTGGTGGTGCGCCCCGAAAGGCGCCTCGCTTGCCGTGCGCATCACCCGCCCCTCCGCAGCAGGCACCTTCGCGTTCCCCATCTCTTCCGAAACCTTGGTGACCACCGGAGCGGAACCGGGCGCCCCCAACGCCCTGTCGCCGCTTTTCGCGCGTGCCAACAGCCCCGAGGGCACCGGCCTCTGGCTGCGCATCGCGCTCGACCGGCCCGTCACCGTGTATCCGAACTCCAGTTACGGGTTCGATCTCACCGGGCTCGGCCGGGAGTATTTTTTCGAACTGCACGGGATTCGTGACGCGGCCGCGGACGGCGGAAACGCCTACGCCGGCGGCGCCGCCTACCACGGGTCCACCACCGCCACCCCCGACCTCACGCTTCACCCGCTCGCCGGGGACCGCGCGTTCCTGGTCGAGCTCAGCCCATCCCTCGAGGTGGTGCGCGACGGCAGGGATGTCTTTCTCTCCTGGGCAAACGCTTCCGGTGACGCGCGCCAGATCGACATCTACCGTCATCAGCGGCCGACCACCGAGGGGCGCCGTCGCATCTCCACCACCAATACGGCCATCTCCAGCTATCTCGACAGCCTCCTCTCCGACGATACGCCCGCGTGGTATTGGGTCGTCGTCACGCGGCTCGACGGCGCCGTGGAAACCTTTGGCCCGGCCGCCGCACCTTCGGCCGCGGCCGGCTCGCCTGACGCGACGTCGCCCTGAATCCGCCGTCCGACCGGCGGCGAAAGCATGTTCGCGCGCCGGTTCTCTCAGCGTCCTCCCGACGCCAGCAGCGCGAGCGCGCCCGCCATCGGCGCAACTTCTCCGTTTGCAACCAACTGCTCCACCTCGGAACGACGAAGCCTCACCGCCTCATTCTCGTAAAACCCGGTGCGCAGGTGCTCCTCGATCAAGGCGTGCATCCAGGCCACCGCTTGCTCGCGACGACGACGCGCCATCGCGCCCGTCCGTTCGCCCGTCGTGAAATACTGCCCCAGCGTTTCCCATACGTGCCCCACCCCCTCGCCGGTGCGCGCGGAGGCCGTCTGCACCGTCGTGTGCCAACCCTCCGTCGCGGGTCGCAGGTAGTGCAGCACGCGTTTCATCTCGGCGAGCGCCGCGCGGCAACGCGGGATGTTGTCGCCGTCCGCCTTGTTGATCACCAGGAGGTCGGCCAATTCGATCACGCCTTTTTTGATACCCTGCATCTCGTCTCCGGCTCCCGCGATCAGCAGCACGACAAAGGCGTCCACCATCGCGCGAACCGCGACCTCGTTTTGGCCCACGCCAACCGTCTCGACGAGCACGACGTCGAAGCCGGCCGCCTCGCAGACGAGAATCGCCTCGCGGGTCTTGCGGGTAACTCCGCCAAGCGAGCCGCCCGAGGGCGAAGGGCGGATAAACGCGTTCGGATGGCGTCCAAGCTTCTCCATGCGCACCTTGTCGCCCAAAATACTGCCGCCCGTGACGGCGCTGGAAGGATCGATCGCCAATACGGCGACGCGATGGCCCCGCTCGGCGAGTTGGAGCCCGAAAGCCTCGATGAAGGTGCTTTTCCCCGCGCCGGGGATGCCGGTGAGCCCGACGCGCCGCGCCTTGCCGGTGTGAGGCATGAGCGCGGCCAAAACCTCCTGCGCCTGTTTCTGGTGCGCGGGAGCGTTGCTCTCCACCAGGGTGATCGCGCGCCCGATGATGCTCGGCTCGCGCCCAAGCACGCCATGCACGTAGTCCTCGGTCGAAAGCGCGGCGCGGCGCCGCACGGGCGGCGTCGCCGTGCTCGCGCCCGAGGGCCGCACGCCCTGCATGACCCAGGTGGCAAAGCCCGAATCGGACGCGCAGTCCTCCGGCACCCAGTCCGGGCGCGGCTGCGGACAACCGTCGTGAAGAGCGTGAGAGTGGTCGGGCATGGGTTATTTCAACGCAAAGTCGCCAAGGCGCAAAAGGCGCAAAGAGGGAGGAAGAAAAGAATCCGAACTCCTCTGCCCGCTTCGCGCCTTTGCGCCTCCGCGTTAAAACTTCGTGTTCATTCGCTCAAGCCGCCGCGGGTTCGCCGATGCGCTCGATCAGCAGCTCCAACGTGCGCAGCGTGCTCTTGGTGATCACCGTGCCGGGGCCGAAGATGGCGGCCGCCCCGTTCTTGAGCAGGAAGTCGTAGTCCTGCGCCGGGATGACGCCGCCACACACAAGCATGATGTCTTCGCGACCGAGCGCCTTGAGGGCGTCGCGCAGCGCGGGCAACAAGGTCTTGTGACCGGCGGCGAGCGAACTCATCGCCACGCAGTGCACGTCGTTCTCCACCGCCTGGCGCGCGGCTTCCTCGGGCGTCTGGAAGAGCGGCCCGATGTCGATGTCGAAGCCAAGGTCGGCCATGGCGGTCGCGACGACTTTCGCGCCGCGATCATGCCCGTCCTGACCAAGCTTCGCGATGAGCATGCGCGGCCGGCGGCCCTCGATGCCTTCGAATTTTTTCACGAGATCGCGGATGCGCTCGACGTTCTTGTCCTGGCCGAATTCCTGGCGATAGACGCCGCTGATCGATCGGATCTGCGCCGAATAGCGCCCGAAAACCACCTCGCAGGCATCGCTGATCTCGCCGAGCGTGGCGCGGGCCTGCGCGGCGGTGACGGCGAGCGCGAGCAGATTGCCCTGACCGGTGCGGGCGCACTCGGTGAGCGCGGCGAGCGCGGCCTTGACGGCATTCTCGTCGCGGGCGGCGCGGAGCGCCTTGAGCCGCTTGATCTGCGACTCGCGCACCGCGGTGTTGTCGACCTCGAGAATGTCGAGCGGGGCTTCCTGATCGAGGCGGTATTTGTTGAGCCCGACGATGGTCTCGCGACCGGCGTCGATGCGCGCCTGCCGGCGCGCGGCGGCCTCCTCGATACGGAGCTTCGGGATGCCGGCCTCGATCGCCTTGGTCATGCCGCCCATCTTCTCCACCTCGTCGAGGTGGACGCGGACCTTCTTGATGAGCTCGTTGGTGAGATACTCGACATAGTAGCTGCCGCCGAACGGATCGACGACGGAGCAAATTCCGGTCTCCTGCTGGAGATGCAGCTGGGTGTTGCGCGCGATGCGCGCCGAAAAGTCGGTCGGCAGCGCGATGGCCTCGTCGAGAGCGTTGGTGTGCAACGACTGGGTGTGGCCGGACGCGGCGGCGAGCGCCTCGAGGCAGGTGCGGGCGACGTTGTTGAACGGATCCTGCTCGGTGAGCGACCAGCCCGAGGTCTGCGAGTGCGTGCGAAGGGCGCGCGACTTCGGATTCTTCGGATCAAAGCGGCCCACGATCTCGGACCAGAGCGTGCGGCCGGCGCGCATTTTCGCGACCTCCATGAAGAAGTTTTTCCCGATGGCCCAGAAGAACGAAAGGCGCGGCGCGAACGCGTCGACTCCGAGGCCGGCGGCGACGCCGGTCTTCAGATACTCGAGGCCGTCCGCGAGCGTGTA
Source organism: uncultured Verrucomicrobiota bacterium (assembly GCA_946482165.1). The sequence goes on along the minus strand of CAMLQS010000116.1, from coordinate 3,958 downwards.
GGCAAGTTCGAGGTCGGCGGTGGCTCCGGCTTCCTGCATGTGGTAGCCGGAAATCGAGATGCTGTTGAACTTCGGCATTTCCTTCGAGGTGAAGGAAAAAATGTCCGCGATGATCTTCATCGAGGGCGTGGGCGGATAGATGTAGGTGTTCCGCACCATGAACTCCTTGAGAATGTCATTCTGGATCGTGCCCGCGAGGTCGGTGAGCTTGGCGCCCTGCTCGAGCGCGGCGCTGATGTAGAAGGCCATCACCGGGAGCACCGCGCCGTTCATGGTCATCGAGACCGAAACCTTGTCGAGCGGGATGCTGTCAAAGAGGACCTTCATGTCCTCGATCGAATCGATCGCCACGCCGGCCTTGCCTACGTCGCCCACGACGCGCGGGTGATCGCTGTCGTAGCCCCGGTGGGTGGCGAGATCGAAGGCGACCGAAAGGCCGGCCTGGCCCGCGGCGAGGTTGCGCCGATAGAAGGCGTTGGACTCTTCGGCGGTGGAAAAGCCGGCATACTGCCGCACCGTCCATGGCTTCTGGACATACATCGTGGCGTAAGGGCCGCGCGTGAAAGGCGCATGCCCCGGCATCGTATCGAGCGCCGCAGGCGCGGGCAGATCCTCGGCGGTGAAGGAGGGCTTCAGCGGAATCTGCTCATAATTTTCCGGCAAGTCGGCCGCTGACGCGGGCGCGCCCGCCGAAGCCTTGGCGCAGGCGGGAACGGGAATCTCGTCGTAGCCGAGTTTGGTGAAGTCGGGAGAGGGAACGTTGTTCATGGATGGGTTCCTTAGAGGGCTCCGATTTTTTTGAGGAGGTTCGCGAGAGTCGCCTCCACCGGAGCGCGGAGGTGGATGAAGGTTTCAACACCGGCGGCGGTGAATGCGTCCTGCACGGCCTTGTCGGCGGGCAGGCCGGCGAGAACGAGGGAGACGGAGGGCTTGGCGGCCTTCAGCGAGGAGGCGAAGGCGGGCGCCAGTTCGGGATAGGTTTCGTCGGTCGAGCACAGAACGGCGATCTCGGCTCCCGACTCGGCCGCGGCCTGCGCGGCCTCGGCGGCGGTGGCGAAGGTCTGCTTCGCCACCATCTCGAATCCGCCCGGAGCGAAGAATCCCGCCGCGAAGTCGGCGCGGGCCTTGTGCTGGGCGAGCGGGCCCATCTTCGCGAGGAAGACGCGCGGGCGCTTGCCGGTGCGCTTGGCGTAGTCGGCGCTGGCGTCGCGCATTTTCTCAAACGCGGCCGTGGCGCGGAAGCACGCGGCGGGCTCGATGCGCTCCTCGGACCAGGCCCCGGTGACGGGACGCTTTGCGAGCGGAGCGAGCGGCGTCTCCTTAAGGTTGGGGAACAGGTTCGTGCCGACGATGCCGAGGCGACGGGTTCCGACGGCCTGGGCTTTTTCCTTGGCGCCCGCGGCGGCGATCTTCTGGGGAAGTCCGGCGCGGAGCGCGGCGGCGAAACCGCCGGCGGCCTCGATCTCCTGGAACTGCGCCCAAGCCTTGCGCGCGAGTTCGTCGGTGAGGCTTTCGATGCACCACGAGCCGCCGACCGGGTCGGCCGGGGCGGTGGCGCCGAATTCCTCGGCAAGGAGCGCGTGGACGTTGCGCGCGATGCGGCGGGCGAAGGAATCGCCGCCGCCGATGCCGTCGAGCGAGTCGAAGGGGGCGACGTTGAGCGAATCGACACCGCCGAGCACCGCCGAGAAGGCCTCGGTGGTGACGCGCAGCATGTTCACGTGCGCGTCGAGACGGGTCTTGTCCCAGCGCGTGGTGGACGCGTTGACCGCGGCCTGCGCGGCGAGTCCCGCCGTGCCGCCGAGGGCGACGACCGCCCGGACAAGCAGCGGGCGCCAGGCGCGAAATTTCGCCGTCTCCATCAGGAACTGCGGCCCGGCGCCGAAAGTGACGCGAAGGCGCGGGACGATGATCTCGATCGGCACGCCGCGGTCGCGCAACGCGCGGATATACTCGACCGAGGCGGCGAGCGCGCAGGCGAGCTCGAGGACGGCGCTTCCGCCGGCGTCGGCCCAGAGACGGGCGTCGACGCCGACCGTCCGTAGTGAAGGAGTCACTACGGCGGAGCGTTTCGTCCAGGCCGCGAGGGCCTCCAAGGCCCCGGCGAGCGAGAGCGGAAGCGCCCCGGCGGCGGCCCAGACGCCGAGGGGATCCGCCGTGAGCGAACCGGTGAGCGCCGAGGCGTCGACGCCGCGCATACCGGCGAGGGCGACATAGTGGTTGGCGACCTTTGTCGCGTCGGGACCGGCGTTGATGTGCACCGGGAGCACGGCCAGATCCACGTCCTTCAGGGCGGTCTCCAGCACGCCGGGCGCCTCGAGAGGCAGGCCTTCGGGACGGGCGGGAGTGTCCAGGCGAAGAACCGCGGCGTTCTGGCCGCCCATGAGATCTTCGCGCAGTTTCTTGTTAAACTCCTCCGCGGTGGCGGCCGGGATTTCCTGGGCGACCTCCCAGGCGGCGGAAGCGTAGCCCGCCGCGCGGGTGCCGCGCAGGTAGGGCGCTTCGCCCGCCGGCTTGGAGAGCGCGGCCAGGTGCTCGCCGCGCCCGGCCAGATCGGCGCGGGTGTAGAGCGGTTTCAGGGTTATCCCCTCAAACGTCTTGGTGAGCAGCTTCTTGTCGAAGGGCGCGCCTTTGAGCTCGGCCTCGACGGTCTTGCGCCAGGTGGCGAGCGCCAACTCGAGCGACTCCGCCTCGGGCAGGATTGTTTGTGCGGTTTTTGACATGGTGAGGAACTTGGGGCCGAGGCCCGATGCCCCGGTAGTGCCGTTGATAATACGCTATGCGCTCCGACACGGCTGCGCGGATTTTGTGCAAGAAGCGCGGGTCTTTAACCAAAGCCCGCGAAGCCGGGGCCGCCGCCTTCGCGTATTTTGTCCCCCGTCGCAACCGACACCTCCCCGCCATGATTACTCGTATCGACCACCTCGGCATCGCGGTCCGCTCCATTGAGGCGACGCTGCCCTACTACGAAAAGGCCCTCGGCCTCAAATGCGCGCACCGCGAGGAGGTCGCCTCCCAGCAGGTGCGCACCGCCTTTTTCGACGTGGGCGAGGTCCACCTCGAGCTCCTCGAGCCGATGTCGCCCGAAAGCCCCGTCGCCAAATTCATCGAGAAGAACGGCGAGGGCATCCACCACATCGCCTTCGCGACGACCGATATCTCGGCCCAGCTCAAGCAGGCTTCCGGAGCCGGAGCGCGCTTGATCCACGAGGTGCCTTTCGAGGGCGCCGCCGGCAAGCTCGTCGCCTTCCTGCACCCCAAGTCTAGCTTCGGCGTGCTCACCGAGTTCTGCGCCCCCAAGTCCTAAGTCCGCCGCCCCCGTTTCAGGCCTCAGGTTTCAATTCCTCATCCCTCCCCACCATGCCTATCGCACCCGAACTCCTGCAGAAGCTCGCCGAGCGGCGCCAAGCCGCCATGCTCGGCGGCGGCGCCGACAAGCTCTCCGAACGCAAAAAGAAGGGCCTCACCACCGCGCGCGAGCGCCTTGAGATCCTTTTCCAGCCCGGCACCTTCATGGAGTTCGGCCTCCATGCGCAGCACGACTGCCACCATTTCGGCCTCGAGGACAAAAAGTTGCCCTGCGACGGTGTCATCACCGGCGTCGGCTACATCGACGGCCGGCCTGTCGCCGCCTTCAGCCAGGACTTCACCGTCGGCGGCGGCGCGGTCGGCCGCATCCACGCGCAGAAAATCTGCGACCTGATGGAATACGCCCAGCAGTCGGGCATCCCCGTCATCGGCATCAACGACTCCGGCGGCGCGCGCATCCAGGAGGGCGACGACTCTCTCTCCGGCTACGGCCAGGTGTTCTTCCACAACGTCCTTCTATCCGGCGTCGTGCCGCAGATCTCGGTCATCGCCGGCCCCTGCGCCGGCGGCGCGGCCTATTCCCCCGCGCTCACGGACTTCATCATCATGACGAAGAAAAACTCGCAGATGTTCATCTGCGGGCCCGACG
>CAMLQS010000115.1 GCA_946482165.1 uncultured Verrucomicrobiota bacterium | reverse complement strand
GGGATCGTGATCTCGCCGGTGTTGCCGTAGCCCTTGAGGAACAGGTTGCCGGTGCCGGGCTTGCCGCCCTTGACGTCGACGGTGAGGGAGGACAGGCCGGCGGGAACGAGCACCTCGGGCATGATCACGCTCTCGGGGATGTCGGTCGTGACATCGAGGAGCTGGCCGCCCGCGGGGGCGGGAGCGGGGATCGTGAAGGTGAGGGGTTGCACGCCGCCTTGGGTGAGCGAGAGCGAGGTGGGGGAGACGTCGAGCACGGCGGCGTCGACGCGGAAGGTGCCGATGGGCGAGTTGCCGGCGGCGCCTTCGAGCGTGACGCGGTAGTTGCGGCCGCTCTCGACGGCGGGAACGTAGAAGCTGAGGGCGTTGGCCGATTCGAAGACGGTGCGGACGGGCTGATCGTCGAACTTCACCACGTCGGCGCTGCCGAAGCCGCGGCCGACGACGCTGATGCGGGCGCCGACGGGACCGCGGTTGGTCTCCATGGAGAGCACGTAACGGCCGACGACGCGGGTGCGGGTGATGTCGGTGTAGTCCTGCTTGCGGGTGATGCCGCCGCCATGCTCGATGGCATAGTCGACGATGTAGTAATAGGCGAGTTCGTCGCGGCCGGCGGGCAGCTGGAACTCATACTCGAACACGTTCTTGCCGAGGGCGCCGGCCTTCATCTCGTGGATCTGTCCGTCGACGACCAGGCGGGCCTTGACGCTGCCTTCCTGCACCGTGGTGGTCTTGGGCGTCACGCGCAGGCCGAAGGTGTAGATGCGCGAGGGATTCTCCGGCAAAACCTTCGGCGTCAGGTCGGTGAGCTTGAGATCGCAGCCCGCGAGCAAGGCGAGGGCGGCGGCGCAAAACACGGCGCGCAGGATTCGGGGCAGGGTGAAAACGGATTGGTGGTGCATCGCGATGTAGTAATCGGGTAAGCCGACAGCGATAATGGCCAACTCACCCATGGCAAAGCAGGAAATGGACGCTCCGGCGCTTGACGCGGCTTTCGCGAAAAGCCCGCTGGGGCTCTATGTGCACGTTCCTTTCTGCGCGAGCACCTGCGATTTCTGCGCTTTCTACCAGACCACGCCGACCCGGGAGGGCGTGGTTTCGTATTTGGACGCCGTCCGCCGGGAGCTGGCGCTCGTGGCATGGCGACGCCCGGTCGACACCGTGTTCTGGGGCGGCGGCACCCCGGGGCTGCTTTCGCCGGACGACCTGCGGACGCTGGGCGAGATCGTGCTGGAAGCCTGCGGCGGCCAGCCGAAGGAGTGGTCGGTGGAACTCGCGCCGGCGTCCGTGACCGAAGCAAGGCTGGCGGCGCTGAAGTCGGTGGGCGTCACGCGCGTGTCGATGGGCGTCCAGAGTTTTTCCCCTTCGCTGCTGGAGGCGCTGGGTCGCCAGCACACCCGCGAGCAAATCCTGCGCGCCTACGAGCGGGTGCGTGCGGCGGGCTTCGCGAGCGTCAACCTTGACCTGATGTTCGCGCTCCCCGGGCAGGACGAAGCGGCCTTGGTCGAGGACCTCCGCATGGCGGTCTCGCTCGCGCCCGACCACCTCTCGACCTACTGCCTGACCTTCGAGGAGGACACGAAACTCTGGGTGAAGCTCTCGCAGGGGAAGGTGAAACTCGACCCCGAGCACGAGGCGCGCCTCTACGGCCGGGCGTGGGACGAACTGGCCGCGGCCGGCTACGCGCAATACGAAGTCTCCAATTTCGCGCGGCCGGGCCACCGGTGTGCCCATAACCTGAATACATGGCGCATGCACGAGTGGGTCGGCGTCGGCCCCTCCGCCGCCGGGCAGCACGGCGGCTTGCGCGGGGCCAATCCGGCCGACCTCGAAAAATGGGTCGCGCAGGTCGCCCGCGGCGAACGCATGACCGAGGATCGCGTGGTCCTGACCCCCGCGCTGCTTGCGGAGGACGCTCTGGTTTTCGGTCTGCGCCTGAACGAAGGCGTCGATCTCGCGGAGATCCGAGGCCGGTTTTCGGACACCCGGGGGTGGGAGGAGCTTGAAACCGAGCTCGGCCGGCTGGAGTCCGCCGAGCTCCTCGAACGCTCCGAGACCGCGATTCGTTTGACCCGGGCCGGAAGATTATTGGCCGACGCCGTCGGCTCCGAACTGATGGGCGTGCTGGCGAATCGTTGATGCGAAGCCGTTTGCGGCGTAGGCGGCTTGTTATCTTTGGTATCTTAGTGAACTAATCAATAAAAGTATTTGCCCCTCGCGCCTGAAGTGCGACCTTACCACGTTTCATCCCTTTTCTTTTGATCGTCATGTCCTCCGATTCCGCTCCCGCTCCCAAGCCCCTCGTTGCCAACGAAGGTATCAAGACCGCTTCGCGTCACCTGCGCGGCAACCTCAAGGCGGAATTCGCCGATGCGTCCACGCCGACGGTCTCGGCCGATGGCGAGCAGCTGATCAAATTCCATGGGACCTATCAGCAGGACGACCGAGACCAGCGCATCGCCTTGAAGAAGGCGGGCAAGGACAAGGCCTACTCGTTCATGCTGCGCGTGCGTTTGCCGGGCGGCAAGGCGACCGCGCACCAGTGGCTGGTGCTGGACCAGCTCGCGACCGATCTGGCCTCGCCTTCGCTGCGCATCACGACGCGCCAGACCTTCCAGTTTCACGGAGTGGTGAAGGGCAACATGAAGCCCCTGATCCAAGGCATGCACAAGGTGCTCCTCGATTCGATCGCGGCCTGCGGCGACGTTAACCGCAACGTCATGGCCCCGGTGAATCCCGAGCAGTCGCCCGTGATCGAGCAGGTTTACCAGGACGCGAAAAACTGGAGCGACTACGCGCTGCCCAAGACCCGCGCCTACCACGAGATCTGGCTCGACGAGGAACTCGTCGCCGGCGGCGAGCCCGAGGTCGAGACGATGTATGGCTCCACGTATCTCCCGCGCAAATTCAAGACCGGCTTCGCCGTGCCGCCGTCCAACGACGTCGACGTGTTTTCGCAGGACCTCGGCTACATAGCCATCATCGACGACGGCAAGTTGCTCGGCTACAACGTGACCGTCGGCGGCGGCCTCGGCATGAGCCACGGCAACGAGAAGACGTTCCCGCGTCTGGCGGACACGCTCGGCTTCATTTCCCGCGACCAGGTGAACAAGATCGGCGAGGCGGTCCTGACCACGCAGCGCGATTTCGGCGACCGCACGGACCGAAAGCACGCGCGCCTCAAATACACCATCGCCGATCGCGGCATCGAGTGGTTCAAGGCCGAGGTCGAGAAGCGCAGCGGTGTCACCTTCGGACCGGCGCGCCCCTACGCGTTCACCACGATCCAAGACCCCGCCGGCTGGCACAAGAACGCCGACGGGAGCTGGTTCTATGGGCTGCACATCCTCTCGGGCCGCATCGTCGACCGCGCGGGCTGGCCGATGAAGACGGCGCTGCGCGAGATCGCCCAGATGCACCGCGGCGACTTCCGCCTCACCCCCTCGCAGAACCTCACCATCTCCGGCGTGAGCGAGCGGGAGAAGCCGGTGATCGAGGCGATCCTCGCCCGCTACGGTCTGGACAAGGAGAACGAGCGTTCGGGCCTGCGTCTCAACGCGCTCTCGTGCGTCGCGCTCCCCACCTGCGGCCTCGCCCTGGCGGAAAGCGAACGCGCGCTGCCCGACCTGATCGCCCGTTTCGAGACCATCCTCGACGAGGCCGGCCTGCATGAGGACGCGATCAGCCTTCGCGTCACGGGGTGCCCGAACGGTTGCGCGCGACCCTACCTCGCGGAGATCGGCTTCGTGGGCAAGGCGCCGAACAAATACGCGCTGTATTTGGGCGCGGCCTACAACGGCACGCGCCTGAACCGCCTGGTTTCCCCGAGCATCACGTTCGAGGAGGCGGTGAAGTTGCTCGAGCCGGTGATCAAGCGCTACGCCAAGGAGCGTTTGCCGGGCGAGAAGTTCGGCGATTTCTGCGAGCGCGAGATCCTGCCGAAGGACGCGACCTTCCATTTCGTGGGCAACGGAGGCCTCGTGCCGCCGCCCGCGCCGAAGGCCGCCGCGGCTCCCTCGGCGCCCGCGGCCTGATCCGTCATCATTCGTTGAATACAAAAAGGCGCGCCGGATGGCGCGCCTTTTTTCCGCACCGGCGAATCGGCCGGGGCCTTGTTTCGCGGCGCCGTCGCGCACCCGCCGGGCAATGTTCGTATTACGAACATCGCCTCGGGCGGCGGGGCGGCAGGGCGCCGGGAGGGAGGCGGAGCCGCCCGGGCGGGGCGGGCCGGCCGGGGCTTACTTCCAGTTGAACGAATCCCGCATGGTCGCGTATTCGGCGGCGGAGAGGTCGGTGAAATCGACGCGGCGGTAGGAGAGCACGCGGGGAGTGCCGGGCGGGTAGGTGCCTTGGCCGAAGAGCTTGTTGAAGCCCCAGTTTCGGTTCGGCGGACTGTAGTAACTGCTCGTGCCGTGGGGTTCGGTGAAGACGCGGCTTTCGAAGAGGCAGACGAGCGAGCCGCGGAACCAGGTGTCCTTGTTGCTCCAGTTTTCGAGGAAGCGAACGATGTTGTGCGCGCCGCCGGAGGTCTTGCCGTTGTTGTTTTTGTTCGTCGGGGCGATGCCGGTGAGGAATGCGGCGGATACCACGATGTCGGAGGAGGCGTTGGGGGTCGTGGAGCCCTTGCTGGTGGAGTCGTTGAAGCCATTCGAAAGCACGGTGATCGCGTCGGAGACGATGGCGCAGGGGACTTCGCCGCTTTCGTAATCGGTGGCCGGGTTGTTCGTCGACGTGGCGTTCACGTTGGCGCCGTTGGCGACGGTGGTGTTGAAATTGCCCTTCACGTAGATGGGCGCGTTGGAGGCGATGGTCAGGCCGGGATTGGCGGTCCCGTAGCTCGGGGCCTTGCCCGTGCCGTTGATGATGCGGACGGCGGTGTTGGTGTTGCGGGTGTTGGTCGCGGCGACGGTGCTGCCGGCGGGGTAGGATGATTCGTCGACGACGCGGGTCGTGGGGCCGCCGGTCACGTCGATGTAGACCACTCCCGTCCAGTCATCCGTGGTGAAGTCGCCGATCCGCTTGTTGACATCCTGATCCGACGAGGACTTTTGCATCTCGGCGACCGCGTCGCGAAGCGCGCTGATGTCGAGTTCGACCAGGTCGATCTGCTTTGCGCGATGCCGGTCATACATGCCTTTGGTGACCGTGGTATTGCCGCCGGAGGTGGTCTCGGCGTAGGGCGAATACGTCACGAGTTTCTTGTTGCCCGGCATGGTGAGGGTTTTGGTGGTCTTAAAGGTGCCGTCGGAGGCGATTCCCCTCCTGGTGAGGGTGATGTTGCCCGTGGTGCTGCCGGGGGTCACGGAGATGTAGAGTCCGGCCATGTTGGAGTATTTCTGTTTTTCGACCTCCACTTTCGTGGCGTAGTTCGTGTCGCTGCCGAGCGGCAGCGCAGGAGGCTCGATGATGGCGCGGCCGCTGTTCACCGAGTTGTCGACGCCGTTGGAGGGGGTCGGGTCCTCGACGTATTTTCCGATCGCGACCGGCGTGTAGTTTTGGATGCCGTGATCCTTGGTCTGGAGATAGCCGTTCCAGGCTTGGGAGGCGTTGGCGGCGAAGTTGGCGAAGGAGGTGCCCGAGGTGCCGGTGAATCCGGTGGAGTCGCGCCAGAAATCCGAGCCGGGGTTGGACGCGGGGCGCGTGAGGTCCTTGCCGTAGAGGTTCACAAGCGCGCCGGTTTTGTTGAGGAAGTTGATCGAGCCGTTGCGGCTCGTCGCGCTGTTGCCGTCGCCCGAGTTGTCGCCCGGCTTCTTGGCCTTGTAGATGTTTCCGGTGGCGGTGACGTTGCCGTAGAAGTTGAGCGAGCTGTTGTTGTCGGGGTAGAGGTAGAGATTGCCGTTGGTATGGACGGGACCGGTGATGTTCATCGGCGGACCGTTAAAGATCTCCAGGTCCATGTTGTAGAAGATGGCGTGCGCGAAGAGCGGCGCTCCGCGGACGGAGATGCGCTCGGTGACGTAGGCGGTGATGGGGCTGCCGCCACCGGCGGGACGCACGGTGGCGCGGGCGATGACGGAGACGTCGCGACGGGTCACCCATTTTCCGCTGAGCGGGTCGCCCTTGTTGTTTTCGTCGGCGGGGTTCACGAAGTAGAGACTGCTTGTGCCGGTGGTCACGGTGCGTTCCGTGCCGCCGATCAGCTCGAGATCGTGGGAGGCGGAGGGCGGGTAGGTGGCGCCGGTGAGGTCGGATGCGGTGCTGACGACGCGGCTGCCGCTCCAGAAGGAGCTGGCGGGTTGGCTAAGGGCGTCGGTGCCGTTGGGATTGAGGGTGAAAGTGCCGCGGGTCTCGTATTTCTGGCGAATCTGGGCGGCGCCGTATTCGGCGAGGGACTCCGCGGCGTTGCGCGCCTCGAGGCGCGCGGCATGGCGCAGGTTCAGACGCCGCTCCGTAAGCGCATAACTGAGAATCGAGCCGACGAGCAGGATCACCACGGCGGAGACGATCGTGACGGTGATCAGGGCGGAACCCCGACGAGGGTCTGCGGGGGGAGACGGAAAGCGGGCTTGGCGGAACAGGTGCATGGCGAAGGGGCGGCGTCAGCCGCGGGGCGAAATGGTGAAGTTGTAGGTGTTCGTGGCGCGTTTGATGAGATTGCCTCGGTGGAGGATCTGACCGTTGACCATCACGCTTTTGCCGCGGATGTTATAAAACAGGCGACCGTTCGCGAGGCCCTTGGACATCTCGATGACCTCCTCGTTGGTGGCGTAGGTGCCGGTGGAGGGGAGCAGCGTGTAAATGGACGCCGAGCTCGACGGGCTGATGCGGAGATCAAATTTGCGGACGGGCCCCTCGCTGGTGGGGTTATCGGGATCAGCCGGGGCCCTGTAATAGCCCACGAGCCGGTTAACCAAATCGACATTCGCCGGGTCCTTGTAGATGAGCACCAACATGTCGCCCGTTTGCTTGTCCTCCACGGCGGCCGAGGTCGTGACGGACACGCCGCTGGAGGTCGTGGTCGCGGATCGGGTGGTGAAGCCGGGGAAGATCTGAAAATAATTCGCGTAAGTGGCGTTGTCGGCGAGTTCGCTGGTAAATGTCCGGATGTCGCGATTTACGAGGTTCTTGCCCACGTCGAGCGAGAAGATGTTCAGGCCGTGGATGAAGAAGGCCAAAGCCGCGATGAGCACCATGCCGGAGATGGCGGTGGTGATGAGCACCTCGGTGAGGGTGAAGGCGCTGCGGACGGCGCGGCGCGAGGCAAGGATCGGAGGTTTCATGGATCAAACCGTGGGGACCGCGGAACGAAGGGAACGGATGGATCCGACGAACCATTTTGTCTTGGCGCCGTCGCTCATGGCCCAGTGGTAGATGATCGTGATCGAGCGGACCTGGGTGGCGTCATGTCCGGCGGCGGATGCGTCCTGCACCCAAACCCAGACTCGGAGGCGGAGGTCGTCGGATTTGCTCGTGGTCTGATTCACGTCGACAAATTTCACGTTGTCCTCGACCCCGGAGGGGGCCGTGCCGCCAGGCGTGATCGAAGATAACGCGGGCGGGTTGCCGGAGGAGATGAGGAGGTAGTCGCTGATCGTTTCGCCGTCGGCGTTGCCGACCGTGTCGACGTCGGTGTTGTTGAGCAGCGTCTTGATCGCCTTTGATCGATTGGCGGATGTGACGCCTGCGATGGGGTCGTTGCTGTTGCCCGCGATCAACGTGCTTCCGCTGTAATACGGCACGTTGGCGAAATCCGCCTCCTTGATTTGCTCCAGGTATCCCTGGACGACGGTGAGCGCGGCGTTTTGGTAGATGCTGCCCTCGGTCAGACGCCGCGACTGGACGAGCGCGCCAAGCACGCCCACCACGACCAGGGCGAGGACGCCGGAAGCGATCATCACCTCGACCAAGGTGAGCGCGCGCGAGCGATGAAGGCGTGGATGGGTGTGATGTCGCAGACGTGCCATAAGCGCGATCATACGGGTATTCGGGCGCATTGCGTCAGGGCCGCAGGGCCCGGGGAATGGTCCCGCGATGCACGGACCTTCGTCCCTCCGGCTCGTCGATGATCACGGATGCATGCCAGCGCGGGCTTGCGGGCGGGGGGGCGGCGCGGGCAGGGTGGGCGGTTCAACGTATCGAACACCTTTCGCCATGAGCCACGTCCGCGTCCGTTTCGCCCCGAGTCCCACCGGGTTCTTCCATATCGGCAGCGCCCGCACCGCGCTGTTCAACTGGCTCTACGCCCGCCACACCGGGGGCGCGTTCATCCTGCGCATCGAAGACACGGACACGGCGCGCAACTCCGAGGAGTTTCTCCGCGTGATCTATGATTCCCTTGCTTGGCTGGGCATGAGCTGGGACGAGGGTCCGAAGATCGGCGCGAGCGGCGGCGGAGACTTTGGTCCCTACCGGCAGAGCGAGCGAGCCCACGTTTATCGCGAATATCTGGAGAAACTGAAGGCGGCCGGCCGCACCTACGAGAAAGATGGCGCGACTTGGTTCAAGCTGCTCGGCGACCGCTACACGGTGTTCGACGACCACCGGAAAAAGGAGGTCGAGAAGGTCAAAACCGCGCCGATGGTGATCGAGGACGCGATCCGCGGCCGCGTGGAGCGCGTCGAGGACGAGGACTTCGTGATCTTTCGCTCCGACGGCAACCCGGTCTTCCACTTCGTGAACGTCGTGGACGACATCGCGATGAAGATCACGCACGTGATCCGCGGCGAGGACCACCTGTCCAACACGAGCAAACACGTGGCGCTGTTCGAGGCGTTCGGCGTGAAGCCGCCGATTTTCGCCCACATTCCCCTCATCCTGAAGCAGAACGGCCCGGGCAAGATGTCGAAGCGCGACCAGGGCGCGCTGATCGAGGAGTATCAGAAGCGCGGATACCTGCCCGAGGCGGTGGTGAACTTCATCACGCTGCTCGGGTGGAATCCGGGCGACGACCGCGAGAAGATGCCGATCGAGGAGATCGTGAAGCTCTTCGACCTGCCGGCGGTGAACCAGAGCAACGCCCGCTTCGACGACAAGAAGATGGCGCATATGAACATGCTCTATCTGCTGGCGCTCCCGGCGGCGGACTTCGCCGCCAAGGCGCGGGCCTATTTCGCCGCGCTCCCCGAGGGTGCGGGTGCGGCCGCGCTCGCTGCGGACGCGGGCTACTTCGAGGCGGTGATGGGACTGGCCCAGCCGAAGATCAAGGGCTTCGAGGAGCTGCCGGCCTACACCGCCTACTTCTGGAGCGACAGCTACCCGACCGACGAGAAGGCGAAGGCCAAGGCGCTCGGCAAGGGCGAGCCGAAGGCGCGGCTGGGGGAGCTGGTCGAAGCGTTGAAGTCGGGGACGGTGGACTTGTCGTCCGACGCGACGATCGAGGCGGCGCTCAAAGGCCTCGCGGAGGCGCGAGGACTCGGCTTTGGCGATTACCAGGGCGTGGCGCGCATCGCGGTCACCGGCTTGAGCGCGGGGCCGAGCATCACGAGCATCTTCCGCCTTCTTGGGCGTGAGCGTTCGGTGGCGCGCTTGGAGCGCTTCGTGGCGACGCTGGGTTGAACGATACCCAAGCCGTCGTATTGGAAAAAGGCCGCCCGGTTTCGGGCGGCCTTTTGGTCTTCGCGCTCAGGGCGTGCGGGTCACGTGGACGCGGAGGAAGCGGCGGGAGCCGCCGCCGACCGTTACGCCGTCCCGATACGTGACGGTTTCGGTGCCGTCGCCGTTGGCCGCGGCGGATCCGACCTGAACCGGGCCGCTCGACCAGCTGGCGAGGTCGCCGCTGGATTGCACGGCGTAGGCGAGATCCAGGGCGGGCGCGCGGCGTTTGAACGTGAGGGTGAGGTAGTCCGCGCCGCCGATGTTTTGCACGGCGGTGGTCCATGCCGCCGCGGCGTCGGCGAGGCGCGGGTCACGGCCCAGCGCGAACTCGGCGAGGTTGGCGAGGCCGTCGCCGTCGGGGTCGGCGTCGTCGCCGGAGACCGCGGCGTTCGCCAGCTCGGAGGAGTTGAAGTGGGTCGTCTGCCAGGCGGTGAACGCGGTGGAGATCGTGATCGTGGCCTGCTGGCGATCCGCGAGGAGAGCGCCGCCGAGCTGGGGGGCGCCGAGGTTTACGACGAGGGATTCCGGCGTGTCGGCGAGCGCGTCGGATGCGAGGGAAACCGCGATGGTCTTCGCGGAGACGTCGTTGTCGGTCCAACTGAGCGTGCCGGACGCGGTGGTGAAATCGGAACCCGCGGCGGCGGTGCCGGCGACCGTGGCGTAGCCGACGGTGAGCGCGCCGAGCGAGCCTCCGGTGCGGGTGACGGTGAGCGTGGCGGTGGAGCCCTCGACGCCGGTGGCGGCGTCGGCGGCGAATTGCAACACGCCGGGGAGGCCGGAAAGACCGGGGACGAGGCGCCAGAGCGGGCCCTCCGGATTCGCTCCTTGAAAGGAAGCGTAATTGCCCGCGAGAAGAACGTTGCCGTCCGGCTGAAGCGCGAGGTCCTCGACGGTCGAGGCGTGACCGCCGGCGGCGGCAAAGGCGGTGTCGAGGGCGCCGGTGGATTGGAGGCGGGCAAGGCGGGTGGCGGTGGTGCCGTTGATGGTCGTGAAGTCGCCGCCGACAAGGATGCGGCCGTCGGGGAGGAGGAGAAGCGCGCGGGCGGCGTCGTTGAGCACGGGGGCAAAGGTGTTGTCGAGCGCGCCGGTGGTCGTCAGGCGAGCCAGCCCGGCGCGGGCGGAGCCGTTGAACTGGCTGAAATCTCCGGCGACGAGGATGCGGCCGTCGTCCAGCACGGCGATTCGTTCAACGGAGCCGAGAAAGGAAGGGTCGAAGGCGTCGCTCGCGCCACTGGTCAGGCCGGTGAAGGTGGCGTCGACGGCGCCGGTGGAGGTGAGGCGCTTGAGGCTCGCGCGGAGATTTCCGGTTGAGTGGTAGAAGGCGCCGCCGACGAGGATGTTCCCGTCGGATTGGAGGGCGAGGGCGTCCACGGAGAAAACAACCGGCCCGGTGAAGTTGGCGAAGCCGGTGTCGCGCGCGCCGGTGGCGAGGAGCCGGACGAGGCCGTTGCGCGCGGTGCCGTCGTAGCTCGTGAAGGCTCCTCCAACCAGGATGCGGCCGTCGGGCTGGACGAGGATATCGTAAATCGTGGAGTTGGCGCCGGCGCCCGGAGTGAAGGTGGTGTCGAGGGAGCCGTCCGAGTTGAGCCGGGCGATACGGTTGATGGCGGTGCCGTTGAACGAGGTGAAATCGCCGCCGATCAGTATCTTGCCATCGGGCTGGCGAGCGAGGGCGTAGACGGTTCCGTTCGCTCCGCCGCCGGGATTGAACCCGGTGTCGATCTTGCCCGTGGAAGTGAGCCGGGCGATTCGCCCATAGTTATAGACGGTAAAGTCGGAGATGGATTGGAGCTGGCTGAACCATCCCGCGATGAGGACCTTGCCGTCCGGCAGGGGGAGCACGCGGTTGACGGTGCTGCCGATGAAGTCGGATGCGAAGTTGGGATCGCGGGCGCCGGGGTCCGCCACGGTGACGGTGACGGTGGCCGGATCGACAACCACGCCGCCGACGGGCGAGGAAAGGGTGACGGTGAAGGTCTCGGTGCCTTCGACGATCGCGTCGGCGGTCAGGGAGACGGTGATCGTCTTGGGCGAGGAGTCGCCGTCCGCCCAGCTGAGCGTGCCGGACTTCGCGGTGAAATCCACGCCGCTCGCGGCGGTGCCGGAAGCGGTGGAGTAGGCGGCGGAGACCGCGCCGGAGGAATTGGCGGAGCGGGTGGCGGTGAGGACGACGGAACCGCTTTGCTCGTTGGCGACATAGCTCGTCACGGCCCACTGGATACGCGGCTGGTAGGTCACCTGCACGTCGAGCCATTCCTCCGCGCCCGAGCCGCCCTGGGCGACGGGACGAAGGGTGATGCCGGCGGCGGAGTCGTTGAAGGTGGTGTTGAGGGGGAGCGGGGCGTTGCCGGCGTCCGTGCCCGGGGTGACGAGGTCGAGCAGGTCGCCTGGGTTGGCGGAGTTGTAACCCCAGAGGATATAGGCGCCGTTGTCGGCGGAGCCGGAGGAGGTGCCGCGACGATAGCCGATCCAGTAGTCGCGCGTGGTGTCGCGCACGACCTTCAGGGCGCGAGGCGAGGCGAGGTCGGCGGAGGCGGAGTCAAAACGGTAGATGCGGAAAGTGCCGGCGGCCGCGGCGACCGTGACGGACGCGTCGGGGATCCACTGAAGGAGACTCTTGTTCCAATGGCTGAAGTCGTTTTGGAAAAAGTCGCCGTCTCCCATGAGGTCGAAGGGGTCCCCGTATTCGGTGGAGACGCCGGCGAGGGAGACCGCGTTGCCGTCGGTGACTTTCCAGAGGTTGGCATGAGGCAGCCCGTAGGTGTGTCCCAGTTCGTGGCCGACGACGCGGAGATCGAACTCCCCGTTCACCCAGAGGTTCGTGCCGATGAGGTTGGCGAGGCCGCCGTAGGTGATCTTGGAGTTGGCGAGATCGCCCAGGTAGGTGAAGACGACCGCGACGCGCTCGTAGGCGGCGACATTGAAGCCGGCGGTGGCGGCGGCGCCGCGGGCGTGCGTGTGGAGGAGCGAGCTGTCTCCGGCGACGGCGTAGCTGGACGCGGTGTTGGGGAGTCGGAGGACCCCGGTGACGTCGGTCGCGACGTTGAAGAGGACATCGGTTTTTCCGTAGCTGCTTTGCTGGAGAAAAGACCGGACGCCGTTCGCGCCGTTGATGACGGTGTCGATGTAGCCGGGCGTGATCTGGGCGTTGCCGTCGAACTTGTTGATCGGCGTGCCGGCGAGATCGGTGAAATCGACGCGGATGACGAGGAGATCCTTGTCGCCGTGCGTCCAGGCCTGGGTGGGTCGGCCGCCGACGCCGCTGGAGCCGGGGCCCGAGTCGGCCGCGTCGAGGGCGGCGTTTTGCTCGGTGGCGAGGAGTTGCGCGACGAAGGGCGCGAGGGCATCGGGGGAGGGGAGAACGACGATTTCTCCGTTGGCCTCGACGGCGACGCCGGCGCCGGCGTTGACGGAGGCGAGTTCGGCGGCGTCGAGAACGCGAACGCGCGAATCGGCGACGGCCAGATCGCGATCCACCGCGACGCCGATGATCGAGGTCGCGGGCAGCGAGCCGTCGCCCAAGCGCGAGCCGTAGACGTGCGCGCGGTATTCGCGGTTATCGATGACGGTCGCGCGGTAGAGATCGTCGGCCGGATCGTGCGCGGCGCCGGGCGGGTGAAGGCAGGTCTGGATGACGGCGAGCTCGGCGCGCGCGGAAACGAGTTGTTCCAACCCGGCCACGATCTCGGCCGGGAGCTGGTCGCGGAGGGAGCGCGGGAGGGCGGCGGCGAGGGCGGCTTCGGGATCTTGGCGGATGAGCTCGGCGAGCAGCGGGCGGCGTTCGCGAGCGAGCTC
>CAMLQS010000114.1 GCA_946482165.1 uncultured Verrucomicrobiota bacterium | reverse complement strand
TGGGGTCTTGTTTTCGACCGCACGCGCAGCCGCTGGGGCAAAAACCGCCCTTGGTTTCTCTGGCTCTGCGGCCCCTTCGCGGTCTTCGGCGTGCTCTCCTTTCTCACGCCCGATCTCGGCTACGGGGCCAAGGTCGCCTACGCCGCCATCACCTACATCGGCTGCAACATTCTCTACACCGGTATCAACACCCCGGTCACCGCCATCCTCTCCGCGCTCACGCCCGACCCCGCCGAACGCGTCACGCTCACGACCTTCCGCATGCTCGGCTCCAAACTCGGCGTGCTCGCGGTCAACCTCACCGGCCTCGAACTCGTGCGCCGGCTCGGCGACGGCAACGACCAGCGCGGCTTCATGCTCGCGGTTCCGATCTTCGCCGCGCTGTCCGTCGGCCTCTTTCTTTTCGCTTTCCGCAATCTCCGCGAAACGGTGCCGGTCGAGTCGACCCCCATGCCCCTGCGCGGCAGCTTTCGCGCCCTTCGCGGCAACTGGCCCTGGTTTATTATTTTCGCGAGCAGTCTCTTTTTCTGGGTCGGCTTCATCGCCCGCGTGACGGTCGCGCCGCACTTCTTCGAATACGTGCTGCACCGCCCCGACCTGCTCAAGCTCGCCAACGGCCTCGACTTCGCCTCGCTCGCCACCGCGCTGCTCCTGCCTTGGTTTTGCCGACGCTGGTCCAAGACGACGGTCTGGACGCTCGGCCTCGCCGGCATGGCCCTCGGTCAGCTTATCGTCTGGCTCGGCTTGCGCGGCGATCCGTCCGTCGCGCTCGTGATGACCGGCTGGACGGTGTGCTTCGTCGCCAGCGGGGCCGCCATGGCCATGCCGTTCTCGGTGCTTTCCGAGAGCGTGGACTACGGTGAATGGAAAACCGGCGTGCGCGCCGCCGGCCTGCTGGCCGCGGTCGGCGCCGCCTTCTGCCTCAAAGCCGGCGCCGGCCTCGGCGGCGCGCTCCCCATGTGGCTTCTCGACGCCGCCGGCTACGTGCCCAAGGCCGCGCAAAGCCCCGGAACCCTGCGCGCCATTACTATCGGCGTCGTCTGGCTGCCCGCCATCTGCTTCGCGCTCAGCATCGTGCCCGTCCTCTTCTATCGCCGCTTCGAGCTCCTCGAACCGCGCATCCGCGAGGAACTCGAACAGCGCCGACGCGCGGTAAGCACCTGACCAAGTTTGATGTCGAAGCCTCCCCTTATGGAGTGCGGCGACGTGTCGCCGCCATCGACGAGCCGACACGTCGGCTCGCCCGTATTCCCTTCCCCGCACCGCGCAGGCTCGGCCAATCGACAACCAGAAGCGACGAGCCGAGTCTCGTCGTCAAAAGCGGCGACACGTCGCCGCACTCCATAACCCGCGCGCCAACTCGCCTCACCCAGACTAAACGTCTTGATCGTGGCTCGGTATCTCCCCGCGTTAACCTCCAGCCCTCTCGTTCCCCATGCAGACGCACGTTCGCCTCCGCCCGCATTTCGCCCGCCTATTTGCTGCCTGCGTCACCCACCTCGCGCTGCTCGCCTCCTCTGTCGCCACACCCGCCCCCGCCGCCGAACTCTGGGCCGACCCCGCCGGCGGCGAAAAAGCCGCCGGCACCGCCGAGGATCCGCTCTCCCTCACCGCCGCCCAGCGCCGCGCCCGCGAACTGCGTCGGCTCGCAACCGCGCCGCTGACCGAACCCGTGCGCATCATCCTGCGCGGCGGAACCTACGCGCTCGATGCCGCTTGGTGCGTGCGCCCGGAGGACTCCGGCACCGCGCAGAGTCCGACCCTTTTCGAAGCCGCTCCCGGCGAAACGCCCGTCCTCGACGGCGGCATCCCGCTTTCCTCTGCCTGGACGAAACTCGACGCCGCTACTCCGCCGCCCGCCGGCCTCCCCTCCTCCGCAATCAACCAGGTCTGGGTCGCCGAAGCGCCCCTCGTCGGCGGACGCCCGCGCGAGTTTCGCCAACTCTGGATCGCCGACCGCAAAGCCGTCCGCGCCCGCACGCCCAACGCCGGTGAAATGGACCGCCTGCTCACCTGGGACAAAGCCGACCAGCACACCACCATTCCCACGCGCCCCGAAATCACCGGCGACCTCGCGGGCCTTGAGCTGGTGATCTACCAGCAATGGGAAATCGCCCTCCTGCGCGTGCGCGAATTCACCCGGATCGGCCCCGAAAACACGTCCGTCCGCGTGCGTTTCCACCAGCCCGAAAGCCGCATTCAATTCGAGCATCCCTGGCCCGCGCCGATCATGACGGAGGGCTACCGCGCGCCCTTCTTTCTCCAAAACGCCCTCTGCCTGCTCGACGCCCCCGGCGAGTGGTATCACGACATCGCCGCGCGCCGCATCTACTACTGGCCCCGCCCCGGCGAGGACCTCGCCTCCGCCCGCGCCGTCGTGCCCGTGCAGGAAACGCTCCTCGAAGTCGTCGGCACGCTCGACCGCCCCGTGCGCCACGTCGAGTTCAAGGGCCTGCGTTTCGCGCACACCGCCTGGATGCGCCCCGCCCTCGTCGGCCACGTGCCGCACCAGGCCGGCCTCTACATGACCGAGGCCTACAAGATGCTGCCGCCCGGCACGCCCGAGAAAAAAGGCCTCGAAAACCAAGCCTGGGTCGGCCGCCCGCCCGGCGTAGCCCGAATCGAAGCCGCGCAGCACATCCGCTTCGAGCGCTGCCGCTTCGAGCGCCTCGCCTCCGCCGGCCTCGACGCCGAACACGGCCTTCGCGATCTCGTGGTCGAGGGCTGCGTCTTCCGCGACATCGCCGGCAACGGCCTCCAACTCGGCAAGTTCATGGACGGCGGCATCGAGACGCATCTGCCCTACAATCCCGCCGACGACCGCGAGGTCTCCGCCCGCCTGCGCATCGCCAACAACCTCGTCACCGACTGCGCCAACGAGGACTGGGGCTGCCTGGGCATCGCCGCCGGCTACATCCGCGAATCCGTCATCGAGCACAACGACCTGAGCGACCTGCCTTACTCCGGCATCAGCCTCGGCTGGGGCTGGACCTACCTCACCACCGCGCAGCGCGACAACCGCGTCCAAGCCAACCGCATCACCCGCTACGGCCGCATGCTCTACGACTTCGGCGGCATCTATCACCTCTCCGCCTCGCCCGGCACGTGGATCACCGAAAACGCCGTCGGCGAAGTCGTCCTCAACCCCTACGCCGAGAAACCGCACTGGGGCCACATCTACCCCGACGAGGGCTCGTCCTACCTGGTCGTCCGCGACAACTGGACCGCCACCGACCAGAAGCTCATCAACTCGAAAGCCTACGGGCTGACCTGGGAGCGCAACGGCCCCGAAACGCCCGCCGCCATCCGCGACGCCGCCGGCCTGCAGGAGCCCTACCACGACCTGCTCAAGCTCCTCCCCGCCCACTGACCATTTGGACTGCGGCGGCACGAACGCACTCCAAAAACCAATCCAAATCCCACGGCTAGACGAACAATGACTGGGAGTTTTTTAACCGCTAAATTTCGCTAGCTGTCGCTAAATCAATCCTCCTCGCAGCCAGCCAAAGCTCCAAGGCCCTCAGCACCCTTCTGATTTAGCGATCATTAGCGTTTTTTAGCGGTTAGGCATCTGCAGCATTCAGTATCACCGCGCCAACGCCCGGCCCAGCACCGCCACGCCATAGCGCGGTAGTTTCACCGCCGTCACCTCGCCCCCGGCCAGCACATCCGTCATCGCGCCGGACAACGCGATCTCCTGCGCGCCCTTGGAAAAATTCGTGATCACGAACACCTCGCGGCCCGCGCCGACGCGACGGCTCACCTTCACGCCCGCCGGCGCCTGAATCACGGACGCCGTCGCCACGCCTGCCTCTGACACCCACCTCCGCGCGACGCGGTTCATCAGCTCCGCATCCAGTGTCGCGCCGAGATAGGTGATCGTCCCCCCGCCGAGCCTCCGCCGCACCGCCGCCGCACCGCCGGTCAACCAGTCGTTGCCCTCGCCGAAACGCAGCACGACCTCCACATCCGGCGCGAGGCGATCCAGCCGCTCCGCCCAGACCGTCGCTTTGCCCTCGCCCCACGCGCCGCCCACCGGCACGTCTTCCAGCAGCGCATAAAACTGCTCCACGCGCGCTCCGACGCTCGGCAGCAGCGGCCCCGGCTGGCGCTCGCGATTCAACGCGTTAAACTCGTCCTTCATGCCCGTGCGCGGCCCCAGCACCAGATGCCCGCCCGCACGCACGTAATCGCTCAGCTTTGCCGCCAGCTTCGGCGAGACCACGTTCAGGCCCGGCGCCGCGACAAGCTTGTAGCGCGAGAGATCCATCTCGGGCGTCACGATGTCCACCGTCTGCGTCTGCTCGCGCAGCACCCGGTAGTAGTCGATCAGGATCTGCATCTGGTCATAACGGTTGCTGAAGGGGTTGAATTCGATCGCCCAGCGGCTGTCGTAGTCGTGGATCACCGCCACCTCCGAGACCGGCTGAGTGCCGGCCAGCACCGGGCCGGCCTTCGCAAAATCGATGCCCGCCTGCGCCGCCTCCTCGTAGACCGGCACGGGCTCGCCATCCGGCCCGACGAGCGAGCCGTGGTATTGCTCCTGCCCGTTCAACGCGCTGCGCCACTGCCAAAACGCGATGCAATCCGCGCCATGCCCCACCGCGTGCCAGGCCATCGCGCGCGTCTCGCCGCGGTCGAGCGAGTTGCTCACGGAGCCCCAGTCCACGAACCCGGGCGGCATCTCCATCACCCAAAAATTCCTCTGCTTCCAGCCGCGCACCAGATCGTGCGACGCCCCGCTGCGCAGCGGATCGAGATGCCCCGTGCCGTTCTTGGTTTTGTCGAACCAGCCCGAGCCCAGGTATTCGTCCCACGAGATCACATCCAGGTCGGCCGCGATGTGCTGGCGGTTGAAACGGGCGGCCCAGCCGAGCCCGCCGAGGTTGGTCGTGATGAGCTGGCGCGGCTCGATGTGACGCCGGAGCGCGTCGATCTGGTTGCGCTGAAAATCCCGCCACGTGTCGGTGATGAAGCGCTTGTGCTCGAGCAGCAGGCCCGGGTTGGCGCGCGCCGTCGTCATCGGCACCTGGCGCCACTCGGTGTAGGTCTGACTCCAATACGCAGTCATCCAGCGCCGGTTCAACGCGTCGAGCGTGCCGTATTTCTTCTCCAGCCAGCGGTGAAAACGCGCATACGACTCCGGATCGTAGGAGTCCTCGGTGTATTCGTTGCCAATCTGCCAGGCCACCACGTTCGGATTCTTGCCGAAACGCTGCGCGAGCCGTTCCACGACCGCCCGGCACAGCTCGCGGTATTTTTCGCTGCCGATGGAGAAATGCCGGCGCGAGCCGTGCTGAAGCCGCTTGCCGTCTTCGCCCACGCGCAGGATCTCGGGATACTTGGTCGTCATCCAAGCCGGCGGGGTGTCGGTCGGCGTGCCGAGGATCGTCACCATCCCGCGTCGCGCGGCGGCCTCGACCGCTCGCTCCATCCAGTCGAATTCATAGCGCCCCTCGGCCGGCTCCAGCGAACTCCACGCGAATTCGCCGATGCGCACCATGTTCATCCTGGCCTCCTGCATCCGCTTCAGATCCGCGTCCCACTCCTCCTCGGGCCACTGCTCCGGATACCACGCCGATCCATACATCAAGGGCGGAATCGAGCGTGGCGCCGTCGCCTCCGCCGTCGACCCGACCGCGGGCAAAGCAAACGCGAACGTAATCAACAGACCAAACAGACGGGGTAACGGGTGCATGGGGGTAAATCAGCGACGAGCGGAACGAAGGGTGATCGACGACGGTTCGAATCCCGGCGAATCGACAGTGACGACAATCTTGCCCGGCCGGTTGCTCGTCCGAACCACCGCCAAGGCACGGCCTTGGTAAAGCGTGCGCTCCGTCCCGGCGTAACTGTCAAACGAGGTCAAATCGCCCGAGGCCAAACCCGCCAGGCTGCCCGCGCCCCGCACCCGAACCGTGACCCGCGCCGTCGCGTGCGGCTGCCACACGCCGCGCCGATCCAGCGCCTCGATACTCACAAAAGCCAGATCCTGCCCGTCGGCGCGCAATCGCGCGCGATCCGCCCGCAAGCGCAGTTTCGTCGCCCCCCCCGCGCTCCGAAGCACAAAAGTCTCCGCCGCCTTGCCCGCGCGCAGCCCCACCGCCATCAACTCGCCCGGCACATAGGGCACGGTGAACACCGCCTTAAACTCTTCCGCGCGCGTCGTCGGCTTTTCGCCGATCACCCGCCCATCCAGCTCCAGACGCACAGCGTCGTAGCGCGAATACACCTCCACCGTCAGCGGCTTGCCCTCCATGCCCGGCCAGGTCCAGGCCGGCAGCATAGGCGGCACAGACCAGGGTGTCGTGTTCCATTCCCCATCCCCCGGCGGCGGCACGCGGACCGCCGCGTAGAGTTTGGCGCCGCGATCCCACACGATCTCCCGATAGTGCGAAACGGGTTTCCGCCAGCCGGTCAGATCAATGTCTCCGCAATAGGCGCCATGCCAGGGAAACATCTCCGCCTCCCAATGCTTCTTCGCCTCCCGCCCCGGCGGGAACACGCGCCCGATGCCCGCCTCGCCAAGATAGTCGATCCCGCTCCACACGAAGTCGCCGATCACATACGGATGCTCCTCCATCGCCGCCCAGTTGGCGAAGGCCTCGGTCTGGTAGGACTCCGAGGCCATGATCACCCTCTCCGGCAACCGCGCATGATCGGCAGCGTGGTGCTGCAATTCGTAATTGTAACCGGCCACGTCCAGCGCCGCGAAAAGCTCGTCGAGCTGCGGCCACTTGCCGTCCTCGCCCAGCCCGTTCACGCCCGCCGTCACGGGACGCGTCGTATCCAACTCCCGGATGCGCGCGGCCAACTCGCGCGCGATGCGCCGCCCCGAGGCGCCGCCACGTTCAAACATTTCGTTGCCCGTGCTCCACATCACGACCGACGCGTGGTGCCGGTCGCGGCGCACCCAGGTATCCACGTCGCGTTGCCACCACTCTTTGAACAACACGCCGTAGTCGCGCTTGTTCTTGGCCTTTTCCCAGCCGTCAAAGATCTCGTTCACCACCAGCAACCCGAGCCGGTCGCAGGCCTCCAGGAAGGCGACCGACGGCGGATTGTGCGCGGTGCGAACCGCATTGAAACCCGCCGCCTTCATCAGCTCCACCTTGCGCTCCTCCGCGCGCGCAAAAGCTGCCGCCCCGAGCGGGCCCGTGTCGTGGTGGACGTTTCCGCCGAGCAGTTTGATCGGCCGCCCGTTCAGCTCGAAACCTCGCTCGGCTGACACCCGCACGGTGCGAATGCCGAAGGCAGTAGTCGTTTCATCCAGCACGCGGTCGTCTACTTTCGACACCACGCGGGTGATCGCGCGGTGCAAGGTCGGCGAGTCGGGGCTCCACGGCCGCGGGCTCCGCACAATGATCGGTATCGCTCCTGTCCACGAAGCGCCGGGTGCCAGGACGGCGGGCATGCTCGCACCGCCGAGATATTTGCCGCGGTCATCGAGCAAATCTGTGAGCACCGAAACCTCCCGAACCTCGGACGAGGCGTTCGTCAGCTCCGCATGGAGGAGCAGACGAGCCTCGGTCTTCGTCAGGCTTTCTGTCGTCACCCAAAAGCCGCCCTCCGGCACGCGCACCGGATCCGTCACGCGCAGCCACACCGGCCGATAAAGCCCGGAGCCCGAATACCAGCGGCTGTTCGGCTGCGCCGAGTTGTCCACCCGCACGGCCAACACGTTCTCGCCGCCCAGCCGAAGATGCGGCGTCAGATCAAAGCGAAAAGGCGTATACCCATAGGCCCAGCGCCCCAGCGCGGCGCCGTTCAGCCAGACCTCGGCGCCCATCGCCGCGCCTTCAAACTCTATCTCCACCCGCCGTCCCGCCCACGCCTCCGGCGCGGCGAGTTTTAGCCGATACCAACCCGCGCCCGTCGGAAAATACCCGCCATGCCCCGCCGCCGGGGCCGCCGCGTCCACCGGACCGGCTATGCTCCAATCGTGCGGCAGCGTGACCGCCGTCCACGCCCCATCCTCAAAGGCCGCCGCCTCCGCGCCGGCCACATCGCCCCGATGGAAACGCCAGCCGCCGTCGAGGCGCCGCTCCTCGCGCGACGCAGCGAGAGCGCTTGCAACCACAGCCAGGACACAAAGCAGCCAGCGAAGCATAGAGGGGGTTAAACCGAGATACAGCCAGAGAGCCAGCCGCGCCCTCAGGCCGCATCCGCCGGTCGCCGTTTCACCATCAGCAGATGCTCCGCCGCGAGCACCGTCTCCCCGCGCTGGTTGATCGACTCCACCAGCTCGACAACAACCCCGTGGTCGGCCCGTTTCGGGTGGTCGCGCTTCTCCTTCACCGTGCAGCGCGCCGTGAGCGTGTCGCCGATGAAGACCGGCTTGATGAAGCGCAGCCGGTCGTAGCCGTAGGAAAACGCCACCGGGTTGATCTCTCCCGCCGTCTGCCCGACCGCGACCGAGAAGATCAACGTCCCGTGCGCGATGCGCCGCTTGAAATCCTGCGTCTTGCACCACTCCGCGTCCATGTGATGCGGGTAAAAGTCGCCCGTCTGGCCGGCATGCATCACGATGTCCGTCTCCGTGATCGTGCGCCCCGTCGAACGACGCTCCGTGCCAACCGCGTAATCCTCAAAGTAACGTGGGGTCATGGGGTCAAAGAGGATCAAGGGGTCGAAAGCCCGAGCGTGCGCGTGATCTCGGCCGCGGTGGCCTGCAACGCCTTCACGAGAACGGCCTCGTCCTCGCGCGGCCCGCGCTTCTTCAGCCGCGTCACCGCCAGCGCCGCGCCGCCCGCGCCCGCCCAGCCCACGCGCACCGAGACATCCCGCACGCCTTCGATCGTCTCGCTTTCCGCCGTGGAAACTCCGGCGCGGGCGATCTCACCCAGCCCGGAACGAAACGCGGTGAGCGCTCGTCCCGTCAGGGCCTTCCCCGCAGGCGAGGCGACCAACACGTCCTCGAACGCGGCATCGTCCAACGCCGACAAAAGCAAACGCCCGGAGGCGGTGGCCACCGGGTCGAACTCCCCTCCGACCTCGATCGACAGCCGCACGCGCGCCGGGCTTTCCTGCTGCGCCACGACGAGCAGCTTGCCGCGATCCAGCACGCTCAGATGACACGACTCGCCGATTTTCGCGGTCAGGTCCTGCATCGGCCGCCGCGCCGCCCCGAGCAGCTTTACCATCGGCGAGTGCGCATGGGTCAGCGCGTAGAGTTTCAGCGTCAGCGCGTATTTCCCCGACGCCTCTTCCCGGGCCAGGTATCCGCGCTGCTCCAGACAGGCCAGCATGCGGAACAACTCGCTCCGGCTGCGCTCCAGCCGCGCCGCCAGCTCGGCGAGCGACTGGGGTTCGGCCGCGGAGGCAAGCGTCTCGAGAATATCGAGGCCTTTCTCCAACGCCGGCACGGGGTAGGTGGGGACCTTGGGCATCGTTTTAAGCTTGCCGTCCTGTTCGCTAATAAAACTCTGTTTTGCAAATAAAAATCGTGGATCTACCCCGTCCATTGACCGCCCTCCTGCCCCGGAGCCCTCGCCCGATCGTTCTCATCGGCGCCGGCGGCATCGTCCGCGACGCCCACTTGCCCGCCTACCGGCTGGCCGGGTTCACCGTGGCGGCGATCCACGATCTAGACTTTGACCGCGCCCGCCGTCTCGCCGCCGATTTCGGCATCCCGACGGTTTCCCCTACCCTCGCCGCCGCCGTCGCCGGCGCACCGGCGGGCGCGGTCTTCGATATTGCGGTGCCCGCGTCCGCCCTCCCCGGGGTGCTCTCCGCCCTCCCCGACGGCGCCCCGGTCCTCATCCAGAAACCCTTCGGCGAAAACCTCGCCCAGGCGCGGGAGCTCCTCGCCCTCTGCCGGCTCAAAAAGCTCCGGGCCGCTGTGAACTTCCAGCTCCGCTACGCCCCCGCCGTCCTCGCCGCCCGCGAGCTGATCGCCGCCGGCGCCATCGGCGAACTCCACGACATCGAAGTGCGCGTCACCGTCCACATGCCGTGGCACCTGTGGACCTTCCTCGAACAGTCAGCGCGCGTGGAGATCCTGTATCACAGCATCCACTACCTCGATCTCATCCGTTCCTTCGCCGGCGAACCCGACGGCATCCACGCCAAGACCCTGAAATCTCCGCTCGCCCCGCGCCTGCACTCGACGCGCACGGCGATGATCCTCGACTACGGAGAGCGCGTCCGCGCCACCGTCACCACCAACCACGGGCACGACTTCGGCCTGCGCCACCAGGAAAGCTACATAAAATGGGAAGGCACGCGCGGCGCCATCAAGACCCAGCTCGGCCTGCTCATGGACTACCCGCGCGGCGTGCGCGACTACCTCGAAGTCTGCTCCTTTGACTCCGATTCTGCCGTCGCCGGCTCGCCCGCCCGCGAATGGCGCGAGGAGCCGCTCGCCGGCTCCTGGTTTCCCCACGCCTTCATCGGCACCATGGCCGAGGTCATGCGCCACGCCGACGACGCCGACGACGTGCCCCCGACCCACGTCGAGGACGCCGCGCGCACCATGGCCCTCGTCGAGGCCGCCTACGAATCGAGCGCGCGCGGCGCCACGCCCATCCCTTCCCCATGAGCGAGCCTCTTCGACTTCGCGGCATGACGTGGAGCCACACCCGCGGCTACCTGCCCGTCGTCGCCACCGCCCAGCGTTTCCAGGAACTTCACCCGGAGATCGAGATAGTCTGGGAGAAACGCTCGCTCAAGGGCTTCGAGGAGTTCCCGGTCGAAAAACTCGCCGCCGACTACGACCTCATCGTCATCGACCACCCTTTCGTCGGTTACGCCGCCGCGCACGGTCCCCTGCTCCCGCTCGACGAACACCTGCCGGCCGACTTTCTCGCCGACCAGACCGCCCACTCCGTCGGCGCCTCCCACCCCAGCTACTCCTTCGGCGGACACCACTGGGCGCTCGCGATCGACGCCGCCACGCCGGTGGCCTTTCAACGCGACGACCTGCTCGCGCGTCACGGCTTCGCCGCGCCCCGCACCTGGGACGAGTTGCTCGCCCTCGCCCGCGCCGGCCACGTCGAGATTCCCGCCGCGCCGATCAACTGCCTGATGAACTTTTACACGTTCTGCGTGGCGCACGGCGAAACGCCCTTCGCCACCCGCGAACGCGTCGTCTCCGGCGAGGTCGGCCGCGCCGCCCTCGCCGCCCTGAGCGAGCTCATCTCGCCCTGCGACCCCGGCTGCTGGTCGCGGAATCCCATCGCCTCGCACGATCTCGTCTCCTCGGCCGCCAACACCCGCATCGCCTGCTGCCCGCTGGCGTATGGCTACTCCAACTACGCTCGCGCGGGCTACGCCGCCCACCGCCTGACCTTCGGCGCCCCGCCCTCCTTCGCCGGCGCGCCGCTCCGCACCACCCTCGGCGGCACCGGCCTCGCCGTCTCGGCGCTGCGCCCGAACCGCGCCGCCGCCCTCGCCTACGCGCGGTTCACCGCCTCGCCCGAGATCCAGCGCACCCTTTACACCGCCGCCGGCGGCCAGCCCGGGCACCGCGCCGCCTGGCTCGACGCCCACAACAACGCCACCACCGGCGACTACTTCGCCCGCACCCTGCCCGTGCTGGACAACGCCTTCCTCCGCCCGCGCTACGACGGCTACATGGAGTTTCAGGAACGCGGCGGACCCGTCGTCCACGCCGCCCTGCGCGGCCTCCTCTCCGACACCGAGGCGCTCGCCCAGCTCGACGCCCTCTACCGCCGCTCCCTCGCATTCTCCCTCCTCGTCGCATGAAGCCGCTCGAAGGCCTGCTCGTCCTCGATTTCGCCCAGTTCCTAGCCGGACCCTGGGCCGCCACGCGCCTCGCCGACCTCGGCGCGCGCGTCATCAAGATCGAGCGCCCCGGCACCGGCGACATCTGCCGCCAGCTCTACATCTCCAACCTCTCGCTCGACGGCGACAGCACGCTCTTCCACTCGATCAACCGTAACAAACAGAGCTACGCCGCCGACCTTAAAAACCCCGCCGACCTCGCCAAGGTGAAGCAGCTCATCGCGTGCGCCGACGTGCTGATCCAGAACTTTCGCCCCGGCGTGATGGAACGAATCGGCCTCGGACCCGATGCCTGCGCCGCGCTCAACCCGCGCCTCGTCTACGGCGTCGTCACCGGCTACGGCCCGACCGGCGAATGGGTCGAGAAACCCGGCCAGGACCTGCTCGCCCAGGCGCGCTCCGGACTCGCCTACCTCAACGGCAACGCCGATCAACCGCCCCTCCCCTTCGGCCTCTCCGTCGCCGATCTCACCGCGAGCGCCCACCTCGTGCAGGGTTTGCTCGCGGCGCTCGTGCGACGCGGCGTCACCGGCAAGGGCGGCCTCGTCGAGGTCAGCCTGCTCGAGTCGGTCCTCGACCTGCAATTCGAGCTCACCACGACCTTCCTGAACGACGGCGGCAAGACCCCCGAGCGCAGCGCGATCAACAACGGCAACGCCTACCTCGGCGCACCCTACGGCATCTACGCCACCGCCGACGGCTTCCTCGCGCTCGCCATGGGCTCGATCATCCGGCTCGGCGAACTGCTCGCCTTGCCCGCCCTCGCCGCGTTCTCCGATCCGCAGACCTGGTTCACGCGTCGCGACGAAATCAAACGCCTCATCGCCGCGCACCTGACCACTCAGCCGACCGCTCACTGGCTCGCGCGTCTCGAACCCGCCGACTACTGGTGCGCCGAGGTTCTGTCCTGGGAAAAACTCTGGCGCACCGACGCCTTCAAGACCCTCGACTGGGAACAGGACGTCACACGAGAGGACGGCCCGACGCTACGCACCACGCGTTGCCCCATCACCATCGACGGCCGCCGCTTCAAGTCCCCACTCGGTTCCCCGCGCATCGGCCAGCACACGGCATCCATCCAGACCGAATTCAAACTCTGACGCGCCCGCTCCGGTCCCTCTTCTCCCCGTTCCCTTTCTTAGCTCCCTGCCCCAAGCTCCTCGCTCCCCGCTCCAAACCCCATGCCCCCCGAAGCCTCCCCGCTCCTCGGCACTCTGCTCCACGCCATCGGAGCCGCCTCGGCGGCGCTTTGCTACGCCCCGCAGCGCTACGTCAAAAACTGGAAGTGGCAGACCTACTGGCTCGTCCAGGCCGCCGCCTGCTGGCTCGTGCTGCCGTGGATCTTCGCCGCCGCCACCATCCCGCAGCTCGGCACCGTCCTCGCCGAAGCGCCGACCGCCGCGATGCTCAAGTCCTACGTGCTGGGCGCGATCTACGGCGTCGGCGGCATCGCCTTCGGAGCGGCCATTCGCCACCTCGGCTTCTCACTCACCTACGCCATCGCCATCGGCCTCTCCTGCGTCCTCGGCACGCTCATCCCGCCGATCAAGGACGGCAAACTCCTCGAAACGCTTTCCAACACCGGCGGCGCCTACGTGGTCGGCGGCGTGATCCTCGGCGCCGTCGCGACCTTCGTCACCGGCCTCGCCGGTTTCCGCAAAGAGCGCGAGCTGACCCAGGTAGACGACGAGGCCATCGCCACCGCCGACCGGCCCGCTTTCAATC
>CAMLQS010000113.1 GCA_946482165.1 uncultured Verrucomicrobiota bacterium | reverse complement strand
AAGCTCCGACGAGCAAAGCCAAAACAAGGGGTTGTTTCATGGGAAAGGAACGAAAGCGGCCGAAGCCTGCCTCCCCGCATCCCTCGCACAATCGCCAGCGGGGCTTAACCAGTTAGCAGCCGCGCGAAACTTGGCCAAAATCCTCCCGACAATCCCGCCCCATCCCCATTAAGGGCCTGTCAGGAAATAAGTGTCGCAACAAGACGCCGAGATTTTGGTCGCGGGCAAGGCGCGCGAGAGGGCGCATCCCCACTGCGGGCTGTAACCGACCGCGCAACGCAGCCCCCGGCCAAAAAATCAAGTCGGGGTGCGACAGTTATAGACTGACAGGCCCCAAGTGGGTAAGCCACTCGGCCCGTCGAAGAAAGATCGCCCCGCGCACCCCGGACAAGGCCCCCGCATCCTCCACACCGACCTGCTGCACACCGGAGCCGCCTTCCTCCGTATGACGGCCAGGATCGACGCCGGAGCCCAGCGCTGGCTCTCGGGCTTTAGCGTCGACGGCAAATCCTTCGCGCCACTGCGCGAGCCCTGCCAGTTCGGCTGAACCGACTGCCGCGGCGAACGTATTGGCTTGTTCTCCTACAACAACACGGGCGAGGCCGGCCACGCCGACTTCGGCTCCTTTACCTATCGCTACGACTCGGCCGCCACTCGCTAAATCTATGCCCCTCGCCTCATTTTGGTTTTCGCCACCGCCCTGCTGGCCCCCCTCGCGTCCGCCGCCGAGCACCGCGTGTCCGCCATCCCTCAAAAATCGCGCGGACGTTCGTTCCGCTCCGTGCTCCCGCTTCTGGTCGAAACGCCGTCCGCCTACGTCGCGGTGGCCGAGTCCGATATCCTCAACTGGGCGCGCCTCTTCCTTACCGGCACCGGTGAATCCGCCGTGCGAGCCGAGCTCGCTCCACGTCAGGACAAACGCGGCGCCGTCGTCGGACGTATCCCGATGGCCAGTCCCTGACGTGTCCTCATGGTCGGTCGCACCGCCGCGGAACTCATCGCCAACGATCTCTGCGACAGCCCCGCCAACCACCGCGGACAAGCCGGCGTCGAGTTCTTCCGCGACCTCCCGACCGTCTGGGACGAAAGCGTCGTCCTCTCCGCCGAAGTCGGCAAAACACCTCGTCGTCGCCCGTCGCTCCGGAAAGCGCTGGTTTATCGCCGCGATGAACGGCGACGACGCCGTCGAGCCGGACGTTTCCCTCGCCCCCCTCGGAGCCAAGGGCCGCGGCTGGCGGCTGCGCGAGTTCGCCGACGGCGCCGACCCCGCCTCGCCCGAGACCGTGATCGAGACCACCCGCGATCTCGGCAAGAGCCGCGCCCTCACGCTTCGCCTCTCCCCGGGAGGCGGCTACGCCGCCGTTCTTTTCCGAATGTAGGCCGTATCCGTCCTCCACAGGCGTCGAGGGGCCGCCCGCATCGGCAAGGCATTCGCCAGCTTTGGCCTATCCTGGCATTCCATCGGCTGGCGAGCCCAGGTTAACTGGGTAAGCAACAAACTCGGCGACGACCGACCCCTCCTGGACTTCGATGAATCCTTAGTCGTTTCGCCCCTCCGTCCGGGTATTGATCCCATCCTCGGCAACGGCGCGGCGATCGTATTCGAAACTCCCTACGACCCCGTCGAACCCCGCCGCTTCGCCGACGTCCTCACCACCCGCTGATCCGCCGCCGCTTCGCGAACTTTTTTATCGGGATCGGTCGGGGAGAGAACACGCTTCGGAGCGGCTCTTTCCCGCCCGATCTCGTTATCCCCTCCCCATGCCCGCTCGTTCCCGCCTCACCGCCCTCGCCCTCCTCTGTTCTCTATCCGCCTTCGCGCGTGCCCAGCCGGCAACCGCTCCCGCGACAATCTCCGTCCAAGCCGACCAACCCGGTCACCCGATCTCGCCGCTGCTCTGGGGAATCTTCTTCGAGGACATCAACCTCTCGGTGGACAGCGGCCTCTATCCCGAGCTCGTCCGCAACCGCTCCTTCGAGGGCAGCGACCACCTGCGCCATTGGAAATTCACCCCCGCCGCCGGCGAGCCCGCGCCCTCGCTCGACGACGCCAAGCCCCTCAACGCCTTTAATCGCCACAGCCTACACGTGCGGCCGGGCGCGGGCGCCGTGCTCCTCAACGAAGGCTTCTGGGGCATGAACTTCGTGGCTGGCGAAAGCTACCGGCTCAGCCTCGCCTCCCGCGTCGCCAATGGCGCCAAGGGCAAGATCAGGGTCGATCTCCTCGACTCGACCGACGCCGTCGTGGCCTCCGGCGAAATCGATCCCTCCGCCGACTCCGCCTGGAAGGTCCACAGGCTCACGTTGGCCCCCGCCAAGTCCGATCCGCGCGGCAAACTTCGCCTCACCCTCGACGGCGGCGGCTCCGTCTTCCTCGACATGATCTCGCTCCTCCCCGAGCGCACCTGGAAGCGCAGCGGCGTGCGCCCCGACCTCGGCGAAGCCCTGCTCGCGCTCAAGCCCGCCTTTTTCCGCTTCCCCGGCGGCTGCTTCGTCGAGGGTGATCGCCTCGCGGACGCCTACCAGTGGAAATACACCATCGGCGACGTCGCCTCCCGCACCCCGCAGGAAAACCTCTGGGACTACCTCTCCACCCACGGGCTCGGCTATCACGAATACCTGCAACTCTCCGAGGACCTCGGCGCCGAGCCCGTGTTCTGCGTCAACGTCGGCATGGCCCACCTGGAGTCCGCTCCCCTCGACCGCATCGGCCCCTACATTCAGGACACCCTCGACGCCATCGAGTATGCCAACGGCCCGGCGGATTCCGTCTGGGGCGCGCTGCGCGCCAAAAACGGCCATCCCGAACCGTTCAACCTCCGTTACCTCGAGATCGGCAACGAAAACGGAGGCGCCGACTACAACGAGCGCTGGCCGCTCTTCGTGAAGGCCATCAAGGCCCGCCACCCCGACATGATCCTGATCGCGAACCGCTGGTATGACGCGTTCCCCAAGGAACCCATGCCCGCGATCGTGGACGAGCATTACTACGAGACGCCCGAGAGCTTCATGCGGATGTCCGCGAAATACGATTCCTACGACCGCGCCGGCCCCAAGATCTTCGTCGGCGAATACGCCGTCACCAAACGCGCCGGCTTCGGCAACCTCCGCGCCGCCCTCGGCGAGGCCGCCTTCATGACCGGCTTCGAGCGCAACGCCGACGTCGTCACCATGTCCGCCTACGCGCCGCTTCTCACCAACGTCCAACACCGTTCCTGGAACCCCAACCTCATCGTCTTCGACAGCTCCCGCTGGTATGGCATTCCTGGATACCATGTGCAGCGGATGTTCAGCGAAAACGCCGGCGACGTGTCGCTCCCCGTCGCGGTCGCGAGCGCCGAGCTCTCCCAGCCCGGGCCGCACGGTCGCGTCGGTCTGGGCACCTGGAATTCGAGCGCCGAGTTCAAGGACATCCAGGTCGCCGCGCCCGACGGCACCGTTCTCTACGAGTCCGACTTCGCGAACAAAGGCCTTGAAGGCTGGAGCTTCATGGGCCCGGGCGAATGGCAGGTGGTGGACGGCGCCCTCCGCCAGACCGTCGAGAAACCCAAGGTCCGCGCCTTGGTCGGCGACATCGCCTGGAAGGACTACGACATCCGTCTGAAGGCCCGCAAACTCTCCGGCCGCGAGGGTTTCCTCGTCCTCTTCCATCTCCGTCACGAGGAGGATCGCACCGGCTGGAACCTCGGCGGCTGGGACAACAAATATTTCCACGTCGGGCTCGACGACTCGCAGGACCGCGTCGGCGGCACCATCGAGTCCGGCCGATGGCACGACTTGAAAGTCGAGCTGCGCGGCGGCCGCGTCCGCTGCTGGCTCGACGGCAAACTCATCCACGACCACCAAAGCCCCGAACTGACCATCAAGAACCTCTATGCCAGCGCCACGCGCGACAACGCCACCGGCGATATCATCCTAAAGGTCGTCAACGCCGCACCCGGCCCGGTCGAGACCGCGATCAAGCTCGCCGGCCTCCCCGCCGCCTCCCTCGCCGGCCCCGCCCGCGCCATCGTGTTGACCTCGGAAAATCCGGCCGACGAAAACTCCTTCGAGCATCCCCTCAAGGTCGCGCCTCGCGCCGAGGAAGTGCGCGTCGCCGGCCCCGAGTTCACCCACGCCTTCCCCGGCAACTCCCTCACCGTCCTGCGCATCCCCGTGACGAAGTAAGCGGAGAACCTTTAGCGGCCAAAACTCGGTTGAACGCGTCAGGTTTCATCCCGTCGGCCTCCACCCCATTCAACCCATGTTTCGCTTAAAGCGCGCCGGCCTTTTCCTACTCCTCTTCGTCATCGGCTTGGCCTCCCCGGCTTCCGCCCAATCCTTCGTTCATCCCGGTGGCTTGCATTCCCAAGCCGACTTGGACCGCATGAAAACCAAGGTGGCCGCGGGCGAGCGCCCGTGGATCGACGGCTGGAACGAACTCATCCGGGACTCCAAAGCGCAGGCCGATTACCAACCCGCGCCCCACCGTCACATGACGGACCGCGGGCGGGCGCAGCGGGATGCCAGCGCCGCCTACCTCAACGCCCTGCGCTGGCGCATCTCCGGCGACACCGTGCATGCCGACTGCGCCGCGCGAGTCCTCAACGCGTGGTCCGAAACGGTGAACGAGGTTCCCCGCGGCAACGACCAGCCGGGCTTGGGAGGCATCCCCATCGGCACCTTCGCGGTCGCGGCGGAGTTGATGCGTGGATACCCCGGCTGGTCCGCCGCCGATCAGACGCGTTTCAAGCGCATGCTCGTGGATTACTTCTATCCCGTCTGCCACGATTTCCTCACCCGCCACAACGGTCGCTGCGACTCGGCCTTCTGGGCCAATTGGGACACCTGCAATATGCGCGCGGTCATGGCCATTGGCGTCTTCTGCGACGACCGCGCGAAATTCGACGAAGCCGTCGAGTATTTCAAAAACGGCCGCGGCACCGGCTCGCTCCGCAACGCCGCGCCCTTTCGTTTCGAAGACGGACTCGTTCAATGGCAGGAGAGCGGTCGCGACTACGCCCACGTCATGGGCGGCCAGGGCCTGCTCTTTGAGTTGTGCCAGATCGCCTGGAACCAAGGGCTCGACCTCTTCGGCTACGACGACAACCGCCTGCTCGGCGCCGCCGAACACACCGCGCAATACACCCTCTGGAAGGGCGTCCCCTATTCCTATTACACCAACTGCGACAACGCCAACCAGTTCTACATCTCCGAGAACTACCACGGGCGCCTCGACGCCTCACACTTCGAGCTGGTTTACAACCACTACGTCGTTCGCCGAGGGCTGAAGGCACCTCACGTCAAACTCTTCGCCGCGCTGCGCCGCCCCGAGCCTGGCGAAATCGATGTCATGGGTTACGGCACGCTCACCTACACGCTCGATGCCGCCGCGTCCCCTCTGCAGACCGAAGCGCCGCCGACGCCGCGCGAGGTCGTCGCGATTCCGGGGCTGCAACGCGTCGAGCTGAGATGGTCGCCCTCCGGCGCCTACGGCGCGCATGGCTACGAGGTCAGCCGCGCCACCTCTCCGGGCGGTCCGTTCACCTCCATCCATTCGACCAACCGCTGGACCACGCCCTCCTTTACCGACACCGACGTGGAGCCGGGTCGCACCTACCACTACACCGTCGCCGCGCTCAACCAGGCCGGAAAAAGCGCGCCCTCCGCGCCAGTGGGCGTCGTCCCCGCCAAGGGCGAAACGCTGCCCCCCGACAGCCGGCGCGTCTCCGTCGAGGGAGCGCTCCGTTCCGAGGCGGCCGGAAATTCATTCATCGTGCCCGCCGCAGGCCGCGAGCTTGACGGGAGCTTCGCCGGTCGCGCCGCGGACGGCGACTTCTGCATCACCGCGCGACTGGTGGACTGGCGGGGATCCGTCGGCATGGCGGGGCTGTCTGTCCGGGAACCGGGCGCGAACAGGCCGCGCGCCCTGGCGGTGACCTTGGGCGAAGTCGGCGGCCGCCTCGCGCGCTTTCGCACCCATGCCCACGGCAAAACCACCGTCCAGCGCGGCTGCGACTTTACCTGGCTGCCCGTCTGGTTCCGCATCCGGCGCGCGGGCGACGACTTCACCGCCTACCAATCCTCCGACGGCATCGAGTGGTTCGAGATTGGCCAAAGCACCGTCTCGATGCCCCGCAACGCGTTGGTCGGTCTGCTGGCGAGCTCCGACGGAACCCCGCCCGGACGAAAAGCGACCGATTCGCCCCAAGGGATCTTCGACCACGTCGTGATCGAGCGGCAGCCGCCGCCCCCGCCACCCGCGCCCGGCGCGCTCGTCGCGACTCCGCTCGACGGCGGAGTGGTGCGCCTGGACTGGAAAAACGCATCCATCGCCTCGCAACGCGGGGTGAAGATCGAGGCCTCGCTCGACGGCGCGCCGTTCTACGAGATCGCCGATCTCGCCGCCGACGCCTCCCGTTTCGAAAACACCGGCATCGATCGCCCCGCCGCCCTCCGCTACCGTATCCGCGTCTACAATACCGGTGGCTACTCGGGCTACTCGAACGTCGCTCCGGGCGCGCCCGCATCGCAGGCCAAATGACTTGCGCGCCACCCGTGCCCGACCGGGGCCTCGCACAAGCGCCCTCGCTCCGTCTTCGCGCCCCTGCCCAAACTCGATTTCTGAGCGCTTGAAGCGCCGGGCCTTCCTGGCACCTTTCCCGTCGGTGCATGCTACCCCGCCCCAGTCCGATGGACCCGCGCCCGGCGACCCCGTCCCCGATCTCCGGCTGAGCTCCTCGACGCTCCTTCCTCTCGTATATGAGGAGCTGCGTCGCATGGCGGCCTCCCGCATGTCGCGCGAACACGCGGCGCAGACCCTTCAGCCCACCGCGCTCGTGCATGAGGCCTGGCTGCAACTCGAGGGTCGTGGCGGACGCGAATGGGAAAACCTCGCCCACTTCTTCGGCGCCGCCTCCGACGCGATGCGGCGCATCCTGATCGACCGCGCCCGGCGTCGCGCCCGCCTCAAGCACGGCGCCGGCCAGATCCGCGAGGACGTGAACGAGACCGATCCCGCCGCTTTGCCGCCGGACGACGCCGTGCTCCTGATCGACGACGCCATCGCCGTCCTCGAACAGGAACACCCCGAACAGGCCCGAGTCGTGGTGCTGAAATTCTACGGCGGGCTCACCAATCTCCAGATCGCGGGCCATCTCGGCCTCGGCGAACGCACCGTCGACCGCCTCTGGGCCTGCGCCAAGGCCCGCCTCTTCCGCTGGGTGCGCGAACACCGTTGAACCCGTTCCGTGGCGGAATCCGCCGCGTTTTCGCGCGTGAGTATATCGCCCGCAGTCCCGCCCATGGATACCCGTCGCGAACTCGAAGACACCCTCTACTACGCCGCCCTGCAGCTGGACGGGCCCGCGCGCCGGATCTTCCTGGACCAGGCTTGCGTCGACAACCCATCGCTCCGCGCCGCGGTCGACGAGCTGCTCAACGGACAGGACGAGGCGGACCGGCTTCTTGAGCGCGGAGGCACCGCGCTCGGCCTCTCTCCCGTCGAACGCGACGAACTCGTGCAAAGTCTCTCGTCCGCCATCGAGGTGCCGACGGGCGAGCGCATCGGCCGCTATCGGGTCGTCGCGCGCCTGGGCGAAGGCGGGTTCGGCACGGTCTACCTCGCCGAGCAAAGCGAGCCGGTGCGCCGCGAAGTCGCGCTCAAGGTCATCAAGCCCGGCATGGACACCCGCCGGGTGATCGCGCGTTTCGCCGCCGAACAGCAGGCGCTCGCGCTCATGGAGCATCCCAACATCGCTCGCGTGCTCGACGCCGGCGTCACTCCCGCCGGCCGGCCATTCTTCGTCATGGAGCTCGTGCGCGGCGAGCGCATCACGGATTATTGCGACCAACGGCGCCTGGATCTGCGCCGACGCTTGGAACTGTTTCTTCAAGTCTGCGGCGCGATCCGGCACGCGCACCAAAAGGGCCTCATCCACCGCGACATCAAGCCCTCCAACATCCTCGTGGCGGACTCCGCCGACGGCCCCGTGCCGAAGGTCATCGATTTCGGCATCTCCAAGGCCATCACCGACCGGCCCGCCGAGGGCGGCTTCTCCACTAGCGGCGAACAGCTCACGGGCACGCCGGCCTACATGAGCCCCGAGCAGGCCGAAAGCCCGGCCCGCGAGGCCGATACGCGCAGCGACATCTACAGCCTCGGGGCGCTCCTGCACGAGCTGCTGACCGGGAGGCCACCCTTCGACGGCGCGGAGCTCGCGCGCCTCCCCCCCGACCAGTTGCGACGCGTCCTGAACGAGCAGGAGCCGCTCCGCCCTTCGGTCCGCGTGGCGCAACTTCCCCCGGACGAGTTCCGCCGCGTGGCGGAAGACCGCGGCGTCGATCCGCCGCGCCTGGCCGCACGGCTGCGCGGCGACCTCGACTGGATCGTGCTCAAAACCCTGGAGAAATCCCCTGCCCGCCGCTACGAGACCGCCAACGGCCTGGCCGTGGACCTTCGTCGCCATCTGGACGACGAGCCGGTCACCGCCAGCCCGCCCGATCCTTGGTATCGCGCCCGCAAGCTCGCCCGGCGCCACCGCGGGGCTTTCGCCGCCGCCGCCGCCGTGCTCGCCGCGCTTCTGCTCGGACTGGGAACGACAAGCTGGATGTTCATGAAGGAGCGGCGCGCCCGCCAGGAGCAGGCAGTGCTGCGCGAACAGGCCGAATCCTCGCGACAGAGAGAAAGCCGGTTGCGCGAACAGGCCGTCGCCCGCGAGACCATCACCCGGGCCGCCATCGCGGTAAACCAAGGCGACTTCGCCCTGGCGGACTCGCTGCTCGAAAGCGTGAAGAACGTCTCGCCCGAACTGAGCTTCGATTCCGTGTCCGCCTTCCGCTCCGTGGGCGAGTGGCACGCGCTGGGCGCCCGCTGGGACAAGGCGGCGGAGCGATTCCAAGCGCTCATGGAGATAGACCGCCTCGACACCTGGGAGGTCATCACCCTCGACTACCAATCCTGCGGCGTGGTCCTGGCCGAAAGCGGCGCGCTCGGCCCCTACCGTGATTTCTGCCGCGACGCCCTCGCCCACTTCGCCACGATCGACAATGGAGACGCGGCCGGTCGTATCATAAAGACGCTCCTGCTCCTACCCGCGCCGCCCGAGCTGCTGTCCGCGCTCCAACCATTGATCGATCTAAACCGACGCTATTGGCGCCAGATCGGCCACACCGAAAAAAGCTATCGCCCGAGTTGGGAAATCATCCCGCTCGCCCTGGCCGAGTTGAGGCAGGGCGAGTTCGGAAGCGCGGCCGCCCGATGCGACCGTCTGCTTTCTCAGCGCAACGTAGCCGCCTCGCTGGCCCAGACCTGCCAGCTCATCCGCGCCCTCGCCCGCCACCACCAGAACCGCGACCCCCGAGCCCGCGCCTGGCTCGCGACCGCGCGGGCCGAGATCGATGCCCATTTCAGCGCCAAAGTGAGGCGCGGCCACGCTGGCGATGGGTATTGGTTCGACTGGCTCTTCGCTCGGGTGCTGCTGCGCGAGGCCCTGGCCGAGATCGAAGGCGTGAACGCGGATGCCACCGTGATGCGAGAAACGGCTCGAATGCCGTAAGTCCGCTCACACCAAGCCCCCCGAAAAAATCTGGCGGAAATCGGGCGGCAACGACGCGTGGGAAAGGAGCCGCCCCCTTGCACCGATCCGCGTCCCGTCCTCGGGATGCGCCCGGCTTGGCGCGGTCATTTCAACCGTTAATCCCATGCTCAAACGCTTCAACAACCCTTCCGCTCCCTCCGCGTCGCGCCGCCTCGGCGCCACCGCGTTTGCCTTCGCCGGCCTGCTCCCCGCCCTCGGCTTCGCCGCCTCCGTCTCGTTCCAGACGCCGTCGACCTTCACCGACACCTCGGTGCTGGATGAGCCTCTCTCGCTGTCCGGCTTCACGAGCGTCACGCTCGTCCAAGCCCAAAACTTCGGCGACGCCGCGATCAAGACCGTGTCCACGCCCGGATCGCAGACGATCATCTTCGCCAACGCCCCCGAATCCGGCTCCGGCCCGTCGGGCACGTCCTCGGGCGTGTTTTACGGCGGCTCGGAATGGAACGCCG
This sequence comes from uncultured Verrucomicrobiota bacterium, assembly GCA_946482165.1. The sequence continues at coordinate 3,532 of CAMLQS010000113.1, read as the reverse complement.
GCCTCTTCTCCGGCGGCACCGGCAGCACGCAGTTTGACGACCTCCTGCGCGGTCAGTCCTGGGCCAACGGCCAGCCCACCAATCGCCAGACCGTCCGCATCGGCGATCTCACCATCGGCCAGACCTACATCTTTCAGATGTTTTTCTCCGACCAGCGCGCCGGCAACGGCGGCCGCACCCAGTTCCTCGCCGACGCCCTAAGCGGCGGCAATCTCTCCTCGGAGTTCTCGACCGCCTCGGCCACGTCGGTGATCGGCTCCTTCTCGGCCAGCGCCGTCACGCAGGATATCTTCATCTTCCCCGGCCTGACCACATCCGCGCCCAACGACTCCACCGTCGCCGCCTTCACGCTCTACAGCGCGACCGCCATCCCCGAACCCTCGTCCTTCGCCGGCATCGCCGGCGTCCTCGCCCTGGGCGCCGTCGGCCTCCGCCGTTCGCGCCGCCGCTGAGCAACGTTTCGGCCCCGCGCCGCCTAGGCGCTGTCTTCAAAATAAACCGATGCCCGCAGGGCGTAAGCAGAGCGTCGGCTTATTTTGAAGACAGCGCCTAACAAACGAGGCCGACCGCCCGCGCCGGTCGGCCTTTTCGTCCCACGTTCGCCGCTCCCATCCCCTCCGCGTTTCCCCGTGTCCACTCTTCTTTCGTTTTCCTCCCGCCGGCCCGAAGGCTTTCGCTCCGTGGCGCGTCGTCTCCACGCCGCCCTCGCCTGCGCGATCGCCTGCGCCTCGTCCGCGCCGCTCGCCGCCTATGTGATGCCGGACCTGCCCCCGATGCCCGCGATCCCCGCGGCCCAACCGGTGAATTCCGTGCCGCTCGGCAACATCAACGCCTTCTCCGAGGTGAAGATGGACTTCCCCATCGGCTCGGGCCCGGTCGAGCCCACCTGGCCCTCGATCGCGGCCAATCTGCCCGTCGACTCCGCCAAACTCCGCGCGGCCAAGTTCGGCATCTGGGTGCATTTCGGCCCGCAGGCCTCCGGCGAAAGCGGCGACTGGTATGCCCGCCGCCTCTACACCCCCGGCACCACCGCCTACAACAATCACCTTTCCCGCTACGGCCATCCCTCCGAGGTCGGCTACAAGGAGGTCCTGCGCGACTGGAACCCCACCGGGCTCGATCCCGCCGGGCTCGTCTCGCTCTACCAGCAGGCAGGCGCTCGCTTCCTCCTCATCCAGGGCGTGCACCACGACCAATTCGATCTCTGGAACTCCCGCTACCAGCCGTGGAACGCCACCAACCTCGGCCCGCACCGCGACATCCTCGGCGAACTCACCACCGCGGCGCGCTCCGCCGACATGGCCTTCGGCATCACCTTCCACCACGAATATTCCTGGTGGTGGTGGCAAACCGCCTTCAACGCCGACACCAGCGGCGCCAAAGCCGGCGTCCCCTATGACGGTCGTCTCACGCTCGCCGACGGCGTGGGCAAATGGTGGGAAGGCCTCGACCCCCGTCTGCTCTACGGCATCGACCTGCGCGAATACCAGGGAGTGTCCTCCGCCGCCGCGAGCGACTGGAGCCCTCCGCCCGCCGGTCTCTTCGGCAACCATCTCGACTACGCCCATTGGTATAACACCTGGTGGGCGCTGCGCATGATCGACGCCATCGAGCAATACGACCCCGACTTCGTCTACACCGACGGCACCTCTTCGCAGCCTTTCAGCGGCGGCGGCACCGGCACCGGCTACAAGTCCGACGCCATGCAGCGCGTCCTCGCCCACCTTGCCAATCGCTCCGTGGAGCGTCGCGGCTCCGTGGATACGCACGCCGTCGTCAAGTTCCACTCCGGCGACCGCCTCACCACGACCTTCGAGAACAACTTCCCTTCCGGCATCAAAAACGACCAGCCCTGGATCGGAGAGGTCCCCGTGGGCGACTGGTTCTACGGACCCGGCTTCACCTACAGCTCCGCGGCCGTCGTCCGCTACCTGCTGGAGTGCGTCTCGCGCGACGGCGCCGCCGCCATCTGCGTCTCCCTGAAACCCGACGGCTCCCTCGACGCCGGCAGCACCTCCATGCTTCAGTCCATCGGCCAATGGATGACCGTCAACGGCGCCGGCATCTACGGCAGCCGTTCCTGGGCGAAACACGCCGAAGGCACCCGCTCCCTGCCCCATGGCAAACTCGGCAGCACCCAGGCCAACTACGCATTCACCACCTCCGACTTCCGCTTCACCGTCGGCGCCGACGGCTGCCTCTACGTTTACTGCATGACGGTGCCCGCCCCGGGCGCGCAGCTGCGCATCACCTCGCTCGGGACCGCCGCCGGCCTGCTCGCCGCGCCTATCCAGGAGGTCTCGCTTCTCGGGAGCGCAGCGTCGCTCACCTGGACCCAGGAGTCCGACGCGCTCGTCATCACCTGTCCCGCGTCGATGCCCTTTCAGACCGCCGTCGGTTTCAAGATCGGACCCGTCGCGGCCGTGGGTATCGCGCCTCCCGGCAATGTCGGGGCCGACTCGCTTGCCGACCGTGTGAATCTCGCCTGGAGCGCGCCCGCCGACGCGACGTTCAGCATCGCCCGCGGCACGGATAGCGCGGGCCCCTTCACGACGCTCGCCACCGGGGTGACCACGCCCGCCTACAGCGACACCAGCGTCGTCCCCGGCACGCTCTATTACTACACCGTCACCGCCCACGCCAATGGACTGGATTCCAACCCCTCCGCGCCCGTCGCCGGCATCGCGATCGGCGGCAGCACGCCCACCTGGACCACCGCCGACATCGGCGCGGTCGGCGCGACCGGTTCCCTCCAGCAATCAGGCGATGTGCTCGTGATCGAAGGCTCGGGCGCCGACATCTGGGGCAACTCCGACGAATTCCGCTTCGTTTACCAGGCGATGACCGGCGACTGCGCCGTTACCGCCCGGGTTGCCAGCCAGCAAAACACCTCCGGCTGGGCCAAGGCCGGCGTCATGGTCCGGCAGTCGCTCGACGCCAACTCCGCCTACGCGCTCAACTTCGTCTCCCCCTCCAACGGCATCGCCTTCCAGCGCCGCGCCACCGCCGGCGGCGCAGCCGCCGGTATCAGCGAAAAGGCCGGCGTCGCCGCGCCCCAGTGGGTGCGCCTGCTGCGCTCGGGCAACACCTTTAGCGCCTACCACTCCGCCGACGGCGTCAGCTGGACCCTCCAGAACACGACCACGGTCACCATGATCGGCACCGTCTATGCCGGCCTCGCGGTTTGCAGCAACAACGACGGCACGCTCAACCAGGTCATCGCCACCAACCTAGTCGTGGGCCCGCTGCCCCCGCCCGACCGGCCGGCCCAGCTCGCGGGCTTCGCCGGCGACACCCAGGCCTCGCTCACTTGGGCGGCCTCCACCGGCGCCGCCAGCTACACCGTCCAGCGCGCCACCGTGGCGGGAGGTCCCTACGCGACAGTCGCGAGCGGGCTCACCTCCACGCTCTACACACAAACCGGCCTGACCAACGGGACCACCTACCACTACGTCGTCCTCGCGGTAAACACCAACGGCGCCAGCGATCCCTCCCTCCCCGTTTCCGTGACTCCCGCACCGCTCTCCCTGCC
>CAMLQS010000112.1 GCA_946482165.1 uncultured Verrucomicrobiota bacterium | reverse complement strand
GTCCTGGAACGACGTGGGCGGACGCGCGTTTCTTCACCGGGACGTCGGCCCACCAATACCAGGGGGAGACGCCGAGCTGTTCGCTCAGCTCGTAAATGCCATAGATGGCGCCGCGTTTGTCGCTGCCGGCGACGATCAGCGCCTGGTCCAGACCGGGAGCGGGATTGTCGACGACCGTGATGACGAAGCTTTCCCATTTGCCGGCGAGGTCGGAGACGTCGAGACGGCCCGAGGCGGCGAGGCCGTCGATGAGGGCGTTGCGGCCGAGCGTGCCGACGATGATGGGACGCGAGCCGGTGGGAACGGAGTTGGCCAGATCCGGGGCGCGGCCGCCGACGCGCTCGATGTCGGCGCGCAGATCGCCAAGGGCGCGGACGACGCCCGCGTGTTCCGCGGCGTCGTGACAGAGCGTGGCGGAGCGCGTGGCGTCGAAGACGGTGAAGGCGCCGGAGGGCGGCGCGCCGTCGACGAGGATGGGCGGCAGAAGGGAGAGCGTCTCCGGCGCCGAGGCGAGGCGAGGCGCAAGGGAGAGCAGGGCGAAGGAGGAGAAGGCAAGCAGGCGGAGGCGGGTCATCGTCAGGGGGCGAGCAGGGAGATGGATGCGGAGGCGGGGCGCAGGCTTGCACCGGTGGCGGTGAGACGGAACTCGCCGGCGGCTCCGGGGCGGGCGCGGACAATCACGAGGCAAAGGCCGTTGAACGCCTGGCGCCTGCGGGATGGGAAAGCGGTCATGTCGGTCGGGTCGCCGTTGTCGGTGGCGATGATTTCGCCAGGACCGTCGAGGGTAAAGTCGAGTGGGTCGCAGGCGCGCGGCGCGAGGCGGCCGTTGGCATCGGTTATGCGCACAGTGACGAACGCGAGATCGCGACCGTCGGCGCGGATGGCGGCGCGGTCCGGCGTCATGGCGAGGGCGTCGGGATCGCCGGTGGTTTCGACCGAGGCCTCCGACCAGCGCTTGCCGTTTTTGTAGGCGACGACCTCGAGTTTGCCCGGTTCGTGGATCGTGTCGTCCCAGCGGAGACGGTATTCGAAGGCGCCTTTCTTTTTGCGGCCGAGGGAGCGACCGTTGAGGAAGAGTTCCGCCTCGTCCCCGGAGGTGAAGACATGCACCGGCGTCGCCTGTCCCACGCGTTCCGGCCAGGTCCAATGGGGCAGGATGTGCGCCATCGGAAGATCGGGTCGCCAGCGCGATTGATAGAGGTAGAAGCGATCCTTCGGGAAACCGGCGAGATCGATGATACCGAAGTAGGAGCTGCGCGAGGAGTAATAGGGCGTGGGCTCGCCGAGGTAGTCCCATCCGCTCCAGACAAATTCGCCGGCGACGAAAGGGTGGCGGTCCTGCGCGGCGAAGACCTTGTCGGCGGAGGAGCCGAAGTCGGCGGCGTGGAGTTCGTAGCCGCTGACCTGGCGAGTCTTCGAATCGCCGCCGAGCCCGTCGCGGACGGGATTGCTGATGCCCGGGGCGACGGGGAAAAGATACACGCCACGGCTGCTGAGGGCGGCGGCGCTCTCGCTGCTGACGATCATTCGGTCGGGGAATTTCTCGCGGAATGCGCCGTAGAGAGGCGGTGTTTTGATGCCTTTGAAATCGGCGTATTCGGGCGTGTCGCGGATGCCTTCGCCCTGGTAGTTCAACCCGATGACCTCCGAGGCGGCGGCGAAGGCCGAGTCGGGCTTGGCCCAGTTCATCGAGAAGGTTGACGGGCGAGTGGGATCTTCCTCGCGGGCGATGGCGGCGAGGCGGCGCGCGACGACGGCGCCTTCGTCGCCGGTGTATTGTTCGCCCACCTCGTTGCCGACGCTCCAGAGAATCACGGACGGATGGTTGCGGTCTCGGCGAATAAAGGCGCGTAGATCCTGCTCGTGCCAGTCGGGGAAGATGAGGTGGAAGTCGAAAGGCGTCTTCCTCCGCACCCAGCCGTCGAAGATCTCGTTTACGACCAAAAACCCGAGGCGGTCGCAGAGCTCCAGCAACTCGGGGGCGGGCGGGTTGTGCGCCATGCGGATGGCGTTGCAGCCGAGCTCGCGCAGGAGCTCGAGCTGGCGCAGGGCGGCGTGTTCGTTGAAGGCCGCGCCGAGGGCGCCGAGGTCGTGGTGCTGATTGACGCCCTGGATGCGGATGCGTTCGCCGTTCACGTGGAGGCCGTCGGGGCGGGGCTCGATGCGTCGAACTCCGAAGCGGGTCTCGTAGCGGTCGAGGATTCTGCCGTCTTGCACGACGGTGGTGACGGCGACGTAGCGGTGGGGTTGTTGCTGGGGCGGGGGACCCCAGAGCCGAGGCGATTTGATCGCGGCGGCGGCGGTCGTGTCGGCGCTGCCTCTCGCGGGGATGCTTAAGCGGACGGGGTCCATGCGGGCGACGGTGGCGCCCTGGCGTTCGCCATGAAGGTCGAGCGGGAGAATTTCGGTGGAAACAGTCACTTCGGCCGCGTGTTCCGAGTCGTTGTCGATGGTCGTCCGGAGATTCACGGTCGCGTTTTCGGGCGACACCTCGGACGTCGTTACAAAGGTGCCCCAGTGGCCGACGTGGACGGGCCCGGTCTTGACGAGCCAGACGTTGCGATAAAGGCCGGCGCCGGGATACCAGCGGGAAAAGTCGGGCGGGTTGTCCAGGCGGACGGCGATCTGGTTTTCGCGGCCGGGAACGAGATGAGTCGTGAGATCGAGCCGCCAGGAAGCGTAGCCGTAGGGCCAGCCGCCCGCGAGTTTGCCGTTCACCCAGACGGCGGCGTGCGACATGGCCCCGTCGATGTCGAGGAAGAGGGATTTGCCGGCGTCGTCGGCCGGGAGCGTAAGTTTTTTTCGATACCAGCCGATGCCGGGGCTGGGGAGGCGTCCCATGCCGCCGCCGACTCCGCCGGAGTTGAAAGGGCCGGCGATGGCCCAGTCGTGAGGGAGATCGACCGGCGTCCAGCCGCCGTCGTCAAAGGCGAGGTCAACGCAGGCGAGCCCGGCGCCGGGATCGCCCGCGGGCCGCGCGTGGCGCCGGGCGGGATCTTTGAGGAAGGGGTTGCCGGTTGGCAGTATCCAAGGTTTCAGGACGGGATGGGCGGCGGCCTTCACTTTCTCCGCGTCGGCGGTGGATTCCGCGAGGCGGGTTTTCTCGTCTTCGTCACGCGGCTCGGGGCGTGCGTCGTAGAGAAGGGTGCGCGAGTCGACGCCGGCAGGGTCGCCTTTTTGGAAGCGCCAGCCCTCGTTGATCGACAGGCGTTCGCGGGGCGCCTCGGCGCGGGCGAGGACGGCCGCGAGGAGGAGTGCGGCGGCGAGACGAGCGAGGCGCGCGATCATTGGCCGGCTTTCAGGACGGAGAAGAAGGCGGGCTTGGGCTGGAGATCGCGGTCGATGAGCAGCGGGTGGTTGGTGCGACCCCGGATGGGGAAGTGGTTGAGCCAAGTCTGGCCGTCGTGCAGGCCCCAGAGCGTGACTCGGGTGATATGTTGGCGGTGCTTGATAAAGAGCGCGAAAAGTTCGGCGTAGCGACGGGCGAGCCGCTGTTGCATCTCCTCGGGCAGACCTTCCTGGTGGGGATTGAGGGAGGCCTCGTAGTCCTCGCGCCGGGCGATGTCGGCGACACCCACGGCGCCGCGGGAAGGCAGCACGTCGACGTCGAGCTCGGTGACGATGACCTTTAGGCCCAAGGCGGAGAAATCTTTGATGGTCTGCTCGATATCGTCGATGGACGGATGATCGAGCTGGTAGTGGCCCTGCATGCCGACGCCGTCGATGGGCACGCCGCGCTCGAGGAGGCCGCGGAGCATCCGGACCGTGCGCTCGCGCTTCTCACGGTGGAAGAGGCCGTAGTCGTTATAATAGAGTTCGGCTTTCGGGTCCGCTTCTCGGGCGAAGCGGAATGCGTGGTCGATGAAGTCGTCGCCGATGATTCGCCTCCATGGCGAGTCGCGGAGCACAGGGGCGCGGGAGCCGCCGTCGGCGATGGCTTCGTTGACGACGTCCCAGCCCTTGACGCGGCCTTGGTAACGACCGGCGACGGTGTGAATGTGCTCGCGCATGCGGGCGAGCAGCAGCTCGCGGGAGGCGGTGCCGCCGTTCGCGTCTTGGAAAACCCAGCGCGGCGTCTGGCTGTGCCAGACGAGCGTGTGGCCGACGAGGGCCATCCGGTGTTTCTCGGCGAAGGCGAGATAAGCGTCCGCGGCGGCGAAGTCGTATTGGCCCGGCTGGGGGTTGATCGACTGCCACTTCATGTCGTTCTCGGCGGTGAGGGACGAGAACTGCCGCGCGGCGATCTCGCCGGCGCGGGCGTTGCGTCCGTCCACCATGGCGGTGCCGAGCGCTACTCCGATCAGGAAGTCATCCGCGTAGACGGAGCGAAGCGTCGGGTCGGCCGGGGTGTCGGCCAATGCGAAGTGACCGGTTTGGGCGACGAGGCATGCGACGAAGGCGAGCTCGAAGAGCCGGGTTCGGAGTCGGGGCGACATATTGTGAATCGGGTAACGATCAGGAGATCCGGGAATGTGGGTGGCGTCGGGCTCAGTGCCGGGGAGGCACGCTCACTCCTTCGGCGGTCTGGGCGACGGGGCGGATGGCGCCATCGGGCTCGTGGTGGAGGTGCTCCACGCGGACGGCCCGGCGGCCGAGGCCGCCTTTTTCGCCGTCGAGCGCCATGCCGGCGTAGTGATAGAAGAAATACCACTGGTCCTTGAACTCCACGACGCCCGGGTGAATGGTGAAGCTGTTTTCGGCCGAACCGGTGACGCGGCCCCGATGCGTCCATGGGCCGGTGATCTTTTCCGCCGTGGCGTAGCTGATTTGCTCCCAGCCGTCGGGCGGTATCATCGAGGCGTAGACCAGATAGTAGAGCTTCCCGCGTTTGTAGAGCCACGGGCCCTCGACGTAGTGGGGCAGGTCGATTTTTTCGATCGGGCCGTCGAGCTCAACCATGTTCTGCTTGAGCCTGACCAGATAGCAGTCGCCGTTGCCCCAGGCCATCCAGGGAGTGCCGTCGTCGTCGATGAGAACGGTCGGGTCGATGTCCTCCCACGGACGCTTGGCGTCCGGAGTCATGGCATTGGTGATGAGCGGGCGACCGATGGCGTCCTTGAAGGGACCAACGGGGCTGTCGCCGACGGCGACGCCGATGTTGTTGCCGGGCGCGGATCGGTCGCCGCGGGCGGTGACGAAGAAGTAGAACTTGTCGCGATGCCGGACGACTTGGGAAGCCCAGGCGGAGTTTGCCTCGCCCCAGGAAAAATCGGTGGGGCGCAGGACCTCTCCGTGGGCGATCCACGTTTTCATGTCTTTGGAGGAGTAGGCCACCCACGCCGGCATGGTGAACATCTCCTTGTCCTTGGCGTTGTCCTTGCCGGCGTAGACGTAAACGGTGTCGCCGACGACGAGCGGCGCCGGATCGGCGGTGAAGGCATCGCGGAAAATCGGGTTTGAGCCCGGCGAGGCGGGGAGCGCTTTTCCGTCGAGCGTGGTCGCGGCGCGGGGCATGGCTTCCGGCTGGTCCGCCTGGACGAGGGATGAAGAAAGAAGCGAGAGCGCGACGGACAGGAAGCGTGCAATGTTCATGGGGAAAAGAGACGGCTGCGGTGATGGGGCGGGAATCGCGGTCAGTTGGCCGTCGGCGCGATGCGGTAATAGTCGAAATCAGCGTGGCCGCCGGGCTCGCGGGTCGCGTAGCAGAAGAGCGCGAAGCGGTAGCCCATGAAATGGGGCAGGGTGTAGGCCATGGGGGACGGGCGGCCGATCGCGGTCCAGGTGTCGCCGTCGAGGCTGTAGGAGAAGCGCGCAAGCTCGGGGCTCGGCGCGAACTCGCAGTCGGCCCGAAGGTGAATGACTTTGGCGTCCAATGGAACCGCGGCGAGCTCGACGGCGGCGTCGTTCTCGGTCGCGACCATGACGACGTGGCGTTTGCCGTTCTCCTGCTTGACGCCGACGTAACCGTAACGGCGTTGAAGAACCCCGAGTCCGGCGACGTCACCGTCCTTGAGCGCGGAAACGTCGATGCGAGTGGTCGCGGCACTGCGAGGGCCGAACGTGCGCTGAGTGAGCGTATTCCGGGCCTCGAGGATTCCTTGGTCCACGCGCCCGGTGGTGAGGCGCAGATGGCCCGGACGCGCGGTGAGCGACCAATGGCGGGCGTCGGGGTTGTGGTTCCATTGCCACGCGAGAGGAAGGCCGTCCCGGGCGGTTTCCTCGGCGGGCTGAGTGCTGCTCAAGCGACCGGAAGGGAGCGCGCCCGCAGGCAGGCCGAACTCGTCGGAGCAAACAATGCCCGAGACGCCGGAGACGCCTTGTTTGCCGGCGGGGATGTCGAGCGTCATCGGCACCTTGCCGTTTTCGCCGAGGACGGGCCAGCCGTCTTCCCAATGGACCGGCACCAGATGGGGGATGCGACCGACGGCGCCGTTGTCCTTGAACAGGTAGGCATACCATTTGCCGTCGGGAGCGTCGATGAGGCCGCCTTGTGCGATGCCGCGATCCTCGAGAGCGACGCGGCCTTCGTAGGGGCCGGTGATCTTGTCGGCACGATGGACGATGACGGTGCGAGACCAGCGGCTTTTGGGCGAGGCGATGTTGAAGAGATAATAGCGGCCCTTGACCTTGAACAACTGCGAGCCTTCGCCCTTGAGGCCGCCCTGGTCCTCGCCGAAGACGGCGTTGACGTTATCGACCACGACTTGGTTCACGCCGTCGGGCTTGATGCCGGAGAGATCCGGCTGGAGTTCAATCAAGGTAAGGCGGCCGCCGCCGTGGAGCATGTAAACGCGTCCGTCGTCGTCGAAGAACAGGCTGTGATCGTGGAGCGCGGGCGAGAAGGAGTTCTCTTTCCACGGGCCCTTCTCGACGTCGCGCGTGCGGTAAACATGGGTGCGGCCGCTGGTGGCGGAGAAGGTGCTCGCGTAGAACATGCCGTCGTGGTGCCGGAGACTGCTGGCCCAGGAGCCGCGGCCGTAGGCGTTCTTCCCGTTTTCCAAGCGGAGCGCCTCGTTGTCCGCGAGGGTTTGGCAGGCGTAGCCGACAAGGCTCCAATTGACCAGGTCGGGCGACTTCATGAGCGGCAGGCCCGGACTCATATGCATGGTCGTGCTGCTCATGTAGTAGTTCTCCCCGGCTCGGATGACGGCCATGTCCGGGACGTCGGCCCAGATGAGGGGATTGCGGGCGAACTCGGGTGCGGGGGCGGAGGAGGCGGCCGTAGCGGCAGGGGAACGGAGCGCGGTTCCGCCAAGGGCGAAGGCGAGCGCGAGCAAGCGGAGGCGGCGGGCAGGGCCGGAGGCGGGGTGCATTGGAGGAAGGAGGGGCGCGAGGGGTGGAGAGGGCATGGCGCGCAGAGGGAAGCGTGCCGAGGGCCGGCGTTCTAGTCGGCCTTGGATGCCGGGGCGCGCAGGCTGGGGGGCGGGCCGAGGTAGGAGGGGCGAAGGCCGCCGGCGTTGATGACGAAACGCTGGATCACCGGCCCGGAGTCGACCATCCAGACCCGGAGCGTGTGAGGGCCCGGGGCGAGGTTCCCGTGCGCGCTGCGCCCCAGCTTGACGTGGTCCCCGACGGATTGGGTCCACCACGAGGGGTATTTCCAGTCCGGGACGGTCTCGCCTTCATTGATGTTGATGATCCGGGGCGTCTCGCCGTCGATGGCGAGGGCGAATTTGATGCCGTCGCCCGGGCGGAAATTTTGGGTGGGCGAGACATGGGTTTCGACTTCGACGGCGGCGCCGTCGAGCAAGGTGAAGGTGTATTCGAGATGTGGCGACCCGTCGCCCGGAGCCCGCGAGGCGGCGGTGGACGGGGCGATGGTGACGCCGGAAGCGGTGCGTCCGAGATTGGGCACGGTTATCCAGCGCGCGTCGGCGGTGTCGGTCGCCCGGTTGAAAGCGTCGGCCTCGATGGCGACCACACCGTTGTTTTCCACGAAGCCGGCGACGGCGGGCGACTCGTTCCGAATGGGCACGTGGACGGTGTGGCTTTTGCCCGCGCCGGAGATGACGAGCGTGCCGATGGCGCGGCCACGCGGGGCCTTTTCCCAGTCGATGCGGACGAAAACTTTTTCGTCGTAGGCGATTGTGCCGCCCGGGCGGGAGAGGCTTATCCAGCTCTCGCGCGGGGCGATGGTGTAGGTAAGGGGTTCGCGGCCGCGGTTGACGATCTCCACGTAGTGACGCTGGTCGTTTATACGATCTGCTGTCGGCAGGTCGTGGGTGAAGCTCCAGTCGGCCTCGACATCCAGCCAGCCCCAGCGGGGCTGGCCGCCGTGCTCGACAAAGAAGCCGAGCTCGGCGCGCTCCACCGGTTGGACGTAGGCGACGGCGGGCATGCGGTTGAGCGGCGGGTGCGCCCAAGAGGTGTAGCCGATGTGGGTCTGCGACATCATGTGGTTCCATTTCCCTCCGAGGAGGTCCTCGTGGAACTGACGGGTGAGCTCGGCGTCGCGGTCGAAGAGCTCCCGGACCTTGTCGGCGTAGTAGTTGGCCGAGGCGGCGCCGCGCTCGGCGTAGAACGCGTTCTTGCCGGCGGCGACATACATCTCGTTGAGGTTGGCGCAGGCCTCTATGGGGAAGAGGACGAGCTGGAAGAACGCGGGCCGTTGCGCGGCGGGCAGGCGGGCGTGCAGTTCGCGCGCCGAGGCAGCCAGGCGCTTGTAGTCCTCCAGCACGCGGTCGGCCTCCCGGTAGTTGGCGACGCTGTAGGTGCCGGGCGCTAGCATCTCCGGGGTGCGACGAGCGTTGTATTTGGTGTAGAGCGCCAGCATCTCGGCGATTGCCTGGGCGTGTTCATGGCCGAACTGCTGTGCGGCCCAACGCAGGTAGTAGTCGGGCAGGCCGTCCGCGGAGATCGCCTCGGGGTCCCAGGCGAGGTCGAGGAAGAAGCTCATGGGCAACTCCATGGGCTTTATGTCGCCGACGTTGACGATCCAGAGGTCGCGGACGCCGGCCTCGTAAGTGAGGGTCATCTGCTCCCAGATGCGCTCAATCTGGGTCACGTTGAGCCAGCGGTAGGAGACGGGGCCGCCCACGTAGTCCACATGGTAATACATGCCGTAGCCGCCGGCGCGGCCCGGCTCCTCGGGCCGGGGCAGGAAGCGTATGTTGCCCCAGTTGTCGTCGCTGAATAGGACGATGATGTCGTCGTCCACGCGCATGCCCTTGTCGTAGTAGTCCTGCACCTCCTTGTAGAGCGCCCAGACCTGGGGGATTTCGGCGGCGGGTTTGCGGGCGACTTCCGTCAGGATGGCGCGTTGGTCGGCGATGATTTTTTTGAGCAGGGGGACGGCGGTGTGTTCGGCCATGGCCTCGTCGCCGTCTCCGCGCATGCCCACGGTGACGATGCTCTCGAACCCGCCTTTGCGTTTGATGCCGCCGCGCCAGAATTCGCGGAGCTTCTCGCCGTTGGTCTCATAGTTCCAGGCGCCGCCGCCGAAGCGTTCCCACTCGTGGTGCGCGCGCATCATCGGTTCGTGGTGGCTCGTGCCCATGACCACGCCGTATTCGTCGGCGAGGCGCGGGTTTCCAGGGTCGTCGTCGTTGAAGGCGACGGGCAGCCACATGGCCGGCCAGAGGTAGTTGCCCTTGCAGCGCAGGATGAGTTCGAAGACGCGGGCGTAGAAGGCTTGGTTGAAACCGCCGTAGTGCCGCTCGGCCCACCGGCGGAGGGCGGGAGCCTCGTCGTTGATGAAGATGCCGCGGTATTTCACCTTGGGCTCGCCGGAGGCGAAGGCGCCGGACTTCACATGAAGCTCCCCGCGAGCGGGAGGCGGCACGTCGGCCCAGAAATGCCACGGTGAAACGCCAATCTGCCGTGAGAGCTCGTAGATGCCGTAGATGGTTCCGCGTTTGTCGCTGCCGGCGATGACGAGAGCGCGATCAAGGCCTGGCAGGGGCCGCTCCACGGTGGCGATGACGTGGCTCTCCCATTTGCCAACGATCGGGTCGGAGGCGATCCGGCCGGAGCGGATGAGTTCGTCGATCACGGCGCTTTGGCCGACGGTGCCGATGAGGACGACCGGGCCGGAGGGCAGCGGTGTGGAGTCGGAGCCGAGCGCGGGAGTCCGTCCGGTCACCCGCTGGATATCGGCGCGAAGGTCGGCGATGGCACGAACGACCCCGGCGTGTTCGTTGGCGTCGTGGCGAAGGGACGCGGTTGTTCCCTCCGGGCCGACGAGGGTGAAAGAGTCCTGGGTGGCGCTGCCTGTCACCAGGTCCATGGCCGGCGTCGCGTTAGCGGCGGCGCGGGCGGGCGGCGGGCAGAAGAGCAGGCCCGCGAGAACGAGAAGCGCGCATTTGGCGAAAAGCGACGCGGTGCCCGAACTAGGGACCGACGGGCATGTGGTCGTGAGCAACGGGAACATCGGTTGGGGAGGGCCGAGGACGGGGATCAGGGCGTTACGCCCGCGGTGTCGGTGCGGAACGGGACGGCCGGAAGCCCGGCCGAGTTGTAGAGCGTGGCGCGGGGATTGGACTGCCAGGCGTAGCGTGCGTGGAGGGGGCGCGGAATTTCGGGCGAAGAGACAACCACGGTGTCACCTTCGATTCGCGCCGCAGCCCAAACCCAGGGGCCGGTCTCGCCGCGAACCGAGAACTCGCCGAGCGTCTCGCCATCCGAGACGACGAGCCCGCTCTCGACGTGGTCGAAGCTCAGGCGCAGGGCGGAGCCGTCGGCGACGGGTTCGGCGGAGTGGAAAACCGGGCCGGAGGCGGCGATGTTTTTCCCGTAGTGGCCGGCGAGGGCGAGGAGAGCGAGACGCTCGCCGATCGGACGCTTGTCGCGAGGATGGATGTCGTCGGCCTCGCCCTTGTCGATGGCGAGCGCGAGGCCGGAGCGCGGGACGGTGCCGGCGACCTCGGCCTGGGTTTCGCGCAGTTCGGCCCAGGCATCGTCGCCGGGCTGATTTTTCCGGGCCTGGAACGCGGCGAGGCTGACGAGATAGAACGGGAAGTCGCCCTGATCGAAGCCTCGGCGCCAGTCGGCGATCATGGCCGGCAGGAGGCGGCGGTATTGCGAGGAGCGGCCGACGTTTGCCTCGCCCTGATACCAGATGGCGCCGGAGAGCGCGAGCGGTTGAAGGGGCGCGATCATGCCGTGATGCAGCACGGCGGGCATGACCGGCCAGTTTTCGTAACCGGCGGGCAGCGGGTGCGGCGGACGGGCGTCCACGCTGACGCGCCCGCGCCATTCGCCGGCGAGCGGGATATCGCGACCGTCGCCGAGCACGAGTTTGACTTGTTCGGGCGGGGAGCGGAAGCCACCGTCCGGGCGGGTCTTCATCACGCGGATCGCGATGACGTTTTCGCCGGGACGAAGGGCGTCGGGCGGCACGACGTAGTCGCGAGGATTCTCCACCCAGGCGCTGGCGCCCACCCAACGCCCATTGACCCAGACGGTGTCCATGCGTTCGACCGCGCCGAGCTGGATGCGCGCGGGTCCGGGAGGAAGCGGATCAGGCAGGGTGATCGTTCGACGGAAATACACCAACGCGGGGGTGTCGGCCACGCCGAGCGTGGCGAATCCCTCGGCCAGCCCGATCCGGCGCCAATCCCGGTCGTCGTGCTCCGGTGAATACCAAGCCGCGGTTTCGGACGCGCCGCCGCCGCGCTGGCCGAGGTCGTATTCGTCATACCAGTGGGCGATGAAGTTGCCGTATCGGGGGCCGCCGCGGGAGTGCAGCCGCCCGATTTCGTCGAGTTGAAAATCGAAGTCGCCCAGCTCGCGCAGCGCGGCGGGGCTGGTCCACGATTCGGCGGGGGTGCCGCCGACGCAGCTCTGGATGAGGCCGATGGGCACGTCGAGTTCCTCCTGGAGCCGCCGGCCAAAATGGTAGCCGACCGCGGAGAATCCGCCATGGGCGCCGCCGGCGACGGTCTCGGGGGTGCAGACCAGCCATTCGCCCTGCACGACCGAGGCGGGCGCATAGGCGGTCTGGTTGCGCACCGGGAAAAGGCGTATGCGAGGCCGGTCCGCGGAGGCGATGGATGCGGAGGCGTCGCTGGTTTGGGCGAGCTTCATTTCCATGTTGGACTGGCCTCCGCAGAGCCAAACGTCGCCCACCAGAAGGTCGCGCAGAATCCGGTCGTTTTCGCCAGGGCCGTCGACGATCAGCTCATAGGGGCCGCCAACGGGAGGCGGCTGGAACGTCGCCGTCCATTTTCCGTCCGCGTCGGCGGTGGCGCGGGCTTCCTGCTCGACGAGGCGGAGGCGGACCTCGGCCCCCGGGGTCGTCCAGCCCCACATGCGGTTTGGTTTTCCGCGCTGCAGGACCATGTGGTCGCCGAAGATCGGACTCAGCAGAGGGAGTTCGGCGGCGGCCTGAAGCGCGAGGGCGGGGCCGGTGGCGAGGAGGACAAAGGCGAGGCGACCAAGACGATCAAGCCGCGGGCGGAAACGCGAGGCGACCGGGAGCGAGGTGAAGCGGGTCGGCATGGCGGGGCGGGGTGGATGGCGCGAGTTGAAAGGGGTCCTACTCGAAGCGCCACTGATCGAGGTTGAAGAGCGTTTTGCCCTTCTCCCCGGTGAATCGCAGGTAGAGGTCCTGCACGCCGGCGAGGCCCTCGACCGCGCAGGAAACAGTTGCCCATCGTTGGGCGCCGCCGGTGGTTTTGATCCGGCAGGCGCCGGCGCTTTGTCCGTCGGGCGCGCCGATCCGAATCTCGATGGAGCCGCTGTTGTCCTCGGCGGAGGCGACGCGGGCGTGGAATTTCTTCGCGCCGGCTGCGCCGAAGTTCACGCCGCGGATGCGCACCCAGTCGCCGTCATGAAGGTCCGCGAGGTTCATGCCGCCCCCGGCGCAGGGCTCGGTCTCGACGCCGTGCTGGGCGGCGAAGGTTTCGGCTTGGACGACGGAGAAGGGATCGACGTGCCCAAGCTGCGCGACGCCGTCGGTGGTGAATGCCACCTTGCGGATGGAGCCGTCCGCATCGTAATCGAATTTCTCGACGGCGAGGTTGCGGCGGAAACCCGCGGGGATGCCGGCTTCTTTGGCGACGACGCGATTGTGGTAGATGTGATACCATCCGCCCTTGAACTCGAACTGGGCGGCGTGGTGATTGTTGTTGTTGATCGGAGGCTGATCCGAGACGACGCCGCGGTAAGTGAAGTCCTCGGTGGGTTTGTCGCTGGTCATGTAGTCGAAACGCATGCCGGCGCGGGGGGTGGTGGAGTAGGCGAAGTAGTATACGCCGCCGCGCTTGTGGACGAAGGCGGCCTCGAAGAAGTTCGGGGCGTGCATTTTGACGACCTCGCCGTCGAGGCTGATCATGTCGGATTTCAGCTTGGCGACGCGGACGTTGTCGTCGCCGTTTCCGCCGAAGTAGAGGTAGGCCTGCCCGTCGTCGTCGATGAAAGCGCCGGGGTCGAAGAGCCACATGTTTTTGGCCGGTTGCACGCCCGGGGTGCCGTGGTCGATGAGCGCCTTGCCGAGAGGATCCTTGAAGGGGCCGGTCGGGCTGTCGGCGACGACGACGCCGATGTTGGCGCCGCCGTTTCCGAAGTAGAGGTAGAATTTGCCGTCGCGCTCGATGGCGCCGGGAGCCCAGGTTTTTTTCGCCCAGGTCGTGTCGGTCTCGGCGCGGAAAACGGAGCCGTGGTCGGTCCAGTTTTTCATGTCCGAGGTGGAGACGCAGACAACGTCGGGAATATTGTAGCCGCCCTCGACGGGACTCTCGTCGTCGTCGGAGCAATACACATAGACGCGATCCCGGGTGACGAGCGTGGTCGGATCGGCGAGATAACGATGCGAGACGATCGGGTAGTCGGCGAGGAGCGGAGGCGCGGAGAGGGCCAGCAAGGCGAGGGCGAGGAGCGGAGGGCGGGAGCGGATCATGGGGAAGAGAGCGGCGGATTTCTTGGGGGGAGGCCG
>CAMLQS010000111.1 GCA_946482165.1 uncultured Verrucomicrobiota bacterium | reverse complement strand
GCGGTCGACCTCGACGAGGCCGCGGTGGCGATGGCGAAGCGCAACGCCAACCTGAACCAGGCGCGTATCAAGTTTGTTCATACGGACGCCTTCGCCTACGCGCGCCAGATGGCGACGAACGGCGAGAAGTGGGACGTCGTGGTGCTCGATCCGCCGAAGCTGATCTTCACCCGCGAGGCCGCGGGCAACGCCGAGGGCCGGCGCAAATACGAGGACCTGAACCAGCTCGCGCTCTCGCTGGTGAAGCCGGGCGGCATCTTCGTCACCTGCTCCTGCTCGGGGTTGCTGAGCTGGGAGGACTTCGAGGAGCACGTGATCAAGGCGGCGCACCGCCTGAACCGCCGCCTGCAGTTTATCGATCGCACGGGCGCCGGCGCGGACCACCCGGTCTACTCGAATTGTCTGGAGAGCCGCTACCTCAAGCTCCTTTGGGCGAGGGTGTGGTGACCCTGGCCGCCTCGTCGACGGCGGCTCAGCTCCGCAGCGTCGCCAGCGCTTCGCGCCAGGCGGCGCGGGTGCCGAGCTCGAACGTGGCGCGTTTGCCGAAGGCGAGACGGTTGAGCGCGAGCGCGAAGCCCACGCAGGCGAGCACGGTGATGGCGCCGGCGTGCAGGAAGTGGATCGGCGCGGGGACGCCTGCCGGGTCGGCCTTGTGCCAGGCGGGCCAGGCGAAGGCGAAGAGGGCGTAGAGACCGGCGCCAAAAAGGATGGTCGCGATGACGGCGCGCGCATCGACGTTGCGGAAGAGCAGGCCGGTGATGAAAGCCGACAGGATTGGCATCGAGAAAAGGCCGATCAGCGCCTGGATGAGCTGGATGATGCTTTCGGCGCCGGCATAGGCGGGGACGAGTGCGATGGAGAGAAGCGAGAAGACGACTTGCAGCCACACGCTGAGGCAGCGGATCTGGCCGCGCGGGTTGAAATACTGCTGGTGAATGTCGCACACGTAGAGAGCCGCGGAGGAGTTGAGGGTGGCGTTGTAGCTCGTCATCACGGCGCCGAACATCGCGGCGGCGAAGGCGCCGAGGAGCCAGGGCGGGAGGATGTTGGCCACGAGATGCCCGTAGGCGGTGTCGTTGGGCAGCGCGCCGTAGAGTTTGTAGGCGCAGATGCCGGGGATGACGACCATCGGCGGGATGAGGATCAGGCGCACGATCATCGCGGCGTAGACGCCTTTTTTCGCTTCGCGGATGGACGGGGCGGCGAGGGCGCGCTGGGTGATCGTCTGGTTGGTGCTCCAATAGAAGAGCTGCGAGAAGATCATGCCGGTGAAGAGGGTCGTCCACGGCACGGGCGAGGCGGAGTCGCCGACAAGCGTGAGGCGCTCGCGGGGGATGCCGGAAAAATCCCAGCCGATGGCGTTGAGCGAGAGGAAGGCGACCAGCAGGCCCATGCCCAGCACGACGACGCCGGCGTAGGTGTCGGAGATGGCGACCGCGCGCAGTCCGCCGAAGATCGCGTAGCAGGCGCCCACGACCGCGGTGACGCTGGCGAGCGCGAGCAGCGGCACGTCGAGACCGAACATCGTTTTTAGCACGAGCGAGCTCGTGTAGAGCATGATCGGGAGGAAGATGAACACGTCGCCGAGCAGGAAAATGCCGCCGACCGTGGCGCGGATATGCTTGTTGTTATAGCGGCGCTCGAGGAGTTCGGTGACGGTGGTGCACTTGTATTTGTAGTAGAGCGGCACGAAGATCTTCGCGAGGAGGAGCAGTCCGACGGCGCCGGAGAGCTCCCAAAGCACCATGATCAGCTTTTGGGGCCCGTTCATCCCGACCAAGGTGTCGGTGTTGATGTTCGTCAGCGTGATCGAGCCGGCGATGAAAACCCAGTTGAGCCCGCCGCTGGCCAAAAAATACTCGCGGGTGTCGTCGCTGCCGCGTCCGCCGGCCTTGCGGCAGTGCAGCCATGTGAGGATGGCGATCACGACGTTGAGGCCGAGAAACACGGCGATCTGGACGATGGCTGCGGAGCTCATGAAGCGGGGCGGCGGGAGGGGTAAATCGGAAGCGCCGGAGGCATCCGGCTTTGGGGGAAGGGCGAAGGCTGAGCGGGGCCGTGGCGGAGCCGCGACAGGATAAAACAGTCAGAATTCGCCGACCCTCCGCCGCGGGGCCCGGACCGAAGCCCCGCAAATAAACCCTTGTCAGCTCCCCCGCGCGTTTGTTGTTCTGCGCCTTTTGGCTCGGACGCTTAGCTCAGTTGGTTAGAGCACCTCGCTTACACCGAGGGTGTCGGGGGTTCGAGTCCCTCAGCGTCCACCAAGCTCCTCCATCACCCTTTCAGTCCAACCCTCGCAATGCGTCACACGCTCTCGATCCTCGTTGAGAATAAGTTCGGCGTTCTCGCTCGCGTGACCGGTCTTTTCTCCGGCCGCGGCTTCAACATCGATTCGCTCAACGTCGCCCCCACCCACGAGGCCCATCTTTCGCGCATCACCGTCGTCCTCAAGGGCGACGACTCCGCGCTCGATCTCGCCATCAAGCAGGTCCGCAAGCTGGTGAACGTCGTCGAGGTCTGCGACTTCAAGGAAGGCCAGGCGGTGCAGCGCGAGCTCGTGCTCGTGAAGGTGAAGGCCCCCGCCAAGACCCGCTCCGAGGTCATGCAGATTTGCGAGATCTTCCGCACGAAGATCGTCAACGTCGACCACAGCGAGCTCATCATCGAGCTCGTCGGCGACAGCTCGAAGGTCACCGCCTTCCTCGATTTGCTCGCGCCCTTCGGCATCGTCGAGATCGCCCGCACCGGCACGCTCGCGCTGAAGCGCTGAGCCGCCTCGAGCCTCGCCACGCGCGCGGCCCGTTTTTCCCGCCCGAAAAAGAACCCCTCCAAACTCTCCCAACATGCCCGCCAAAGTATACACCGACAAGGACGCCGATCTCGGCTTCTATAAGAACAAGACCATCGCCGTTCTCGGCTACGGTTCCCAAGGTCACGCCCACGCCCTCAACCTCAAGGACTCCGGCGTGAAGGTCATCATCGGCCTCTACGAGGGCTCCAAGTCCGCTCCCGTGGCCAAGAAGCACGGCTTCACCGTCGTCTCCACCGCCGAGGCGGTGAAGCAGGCCGACGTCATCCTTGTCGGTCTCCCCGACATGAAGCAGGCCGACGTCTACAAGTCCGACATCGAGCCCAACCTCACCAAGGGCAAGACCCTCGTCTTCTCGCACGGCCTCGCCGTCCACTTCGGCCTCATCACCGTTCCGAAGGACGTCGACGTGATCATGGTCGCTCCCAAAGGCCCCGGCCACATGGTCCGCCGCCTCTATGTCGAAGGTAAGGGCATGCCCGCCCTCATCGCCGTCTACCAGGACAAGTCCAAGACCGGCAAGAAGTGCGCCCTCGCCTGGGCCAAGGGCATCGGCTCCACCCGCGCCGGCGTGCTCCAGACCACCTTCAAGGAAGAGTGCGAGACCGACCTCTTCGGCGAGCAGGCCGTGCTCTGCGGCGGCGCCTCCGCGCTCGTCCAGGCGGGCTTCGAGACCCTCGTCGAGGCCGGCTACCAGCCCGAGATGGCCTATTTCGAGTGCCTCCACGAGCTGAAGCTCATCTGCGACCTCATGTATGAAAAGGGCATCTCCGGCATGCGCTTCTCCATCTCCGAGACCGCCAAGTATGGCGACATCACCCGCGGCCCGCGCGTGATCAACGCCAAGACCAAGGCCGAGATGAAGAAGATCCTGAAGGAGATCCAGTCCGGCAAGTTCGTGAAGCAGTGGGTCGCCGAATACAAGGGCGGCCTCAAGAACTACAACGCCCTCCTCAAGGCTGGCCAGAAGCACCAGATCGAGAAGACCGGCGAATACCTCCGCGGCATGATGCCCTGGATGCCGAAGCGCGACATCTCCGGCGTCGCCGGCGCTTACGCGGGCTAAGCTCCGCCGTCAAAACGCTGTTTACGATGGGCATCGGCGGAATTTCCGTCGGTGCCCATTTGCTTTTTAGGAGCTGAAGGTGGAACCGCTAAATTGGGCTAAACCTCGCTAAAACCATCCTTCAGATTTCTGATTCTACTTTAGCGTTCTTTAGCGAGAATTAGCGGTTCCATCTCTCCGCCTTTCGTGAATTCCGTGGTTAAAAACAAACTCATCCTCGCCACTCGCAAGAGCCCGCTCGCGCTCGCCCAGACCGAGCAGGTCGCCGCGCATCTGCGCGACGCGCTCGGCTGCGAAACCGAGCTGTTGAAGATCGTCACCACCGGCGACCAGCGCACCGAATGGTCCCTCGAAAAACAGGGCGGCAAGGGCCTCTTCACGAAGGAACTCGAGGAAGCGCTCCTGCGCGGCGACGCCGATGTCGCCGTGCATAGCTGCAAGGATCTGCCCGGCGAACTTCCCGCCGGCCTCGTCGTCGCCGGCTATCTGCCGCGCGAAGACCCGCGCGATATTCTGGTTCTTCGCGACGGCGTCGAGACGCCCGCGCTCATCGCCACGAGCAGTCCGCGCCGCCGGCTCCAGCTCGGCATGATTTTCCCCGACGCGCAGTTCACGGAGATCCGCGGCAACGTGGACACCCGCCTGCGCAAGATCGGCCAGGACCACGTCGCCGACGCCACCGTGCTCGCCGCCGCCGGCCTGCGCCGCCTCGGCATCGGCGGCTGGCAGGGCGTGGGCTTTCACGCGCTCGGGCCGGAGCACATGGTGCCCGCCGTCGGCCAGGCGGCGATCGCGCTTCAAACGCGCGAGGCCGACGCCGCGCGCATCGGCGCCGTGCTCGACAAACGCACCGCGCGGGCCGTCACGCTCGAGCGCGCCTTTCAGCGGCTTTTGGGCGGCGGTTGCCAGACGGCCTTCGCCGCGCATGTGACGGCCGACACGCTTTGGTTTTATCACCACGAGATCGGCCTGCGCAGCCTGCCGCTTAGCGACGCCGAGATCGACGCGCCCGAGCCGACCGCGCGCGCGATGCTGAAGCACTTCGGGTTTCAGATTTGAACCACGGAGGACACGGAGAGCACGGAGGAGTCGGAAAGAGAAGTGGTCGCTTGATCCGCTTTCTCCCTCTCCGTGCCCTCCGTGATCTCCGTGGTTCAAATGATAGGATTCGCGATGTGTGCTAAAATTCCAGCATAGCGGGCTTGATCTTTCCCGGAGGCGTGTGCTAAGAAATTAGCATGCCTCCGAAAACCATTCAGGATCCCGATGATCTGAGCCGCCGCGAGCGCCAGATCATGGATGTCATCTACGCGCGCGGCGAAGCGACGGCGGCCGAGATTCAGGAGGCGCTGTCGGACGCGCCCAGCTACTCCGCGGTTCGCGCCTTGCTGCGCATTCTCGAGGACAAGGGCGCGCTCAAGCACCGCGAGGACGGGCCGCGTTATGTGTATCTGCCCACGCAGCCGGCGGAGCAGGCGCGGCGGTCCGCGCTCAAGCGGGTGGTGGGGGCGTTCTTCGCCGGCTCGCTCGCGAGCGCGGTCGCGTCGCTGGTGGACGCCGAGGGCGGCAAGCTCGACCCCGAGGAGCTGAAGCGGCTCGAGGCGATCATCAAGAAGGCGAAATCCAAGTAACGCGCGCCGGCTTCGCACCCCCATGAACCTTTCGAGTTACCTCCCCCTGTTGGTCGATCTGATGCTCAAGAGCGCCGTTCTCGTCGGCGTGGCGATGTTGGCGGCGCGGTTCGCGCGATCAGCTTCCGCGGCCAATCGAAACCTGATCTGGCTGGCGGCTATCGGCCAGGTGCTGGCCCTGCCTTTTCTCGGCGTGTGGGTGTCGGCCGAACGCGAGCGCTCGCCGGCCACCGACGCCGACACGGCGATCATTGTGACGCTGCCCGTGCGGAAATCCTCCACCGGAGACGCGTCGCCGACGGTGGTCGTCGCGGACCCGGTTTCCCCGTTGCGCGCGGCGCTGGCGTGGGGACGGGATCACTGGCGAGACGGGGTGGTTGGCGTGTGGCTGGGCGTGGCGGCTGCGCTTCTTGTCTGGCGATTTGTCGGGTCCGCGCGTCTGCGCTCGTTGAGGCGTCGAAGCGCCCTGGCGGGCGAGGATCGGATCGCGGCCTGTGCGCTGCGGCTCGCGGGCGAGCAGGCTCTTCGGCGCCGCGTGGAGCTGCGGATCTCCGCGGAGTGTCCGGTGGCGATGACGTGGGGGACGTGGCGACCGGTGGTGATGCTGCCAGCCGATGCGCGCGGTTGGAGCGAGCAACGGCTCGAGCTGGTCCTTCGCCATGAGCTGGCGCACGTGGCGCGTCGGGATTGTCTGGCGCGCCTGCTCAGTCAGGTGGCTTGCGCGCTGTGTTGGCCGAATCCGCTGGTGTGGCTCGCCGCGCGCCGGCTGCGGCTGACGCAAGAGCAGGCCTGCGATGATCGCGTGATCACGGCGGGCGTCGAGTCGAAGACGTATGCGACGGAGTTGCTGGCCGCGGCCCGGATGCTGGCCGAC
Organism: uncultured Verrucomicrobiota bacterium; assembly: GCA_946482165.1. The sequence continues at coordinate 7,593 of CAMLQS010000111.1, read as the reverse complement.
AAGGGCTGGAGCGGCGCGGCGGTGGCGATGGCCGAGCCCTCGACCTTGACGAAACGGATCGTGGGCATCGTGGACGAGGGCCGCGAGCGCGGCGATGTGCTGCGGTCGACCGCGGTGTTGACCGTGGTCGCGGCGGCCTTGGCGCTTACGGGCTGCTCGGCGCTGCGAGTGCGCGAGGGCGGGCCGGCGGCACCGGTTCAAGGCGCCGATGCTCGCGCGGTGGAGGTCGAGACGATGATCGTGCAATTCCCGCCGGATGCGCCGGAGACGAAGGCGGTTCTCGAGGAGCTGGAAAAAATGGACGCCTACGCCTCCGCAAACCGCGAGGTGCGGGACGGACTCGCGCCGAGCGCGGCGGATGCGCTCGTTCGTGAACTGGGCAAACGGGTGGGCGCGGATTTTATGAGTTCGCCAAAGATCACGGTGAGGTCCGGTCAGTTGGCGACGTTCACGTTGGCGCACGAGATGCAATTTCCCCCGAGTGCCGGCCATGCCTTGGACGTGTCGGCAGGATCGACTCCTTCCGGCGCCGGCACGGCGGTGACGAGCGGGGAGCCCATAAAGAACCTGGGTGTCGAGATGAAGGCTCTGCCGCAGTTGGGGACCGACGGAAGCGTTCTGCTCCAGTTGACGGCTAGGGTGACGGAGTTCGAAGGCTTCGTTGAATTTGGCGGCGGGTCGCCGACCGATGGCGCGACGGTCGATAGCGCTGTCTACCAACCTATCTTCTCCACCCGCGAGACGACGGTCGCGCAGCGAGTCGCTTCAGGCCGGGCCATCATATTCAAGCTCGGCCAGCTGAAGCGCATTCATCAGCCAACGAGCGCCAAGGGCTCGCATGTGGTCACGCAGATCGCCCCGGACGATCCGAAGGAGAACATCGTGCTGGTGTTCGTCACCGCGACGGAGGTGTCGCTTCCCAAGACGCTCGCGAATGCCGGAGCGGAGACGTCGAAATCCAACTTTTGAATCACTGCCCGCGGTTTGACGCCGCGGGCCCCACAACCCCGACGATGAATCTATCTCCCTACCTGCCTTTGTTTGCCGATTTGATGCTGAAGAGCGTCGCGGTCGCCGCCTTTGCGTGGTTCGCGGCTTGGTGCTGGCGCGGTGCGTCGGCGGCGAATCGCCACCTCGTTTGGCTGGCGGCCTTCGGCGTGCTGATGGCGTTGCCATTCGCCGCCGCGCGGTTGTCGGACGAGCCCGATTTTTCGGAAGGCGCGGCAACGGTGGTCGTGCTGAAGCTGCCGGCCGCAAAAGTCGTCTCGCGCGAGGCGGAGCCCGTGGTGGCCGCCAAGATCGAGTCGGCCTCCGTTTCGCGTGCGGCGGCGGATCTGCTTCGTGAACGATGGCGCGACGGGGTCGTGGCGCTCTGGCTGGGCGGAGCCGCGCTGCTGCTTGTCCGGAGGATGCTCGGGGCGGCGCGGTTGCACGCGTTGAAACGGCGGAGCGGTGTCGTGGACGATGCGCGGATCCAAGCCTGGGCTGCGCGCGTCGCGGACAACAACGGTCTTGGTCGGTCGCCCGAGCTGCGAATCTCGGCCGCGTTTCCGGTGGCGATCACCTGGGGGACGTGGCGTCCGGTGGTGATGTTGCCGGCCGGCGCGCGCGATTGGAGCGACGCGCGGATCGAGTTGGTGCTTCGCCACGAGCTGGCGCACGTGGCGCGGCGGGATTGCTTGGCGCGGCTGCTCGGCCAAGTGGCGTGTTCACTGTATTGGCCGAATCCGCTGGTGTGGCTTGTGGCGCGACACTTGCGGCTGGCGCAGGAGCAGGCCTGCGACGACCGAGTGCTGGCGGCGGGCGCGGAGGCGCCGGCTTATGCGGCGGAGCTGCTGGCCGCGGCGCAGGCGTGGGGCGGCCGGGCCTCGTGCGGCGGCGCGGTGTCGATGGCGGAGCCGTCGACCTTGGAACGACGCATCCTCGGGGTGCTGGGCGTCGCCCGGCGGGACGGAGCGCGCCGTGGCGCGATGGTCGGCGCATGGCTGGCGGCGGGCGTGGTGTTGGCTGGCGCCTCGACGGTGCAAGTGGGGGAGCGCGCTCCTGTTTCACCTCCATCGGGGGCGACGGTGCGCTTGCTCAAGGAAGGCGAACCGGAATCCGCATTGGGGCTGCCGAAGCGGGCGACGGATCATCGTCAGGTCGTGATCGAAGCCCGCTATCTGGAAGTAAATGTCGAAGGAGCGAAGTTCGATTCGGCGACCTTTTTCGGTGCAGCGCTCAAACCGGGGGCGACGACCAGTCCGGCGGTGCTGGGGCACCTGTCGGAAGCCGAGGTGACCCGACTGATACGCGAGTTATCCGCCAAACCCGGTTCGGATCTTTTGTCGGCTCCCCGGGTGACCGTGTTGAATCAAAATCGGGCCACGATCTCCGTCGTTCAAGAGCTACGCTATCCCCATTCTTTCGATCTCCCCGTGGCGCAGCAGGGCGACGCGGCGAAATTCGACAGCCGGAACGTGGGTGTGGAGACCTCGGTTTTACCAAACGTCCTTTCGGACGGGAGCGTCGCGCTGGAGGTCCAGACCATGGTGCGTGAGTTTGCAGGCTTCACGCAGGGCCCGCCGACTGCAGGCGGAGCCCTCGCTCCGATTTCGGAGCAAACTGTTTTCGTTCCCGTCTTCATGGAAAGGGGGGACAGCGCGGCGATCGTCCTGCGCCCGGGCGAAGTCGCGGTTTTGCGGGCGAGCGAAAAGACGAAAGCCTTCCCGGAAAATGCTCCGGAGTGGGCGCGGAACGCGCCGCCGGCCTCGACGGCCGCGGTGGATGACGCCGGGCTGCGGGCTTTTTCGCGTGGTGTCTTCGGGAAAGGCGAGGTGAGGTCATCCGGGACGAGCAAGGATGTGGGAGCGGCGCGGAGCGTCCTCATTTTCATCAGCGCAAAGGTGATCACGCCCGGCCCGGCTCGTTGAGCGACGGGCGTCGACGCCGATTCTGCGCTTTCCCCGCAGGCCCGAGTCGTGGTTGGGTGGAGGATGCGGCGCTCGTCCTGTTCGTCAGGCGCGGGCGTCGCGGTCCCCTTTACTCATGTCCGTCTCTTCTTCAGGTATCGTTTATCTCGTCGGCGCAGGCGCCGGCGATCTCAGTCTTTTCACCCTTCGCGCCAAGGAGCTCATCTCCGCCGCGGACGTGCTTGTCTACGACTACCTCGTCCATCCCGAGGCCGTGAAGTGGTGTCGTGCGGAGTGCGAGGTGGTCTACGTCGGCAAAAAGGCCGGGTGCCACACGGTGCCGCAGGAAGAGATCGAGACCCTGCTCGTGACGCACGCGCAGGCGGGCAAGAAGGTCGTGCGGCTCAAGGGCGGCGATCCCTTCATCTTCGGTCGTGGCGGCGAAGAGGCGCGCACGCTGGCCAAGGCCGGGGTGCCATTCGAGGTCGTGCCGGGCGTCACCGCCGCGCTCGCGGCCGGCGCCTATGCCGGCATTCCGCTCACTTTCCGCAATGTCAGCACTTCGCTCGTGCTGCTCACCGGTCACGAGGATCCGACGAAGGGAAGTGCGCAGGTGGATTGGCGAGGCTTTGGCGCGCTGAAGAACACGACGCTCGCGATCTACATGGGCATGAGCCGGCTGGAGCACATCCTCGCCGAGCTTCGCGCCGGCGGCCTCGCGGCCGACACTCCCGCGGCCGTCGTGCAGTGGGCCTCGCTCGGTCGTCAGCGCAGCGTCAGCGGCACGGTGGCGGATATGGTCGCGCGAGTCGCGGAGGCGAAGCTTGCCGCGCCGGCGATCATCTTCGTCGGCGAGGTCGTGCGCGACCACGAGGCGATCGACTGGTTCGAGCATTTGCCGCTTTTCGGGCGCCGCGTCGCGATCACCCGCACGCGCGACCAAAACAGCGAGCTGCGCGAAAAATTGGAGGCGCTTGGCGCCGAGGTGCTGGAGTTGCCGCTCATCACGATCACGAAGGACGTTTCCAAATACGGACTCGTCGAGATTCTCGCGGAGCTCGGCAGCTACGACTGGATCGTGTTCACGAGCGCGAACGGGGTGCGTTACTTCTTCGAGGAGTTTCTGAAGGGTTTTAATGACATCCGCGCACTGGGTCTGCTGCGCTTCGCCTGCATCGGCCGGGCGACTGCGCGCGAGATCGAGAAGCACTACATCCGCGTCGAGTGCATGCCCGACACGGCGACGGGCGCCTCGCTCGCCGACGCGCTCATCGAGACCGGCAGCCTCGACAGCGCCAAGGTCATCGTCGTCACGGGCAACATGAACCGCGACAAGCTGGTCAAGAAGCTCGAGGCCGCGCGCGCGATCGTGGACCGTTTGCCGCTCTACCGGACGGAGAAGACCGATCTGACCAACGATCCGGTCGCCGACGATTTCCGCCAGCACGGCGCCGATGCCATTCTCTTTGCGAGTTCCTCCGCGGCCGAAAGCTATCACGCGCAGTCCGGCTCGCTCGCGATCTTGCCGGGGGCGAAGGCTCCCTTGGTCGGAAGTATTGGCGAACAGACTACGGAAACGCTGGTGGAGCACGGGATGAAGCCCGACTTCGTCGCGGCAAAGCCGAGCTTGGACGCGTTAATCGAGGCTCTGCTCGAACGCCTGAGCTGAACAAATCCTGCGTTGGGGGAGCGGGACGTCGAACTGCCTCGGATCTCCCTGCCGGAGGAGTCGGAGCAGCCGGCGGGCGAGGTGTCATGCCGGGGGCGCATCGCCGGGACGTGGCGCGACGGCGCGAGCACGAATCGCCGGCAGGGATGGGAGGCCTGCTCGCTGGCTGCCGACGGCAGGGGATGGTTGCCCCAAGCCACGCCCGGCGAGAGCGGGAGGCTCTCGAAGCAAGAGCCCGCTCAGGTCTGTGTGAAGGCCTTCCATCTTTGCTTAGGCGAAATGCGAAGGTCGAAATTAACGAAGTTGTAAAATTCAAGGGGACAGGGGTCTAAGCGATGATATGAATCGTTTTTTTCCCCCAAGAGACGCACGGTGGGTTTAGGGTCTACTCCCTATTCACCTATTCCCTCCGTAAATCTTTAGAGCCCATGCCCCTCCCTTGGTTTCAACGTTTGGCCGGCGCTTCCCGTCCGAGCCCTCGGCGCAGGCAAAGCGAGATTCTGGTCGTGGACGATCAGCCCGAGGTGCGGGCCGTCTTGCAGGATATGCTGGAGCGGCTGGGCTGGCAGGTAAGGGCGGCGGGAGGGCCCGACGAGGCGCTGAGAATCCTGGCGGAGCGGGCGGATGAAATCGGACTGGCTTTGGTCGATGTGATGATGCCGGACTGCGACGGGGTCAGCCTGGCGCTCCGTTTGCGACAGATTCATCCCGGCTTGGCCGTGGTGCTGCTCAGCGGGATGCTGAAGGAGGAGACGCGATGGGTCATCAGCGAGCAGGGGTTCCGCTTTTTGCCCAAGCCTTTCGCTTTGACCGAACTCAGCGCCGTGCTGACCGAGATGATGGGAGATGCGCGGCCGGGAGATGCGCGCGGTTAAGAACGATTTACTGCCATGGAACAGAACCTCCTGCTTACTGCTGAACAGCTAAAGTTGAGCACCGAGTTGCAAAGCGGCTGGTGCTCGCGCGGGGGCTTCGTGATCAAGAATGTGCCGGCGCAGGTCTATTTGGCGGTGAATCGCGAGCAGGGAGTCGTCCTCGAGGCTTTCGCCGAGGGATCGACGGTGCCGGAGGTGTTCGCCCGTTTGCTGCGCGAACGCCGTTGTCCGCCGCTGCGTGAGTTCTACGAGTTGGTCTTGAAGGCGGTGCAGGCGGGCGTCCTGGTCTCCGGTCCGTCGCGCAAGCCGCCGCGGAGCGGCTTGACCTGGCCGGGATGGCAGCCGGGGCAACGGGCGCTGTGGCCGGCGGTCGCGAGCGCGTTGGCCGCGTTGGCCGGCCTGGCTTGGCGCTCCCTGGAGACGACCGTCGCGTTGAGCACGACAGGGGTTGTTCTGGGCGCGGTGGCGGCGTTGATCGCGCTCGGCGCCGGCCAGGCCTTGGCGGCAACGCTTCTCGTGGGGGCAGGCGGAGAGGTTTATGGGCGTCCCCTGAGCAAATCCTTGTTCTTTGTCCATGCGCGGCTGGATTTGCGGGACAGGTTGCTTCTGCGTCGGAGGGAACAGGTGCTGATCCTGCTCGCCGGGCAGGCGCCCCTGTCACTCATCGTGCTCGCGGCGCTGGTTTGGGCGCCGTCCATGGTTCCGGCCCTGGGCTTGGCATGGATGTTTCTTTGGCGTCCGTGGGGCGGCGGCTTGGCGCAGGGCCTGACGGCCTTGATCAGCCGGACTCCCCGCCTCGACACGGATTCGAATTTTCTCTTCCACCCCAATCAGCGCCCTCAAATGCACTGGCGGCCGTGGTGGAAACGTTGGGACTGGCGCGTGTGCATGATCGAGCTGGCTTGGGCGTGTGTGTGGACGGCGTTTCTCGCGAAGCTCGTGCTCGGAGCGCTGGGCGTGGGTTTTTATGAGGCGGTCTCCGGAGACTTGGGCTACTGGTCTTCGGCGCTGCAGGCGGTTCTGGCCGGCTTGTTGCTCGTTTCGGTGGCGCTCATGGTGCGCCGATGGAAGGCGGGCGTGGTGCGGGGCTGGCGCGGCCTGAGGCAGCGCTGGGAGCGCTTTCAGCGCCGCCGCGACGAATTCGTGTTTCCGGAATCGGAGGCGGATCTTCTGCGGATCGCGACCGCGCATCCGCTGTTCTCCCTGCTTAACCCGATCGATCGCCTGGCCCTCGTGCGCTCGTGGAAACCGGTGACCTTCGCGTCGCGATCCGAGGTGGTGACGCGAGGGGAGGATGGCGGCTTGGTCGGGCTTGTGCTCTCGGGGCGGCTTACCGCCATGCGGAGCGCGTCCAGCGGGAAACGCGTCCATGCGTTCTCGTTCGAGGAGGATGATTTGTTTGGCGTCCCGTCCTGCCCCGGCGACGAGGGGCGTTCCGACGGCGCGCTTGAGCTCCGGGCCGTCACGCCGGTGTTCGCGATGGTCATGCCTTCCGGGCTGTTTCGGAGTCGCGTGTCCGACAAGCTTGGCGCCGCCCTGGTCCACGACCTTTCCTATCGGCGGGCGTTTCTCCAACGCTTGAAGGTGTGCGCCCACTGGGACGCCCATGCGGTGGGGCGCTTCGCCCGGCTGGCGCAGGTCGTGGCCTATGCCGACGGCGAAGTGATCTTGCGCGAAGGCGAGGATCCTCGGTGGTTTTATATCGTTTACCAAGGGATCGCCCATGTGCGGCGGCGGGACCGTTCGCTTGCGCGGCTCAAGGCCGGCGACTTCTTTGGCGAGATCAGCTTGCTGCAAAGCAGCACGTCGACGGCGGACGTCGTCGCCCAGGGCGCGGTGCGCTGCCTGCAGATCGACCGTAACAGCTTCCTGCGTTTCATGACCCATAACCACCATGTGGCGTTGGCCTTGGAGCGGATCAGCTCGGCTCGTCTCGGGCATCCTGTCTTCCCGCTGGACACCGCCCGCTCGACGTCAGCCCATCCCTTTGCCGGGGAAGCGCGCCGGCAGGGCGTGTGTTATACCTAGGCCGTGTTTTGTAGATAACTCGGCCCGTCGCGCGAAGCCCTGCGGGGAGAGCAGGAAACTGCGCTGGGCCGGCGTTGCGAAAGGCGGCATGGGCCGGAGGCCCACCTCCGCCTTTCGCGCCTTGGCCGAG
>CAMLQS010000110.1 GCA_946482165.1 uncultured Verrucomicrobiota bacterium | reverse complement strand
ACCCGCCCCTTTTTCGCCCTCACGCTGATCCTCAGCCTGCTGGCCCTGCTCGCCCTCTTCCTCACGGCCTTCGCCATCCATCGCTTCACCCCGGAGCAGCGCGCCGCCGTCTTCCACGTTCCATCCAATCCCTAGGCCCGCGCCCTTCGCGCTCAAAATCACGACGCCGCGCGTGAGGAAACGCCGCCGCCTCGGTCAAACTCGGCACACCCCATGAGCGTCGTCTGCATTCTCGCCCCCGTTGTCGTCGCCGGCTGGCCCGCCTTTAGCGCCGCCGTCGTCGCCGCCGCCACCTCCCTTGGCTACTCGGTCCTCGACGAGCGCAGCTCCGCCAAAATCGTCGCCGAAGCCATCCGCTCCGGCAAACGCATCGAGCTCGAGGTCTCCAACAGCGAACTCGTCACCGGCACCCTCGGCCGCGACCAGCGCATCACCGTCCACCGGGCCGGCGTCACCGTCATCTTCTCCCGCGACGCCCGCAACCGCGCCTCGCTCTGCGTCTTCGGCCATCTGTCCGACGACAACCTCCGCGCCGCCGGGGAGGAACTCTCCCGCGCCGTCGTCCAGAGTTACGTCCATCAACGCCTGAAGGACGAGATGCAGGCCCGCGATTTTTCCGTGGTCGAGGAGGTGCGCGAGGACGACGGCTCCATCCGCCTCCGCGTCCGCCACTGGGAAAACTAAAGCCGCCGCCAAAACCACCTTCCACCACGGATGCCCACGGAGACCGCACGGACAAGGGCCCTGCTCCTTCGCATTGCTCCGCATCCGCGCCCATCCGTGGCGTCCGTGGTTAAATAACCTTTCCCCGCATCCCCCATGCCCAACCGCGAATACGAGATCATCGTCGCCCCCGACGGCCAGGTAGAGCTCAAGGTCTCCGGCTACTCCGGCAAACGCTGCCTCGAAGCCATGGAGTTCTTCCGGCAAATCGTCGGCGAGCTGCAATCCCAGCAACCCACCCACGAGTTCTACGGCCCCGAGGAACAGGTCCAGATCCGCCTCGACCAACGCCACTAGTCGCGCGCCGCCTTGGCTCCATCTAGGCCAGACCGCTGGTCTGGCTGCCCGGCCGTTGGCCGGGCCCACAGCGCCCCGTCCTTCGCTCCAAACTCCCTGATCCGAGCTCCCTGCTCCTGGCTCCACGCTCCCTTGCCCCCCGCCGACCCCAGCGCCGACTCCCCTTACGCCCCGCCCCGCGCCGGTCGCGGCGGCGGCTTGTGGCGCGCCTGGTTCGCCTTCCGCCGCCGTTCCCGCATCGGAGAAATCCGTCAGAGTCCGGCCGTCTCAGCCCTCCAGGCGGTGGCCGCGTCCTTCTCCGTCACCTCCTCCACCCTCGGCGCGGCCTTTGTTCCCTCGCTCGGCTTTTATCTCCTGCCCAATCCCCGTTGGCGGCGCATCGGCCTCCCCATCTTCTGGGGCGCGCTCTTCTTCGCCCTCACCGAATACGGCCGCCCCGCGGGCTCCGCCGCCTTCGGGCTCGCCGCCGGGGCCCACGCCATCGCCGCCGTCGCCTGCTCCGACCTCCGCGTCACCTCCTTTTTCCCCTATCCCGTTCACATTCTTCGCCGCCTGTTTGTCGCGCTCGTAGCCGCCCTCCTCCTTACCATGATCGCCTCCCGCGTCATCGCGCCGCACCTGATCGCGATCGCCGGCAAGGACGGCCCCGTCCTCATCTCCCCCTCCTCCACGCCCGCCCCCGCTCGCGCCGGAGAACTCGTCGCCTACCGCCTGCAGCAACGCAGCTACGGAGGCTACCGCGTCCGCGAAGGCATCTACTGGGGCCGCGTCCTGGCGGCCGCCCCCGACCGGACCATCGTCTTCGACGGCGACCGCTACCTCGTGGACGACGCGCCCCATCCCGCGCTCCCCCGCATGCCATTCAAGAACCAGGTCCTCCTCGCCCCCGACGAGGCCTTCATCTGGCCCGTCGTCTTCAACTTCGCCCAAGGTTCCGCCGGCACCCTCCCCGCCGACATCGGCCGCGTCCCCCAATCCGCGCTCGTCGGCCGGCCTTACAAACGTTGGTTTTGGCACAAGCAAACCCCATGAGCCGCTTCAACAACCTCGAACTCGGCCCCGTCGACCGCGACGACAACCGCGGCGACGCCGTCCGCGACGAGGCCTGGCACTTGTCCGAGGCGACCGGGCTGTATCAAAACGGTCGCTACGACCTCGCCCTCCGCTCCTACTCCCGCGTCCTCGAGCACAACGCCGCCAACACCCACGCCTGGTGCGCCCAGGTCCGCATGCTCGTCGAGCTCGGCGAATACCGCGAGGCCAAGCTCTGGGTCGACAAGGCCCTCGAACGCTTCCCCAAGGACCCCGAGCTCCTCGCCGCCAAGGGCGTCGTCCTCGCCCGCGCCGGCGAGCCCGGCGCCGCCATGGCCTTCTCCGACGCCTCCTTCGAGGAGCGCGGCGACACCCCCTACGTCTGGCTCGCCCGCGGCGAGGTCCTCCTCTCCCGCGACGACTCCGGCGCGCCCTACTGCTTCGAACGCGCCCTCGCCCTCCGCCCCCGCGACTGGACCCTCCACTGGCTCGCCGCCCGCATCCACGCCTTCTACCGCCGTTTCGCCCAGGCCCTCGCCCACGCCCGCCGGGCCGTCGAGCTCGCCCCCGAGCGCGCCGTCGCCTGGCTAGAGGTCGCCCGCCTCGAGCTCGCCCTCGGCATCGCCGGCCGCGCCCGCCAGTCCCTCGCCCAGGCCGCCCAGCTCGACGCCGCCCTCCCCGGCATCCACGAGCTCACCTTGTCCATCGCCGACACCGGCGCCTTCTCCCGCCTCCTCCGCCGCTTCCGCTCCCGCTTCGCATGACCCCAAAGCTCGACCGCCTCTTCACCCTTGTCGCCGAGTCCCGCGCCTCCGACCTCCACCTCATCGTGGGCGTGGCGCCCAGCCTCCGCGTCAACGGCGAGATCCTCTTCGCCGACGCCGGCCCCGTCACCGTCGAGGACACCGCGGCTATGCTCGCGGCCATGCTCAACCCCCTCCAACTCGCCGCCTTCGAGCGCGACTGGGAGCTCTGCGTCTCGCTCCACCACGCCGCCGTCGGCCGCATGCGCGTCACCCTCTACCGACGCAACGGCCTGCCCGAGCTCAGCATCCGCTTCTGCGGCCACCGCATTTTCTCCCGCGAGGAGCTCGGCCTCCCCGCCAAGATCGACGATCTCGTCCGCCGCCGAAACGGGCTCATCCTCATCACCGGCCCCACCGGCGCCGGCAAGACCACCACGCTCAACTACCTCGTCGACCTCATCAACCGCGAGCGCCGCTGCAAGATCGTCACCATCGAGGACCCCATCGAATACGTCCACGAGAACAACCTCGCCATCGTCGTGCAACAGGAGGTCCTCACCGACACCAAATCCTTTTCCCGCGCCCTCATCCACGCCCTGCGCCAGGACCCCGACGTCATCGTCGTCGGCGAGATGCGCGACCACGGCGCCATCGCCACCGCGCTCAACGCCGCCGAGACCGGCCACCTCGTCCTCGCCACCATGCACTCGCCCAGCACCAGCCAGGCCATCGAGCGCATCATCGGCACCTTCGAGGGCAACGCCCAGCGCCAGGTGGTGATGCAGCTTTCAAACAGCATCCTGGGCATCGTCTCGCAGGAGCTCCTCCCCTCGCTCGACGGCGGCCGCGCGCTCGCCTGCGAGCTCATGATCGCCAACGGCGCCATCCGGAACCTTATCCGGGAAAACCAGCTCCACCAGCTCGACAACACCATGCAGACCGGAACGCGCGAGGGTATGCAATTGATGGATACGTCGCTGCACGCGCTCTACACGAAGTGCCGCATCACCTACGACGTCGCCATGAGCCGCGCCCGCCACCCGGACCTCCTCAAGCGCCGCGTCGCCTGAGCCCCTGTGTGGCACGGGCGTCCCGCCCGTGGGATCGACGCCCCCCCGATCCGCTTCCCCGGCCGGTCTCACCCGCCGATCATCTTCACGAGCATGTAGACCACCACGGCGCCGATCAAACCGCCGCCGAATACCAGATACATCAGCGACCAGCCGATCGCCCCGCGCCGCCGACGGACATCGCGGCAAAGCTCGTGAAGCGAGGTGATACCGACGCCGCGCGACGACCGCGCACCGAGAAGCGAAGAGAGGTATGTTTTCGTTTTCATGCCCTCATTTTAGCCCTGCCCATAAAGCTTCGGCATCGGCCCGAGCCCCTCGGCGCGCATGGGGAGAAGCGTATAAGCGCTCCTTTTGAACCTCCCTTGCCTCGCTAAAGCTTTTCCTTGGCCCACGGCCCGCGCCCCGCACACTGCCGCGCACCGATGGACCATCTCGCCCACCTCTTCGCCCAGAACCGCGCCTGGGCCCAGTCGATCACCGAGCGCGATCCCGAATTCTTCGTTAAGCTCTCGCGCCAGCAGAGCCCCGAATACCTTTGGATTGGCTGCTCCGACAGCCGCGTGCCCGCCAACGAGATCATCGGCCTGCTTCCCGGCGAAGTCTTCGTCCACCGCAACATCGCCAACGTCGTCGTCCACGCCGACCTCAACTGCCTCTCCGTCCTCCAATACGCCGTCGACGTGTTGAAGGTGAAACACGTCATGGTCGTCGGCCACTATGGCTGCGGCGGCGTGCGCGCCACCCTCCGCTGCGACCGCGTGGGCCTCGCCGACAACTGGCTGCGCCACGTCCAGGACGTGAAGGTGAAACACGACAGCTGCCTCTGCGCCCTCCCCGACGAAGGCGCCCGGGTGGATCGCCTCTGCGAGCTCAACGTCATCGAGCAGGTGCAAAATGTCACCCAAACCACCGTCGTGCGCGATGCCTGGGACCGCGGCCAAACCATCACCATCCACGGCTGGATCTACGGCCTGAAAGACGGCCACATCCGCGACTTGAAGGTCAGCGCCTCCTCCGCCGCCGAAGCCGAGACCACCTACAAAGCCGCCCTCGCCGCCCTCGGCGAGTGACTCTATTGGAGGGACGCCGTCCCCGGCTTCCGTCCGAAGCGTGCCGCCGTCCCGCCCATGCCCGCCGTCCGCCTGCTGCCGCCCCCTGGCGCCTTCAGACTCCAGGTGGACGGGCGGTCCCTCCGCCCGTGACCTCGGCCGATCATCCGCACGCCGCCTGCGCGGTGACTCAATGCCGACCTCCTTAATCAATCGGCGATCAGTATGAGCCGCCTCTTCGCCGCGTTGACGCTCCTCGCGTTATTCACGCTCTGCGGCGCAAACCTCTCCGCGCACGCGCTCCACTTCACGCGCATCACGCTCTCCGCCGCCCCGACGGGCACCGGTGAAGAAGTCGAGCTCCGCATCGAGACCGATCTCGCCCCGCCCCTCGTCGATGCCGCCGAAGCCGCTTCGCTTCCCGTCGCCGACGCCACGATCCAAGCGCCGCGCGTCACCGTCCTCGTCGGCGAAATCCTCGCGCAACTCCGCCCCGAATTCACGCCCCCCGCCGAAGCGTGGCGCCTCGTCTCCTGGAGTTTCCCCTCTCCCGACGCCGCCACGCCGCGCTCCGCCAAAGACCCCGCCACCCTCGCCGTCGTCTGGCGAACCCGCCTCGGCACCGATCCCGCCCGCGCAGACACGACCTTCCTCCTCCGCAGCCGCTCCGACGCCCGCGTCGTCTTCCCCGTCGCCTGCTCCGTGATTTCCCCCGGCGAGACGCAAGCCCGCACCCGTTGGCTGCAAAGCCCCGGCGACGCCACGCGCCCCTTCACCTGGCGCCCCGCGTCCTCGCCCGCCTCATCCGCCGACCCCGCCACGCCACCCCCCGACCTCGCCCCCGAACCCTTCGGCCGCGGAGGCCTCGCCGTGGTGACGCAGTATCTCTGGCTCGGCTTTCTGCACATCATTCCGCTCGGGCTCGACCACATCCTCTTCGTGCTCGGCCTCTATTTTCTTGGGGCCGGCTGGCGCGCCCTCGCCGCGCAGATCGCCACCTTCACGATCGCGCACACCACCACGCTGGGCCTCGCCGCCGCCGGCCTCGTGCGCGTCTCGCCCGCCATCGTCGAGCCGCTCATCGCGCTCTCCATCGCCTTCGTCGCCCTGGAAAACATCTTCCGCCCGCGCGTCGGCCCGGCGCGCCTCGTGGTCGTGTTCATCTTCGGCCTTCTCCACGGCCTCGGCTTCGCCGGCGCGCTCTCGGAGCTGGCTATGCCCGGCGACCGGTTCTTCACCGCGCTCCTGTCGTTCAACTTCGGCGTGGATTTCGGCCAACTCGCCGTCCTGGCCCTCGCCATCCTGGCCGTCGGCTGGTTCCGCCAAAAACCCTGGTATCGCCGCACCCTCGCCATCCCCGCCTGCGCCCTCATCGCCGCCACCGGCCTCTACTGGACCGTCGAGCGCGCCTTCTTTTAGGATTCCTGAAGTTCCCATGCGCACTTCGGCTACCGCAGATTTTTTGATCGGGAACATCGATCGTTCGCGGCCCTTCGTTCCGCCACATCTCACTCCTCTCGCGCATACCCCGACTCACGGAAAACTCCCCGCTGCTCTGCAACTGCGCTACAATCAGCTCTTCGCCAGTTGCTACCACGAGCACTTCATCTTCTTGGAACGCATGCTGGCCAACCATGCCTTGCCCTCGTTGATCGCACGCTACGCGGGCACACCCTTGGCCGGCCGCCTCGTCGAATTTCGCGAGGACGAACAACGTCACACCGCATGGTTCCATGCCCTCCACCGCGCCTGCGAGCCCACGCTGTATCGCGAAAACTACCATCACTTCGTCCGGCTCGGCTCCGCCCCTCTGGCTCTCTTTGGCTACTGCGCGCGACGTCCCTGGCGGTTCCCTTTCTGCCTCTGGCTCGCGATGATCATCGAGGAACGCACCATCGCCGCCTCCCACGAGATCACCAACGGCCCCGCGACCTGCGAACCCCACTTCGTAACCCTTCATCGGCTCCACTCGCTCGATGAAGCGCGCCACGTGGGCCTCGACGGCGAACTGCTCCGAGAGGTCTGGCCCGCTCTTTCGCCCGCCGCCCGCTTCCTCAATCGTTGGCTCTTTGTCTTTATCCTGCGCGAATTTTTCCGCCTGCCAAAGCGCGCCGCATGGCGAGTCGTCCTCCACCTCGCCGACGAAGCGCCGTCCCTTCGTCCACTGCTCGGCGAACTGCGCCGCGAGCTGCTCGCCTTGGATGACCGCTCCGATTATCTCGCGGGCATCTATAGCCGCCGCCGGGAACCACGCACCTTCGCGCTGGCGGACCGCTTCCGCGAACTGCGTGACCTGGAGTCTGCTCTCGTCGGCGAAACCCGGCCCGTCCTTTAGCTGAGTTAGGTCGAAACGACTTTCCCACCTCGCATGTCCCGCCACAGGCGCCAGCGAAACCACGCCAGCGCGAGCCCGAGCCCCGCGACAAAGGCCACCGTTCCGACATTGCGCCCCGCGCTCACTCCGAAATCCCGCTCAAGCGCGTCCAAGGCCGCCAGCCGCTGACCGATACGAACCGCGAACAATATCACGCCCACCGTAATCATCGCGCGATTCTTCACCGGATCGTAAGCCGCCAAGCCCATCATCACGCCAAAGACGCCGGCATACACGCCGAACGACTTGATCACCTGATAAAGCGCCGGCTCGTCCGGCAAGTTCAGTCCGAGGATAGCCCGGGCCGCCGCCTTCACGCTCTCCGGAGGCAAAAACGCCGCGACACCGATCGTCACGTGATACAGGCAAATCAGCCAAAGCAGTCCTCGCAGCAGGTGGTAGGGTGATTTCATAGGGAAAGAAACCGGTTCGTCAGTTCGCCAAGCAGCAGGAACAGACCGCCCGCCAGCATCGACACGCTTATCCTGTTTCGGCGCGCGTCGATGCGCGCGATCTCGGCCAGTTCCCGCCGCAACGCGACGCGGTAGCCGATCCGCAACGCGAGCAACACTGCAGTCGCCCCAACGATCCACACGCGCGCCCGCGGCTCGATGAACGCCACGAAGCCCGACAGCCCCGCGAAAATCGCAAGCGCCCCCCATGGCCGCATCACAAGCGTCAGATGCCTTCGCTCCACCGGGTCGCAGCCATACATCCCGCGATAAAATCGAAGCGCGAACCGTGGCGCGAAAAAAGAGATCGCGCCCGTCCACACATGGTAGACCGACAAGATCGCCAGATACGCGGAGCTCGCTTCAGAAATCCACACAAGAGGACTCATCGCAGCCTCCCCGCCTCGTCGCAATCGACATCCCCGGCCCGATCAACACCGCGGGCTTCGCATCGCCGATCCCGCTTCGATGCGACCGCAAGACCTCGCGCGCGATGCCCGGACCCGCAACGCGGACACGCGCGGGCGCCAGCTGCCCCAGCCGCCGGGCCCACGCGTAGTGCGGATTCTCCGACAAGGCCGCGTCGAGCCTCGCCGCCAACGCCGACTCGCTCTCCCCGGCCTCGGACACATCCAACCGATAGCCCGGCTCCCGTGGCAACGCCCTCAACACCGCGAACTCCGGACGCGCGTCGCGCCTCCAAAGTCCGCGAAGCACCTCGGCGACAAATGCCTCGCTGAGTTTTTCCCCGCGCAGATCGCTCACGTTTCCCGCGCGTCCGAGAAACCGCAGTGTCGGCGTCGCGATAAGATGCCCTGTGCATTCCACCATGTCGCCGAGGCGATAACGCCATAATCCGCCTCCGTTGGTGACCACCACTTCGTAGTCGCCTCCGCGCTCGAGTTCATGCGCCCGGCGCACGTTCCCGTTCTTGTCGATGAACTCGAAGAAATGGGAGGTCACCGCCAGCGGATATGCGCCCCGGCATGGAATCGTCACCGCGGCTTCCGTGGCCAACAGTCCTTTGGCCTGCACCAACACGCCCGGAAACTTTTGCGCGAGCCGCCGCCACCCCGCCTCCGCCGCCTGGTCCCCCCAGCAGCTTACCACCCGCAGAGCCGGCCACCAACGCGTCCACGCCCCCGGCCCCAAACGTCGCAGTTCCGCAGCCCTCGCGCGACTCCTTCGCTCGATCTCCTCGCACACCTCGCCCCACCGTCGCTCCGCCGCCTCCAGCAACAGATCCAAAAACGACGGATGCCACACCGAGATCAGCCGCAGATCCTTCCGCGCCAGCACCGCGACCAGCGTCTTGCGCCAAAACTCTTCCATGTCGCGCTCGTTCCGCAACTCCGCCGGCGCCGCCAGCGCCAGCCTCACCAGCCATGCGCGCAACCCGCCGAGATAATCCGCTTCGTCCGCGTATCCCACGCGCACCTCACCCGCCACGTGGGCATCGTCATCCCCCGCCGGCGAGACCGACCAATAAGCCGGCCCGCCAAGAATACCCGGCCGCAACCGGACGAGATCCGTCATCCACGCGCCCACCGCCGCGGAGAACCCCTCCTGCAAGCTCGCCGTGAACGGAATGAGTTTCCGTGCCCCGCTCGTCCCGCTCGTCGGCGCCAGATGCGTCACCCGCTCGGCCCCCAACACCGCGCCCTCCCCGCGGCGCACTCGCTCCACCCACGGCGCAAACTCGTCCCAAGCGCGCAAGGGCACGCGTCGCGAAAATGCGGAGTAGTCGGCGATCGCCCCGAAGCCATGCTCGCGCCCGAACGCCGACTCCCCGTCGCGCCGGAGCGCTTGCGTCAGCCACCGCCACTGCGTCGCCGCGGGCTCTTCCAACGCGACGGAAAACCTGCGTGCCGCGACGAGATTACCGGCGGCCCACGCCAGATTGGCCAGCAAGGGGCCCGCGCTCATTGGACCGCCTCCCTCACGATTCGACGCCCGGCCGCCGTCAGGTTTTCATCGCTGAGTTCCGTGAGACAAACCAGCTCATCTCCGTGCGCGTGCCCCGGGTTCGCCTGCAGGAAAAACGCGATATGGGCATCCCGCTCCCGCCCCTGCGGCACTTCCGCCAAGCGTCCGCGCAACCGTTGCGGACGGGAAAACCGCACGAGTCCCGTCTTCTTGTCATAGACGGCGCCGAATCGCGCGCCCGCCAACTCGTCCCGCAGCGCTTTTTCCCGCGTCGGCATCGCCGCGTCAAAACGTGGCCAGAACTCGCGCCAAAAAACCGGGAGAAACCGGTAGGTCCTGAAACCCGATGACAACAGCAGCCAATAGGCGGGCCGCGCCGGCATGTTTGCCAGCGCCTCGCGCACGAGACCGATCCAGCCCTTCGCGAGTTCAGTCGTCCCCCACGCCTCGGGGGCGATGATCGTGTCTCCGGAATACACCACGTTTATCTTCGCCCCTGCGGCCATGCACTCGCTCGTCGCCACGGTCGAGAATCCCGCCAGGCGCCCGTCCAGCCAGAGCCGCAGCACCCAATCCTTCTCCGCCAGATCGCTCTCGAACTGCGCCTCCGACACCCCATCGAAATGAGTGTCCAACAGCACGCGCAGCTCGCGCCGCTCCTCGGCGCTCAGCGTGGAGCGACGTGTCGCTCGTGTGGTGATCACCCTGTTCGCGCGAAGCGTATTCATAGCCATCCCGCCTCCGGCCGCACCCACTCATCTCCGCGCAGAATCACCTCGTCGAAATCAGGAAACCGCACCGCATGCAGACGCGTGGAGTAGACCTGCGCTCCGAGTCGCTTCGGCAACGCCGCCCGCACCCGCTCGTCGCGCGCGTCGAGGCTCGCCACCAACCACGCCACGCCGCGCCGCCTCGCCCGCGCTTCCAACCGCGCGCAGAGCTCGGCCAAACACCCCTCCGCTCCGGTCGCGACCGAGAGTCCATGCAAGCTCGCTTGCCGCAGTTCGCCCCCCGCCGGAGGTAAGTTCGCGCGCCCCGCCAGTCGCAGCGCGAGATTGATCCACGGCCGCGCGGCGCGCAGTCCGCCCGAATACCCCGCGACCAATGTTTGCCGCCACGCGGACTGATCCCACAACGCCGCGGCCGCCACGATCCTCCCGCTCGCCCTAACCACGCAAAAATCTTCGAGGTGGAGCCCATGCCTGCCGAGCGAACGCAAGCTCGCCTCGTTCCAAGGCGTCGTCAGCGCCCGCCGCCTCGCCTCACCGTCGAGAAACGCGACCAGCTCCCCCGCGTCGACGACTTCGTCCGGGCTCGCTTTCAGCGTCGCGCGCTGCGGCACCGGCCAGGCCAGCGTCCGCAGTTCCGCCACGGGATGATAGCGCGGCAGGCCCAACCGTCCGCCTTCCAGCACCAAGCGCGCCCGGTGGTTCTGGGTCGCCACGCAAGTGAAGTAGGCTTCCGCCGGGCGCGCGCGCTCGAGCTCGGCGAAAAACGCATACCCATCGCGGAGCGCGTCCAAGCCCCGCGGTGTTCCCGGAGCGAGCCGCAGCTCGCCCAGGTATCCCACCTCGCGCAGCGACCCGCCCGCATACATTTTTCGACGCGAGCATCGCCCCATGCAGACCACGCGGCCGTCCAAACGCGCGATGATCGTCGTGTCCGCCGCCTCGCCCGCGCCCTCGCCGGCGAAATAGTCCGGCTCGCGCGCCGCCGCCAGGCGCACCCCTCCCGGCGTCGGCGTGTTGCGCAAAAACGCCCGCAGTTCAGCCTCATCCGCACGCGTCGCCCCCGCGAAACGAAACGTCCCGCGACGACCGGCGCGCATTCGCCCCTCGCTCAATTCGCCTGGAGCAAAGGCCCCCGCCATGACTCGTCCCCCAGTGGATGATGATCGCGCAGCGCGACGTCGTTTCGATGCAGCGCGTTGATCAGGTAAAAATTACGCCACATGAACCCATCCGCCCGGTTCACCGCGTCGAAACCGCGCCCCACGATGCTCGGCCACGAATAAAACTCCCGCCGCGCGGCGAGGCATGACTCCCGCAGGGCCTCCGGCGACATGCCCTTCGGTTGAAACGGAATCCTGTTGTAGCCGTAGCGGTCGTCCAGCCACCACGCCTCGTAGAGCAGGCGCCCCTCCGCCTTCAGCCGCGCATATAACGGGGTGCCGGGAAACGGTGTCAGATGGTTGAACGCCGCGATGTAGAACCCATGTCGCCGCGCGAACTCCACCGTCGGTGAAAAACTTTCCGGGGTGTCGCCATCGTAGCCGAACACGAAGGTCCCATACACCCGGATGCGATGCCGCCGCAGGTTCGCCAGCGCCGTCTCGAAGCCGCCGCGCGCCGTGTTGAAGGTTTTGTTCATCGCCGCGAGATTGGCGGGGTTGAGGCTCTCGAAGCCGATCAGCACGCCCATGCACCCGCTCCGCTTGAGCAGATCGAGAAACTCCTCGTCGTGCGCCGCGTTGATGCTCGATTGGCTCACCCAGCGAATCTTCAGCGGAATCAGCGCGCGGAAAAACTCCTTCGCCTGCGCCAGGTTTGAGGTGATGTTGTCATCGACGAAAAAGATCAGCTTCCGCTCGTCTTTTATCCTCCGCAGCTCCGCCAGGATGTCGTCCGCCGGCCGCCGCGTTTGCGTCGAGCTGAACACCGTCTGCACCGCGCAGAACTCGCACTTGAAGTGACACCCGCGCCCCGCCTCGACCAAGCCGACCTTGAGATAGCGTTTCCCGCGAAAAATCGAGCGATCCGGCCGCAGTCCGCCAAGCGCCGTGCGCCCCTCCGCCCGGTAAAATTTTTGCAGCGTCCCGTGCCGCGCGTCGTCCAGCACCCGCGGCCAAAGTGCTTCCGCCTCGCCCACCACCACCGCCTCCGCACGCCGCGCAACCTCGTCCGGACAGAGGCTCGCGTGAAACCCGCCCATCACCACCGGCACGCCCCGACGCCGATACTCGCTCGCGATCTGGTAGGCGCGCTTCGCCGTATAGGTCTCCACGCTGATCGCCACCATGTCGGTCGCCTCGTCAAACGGCACCACCTCCATCCGATCATCGTAGAACTTCACCTCCACGTCCGCAGGCGTCAGCCCCGCGAGCGTCGCCGCCGGTAAGGGCTCCATTTGCCAAGTGCGGATATAGGACCGGTCGCCCGCGCGGCGCCCAATGCAAGGATGGATCAAGGTGACCCGCATCAGGCCGCCTTTCGTTCCGCCGTGTTTTCCTCGGAGACGGCGCCGGCCTGCACAAAGGGCACGTTCCGCGGCACCCGGCCGATGATCCAGTCGCAGTTGTAGAACCGGCTCAGATTATTCGCATAGAATCGGTATCCCAAATTCGTCCCGATGCGCACCGGCCACGGCGCCGGCGAATGCCGCAATCGTCGCCAGATCGAGTTCCACGAATAGGCGTGTTTCCACGCCGCCTCGATCCCTTCCTGTAGCTCTCGCACACTCATGTGCTTCGGCTGAAATACCACATGCTGGGCGTCGTAGAGTTCCCAGTCCTTCGTCAGTATCCGTCCCTCCGCCTCGAGCCGCAGATACAAGGGCGTGTTGGGAAAAGGCGTGACCACCGCGAAGCGCGGCAGGTCGATCTTCGCCTGCACCGCGAACTCCGCCGTTTTCAAAAACACGTCCGGCTGATCCTCATCGAGCCCGAAGACAAAGCAGCCCTGCAACGCGATCCCATGCGCGTGGAGCCGCTCCACCACCCGCCCGTAATGCTCCGGCGAATTGAAGCCCTTGTGGTTCATTTTCAAATTCGCCGTCGAGATCGACTCCAAGCCCATCAACAATCCCTTGCACCCGCTGCGCTGCGCCAGTTCCAACAACTCCGCATCATCCGCCAGCAACACCGTCGCGAGCCCATACCACTGCAAGCGCAGCGGAATCAGCGCGGTGAACAGCTCCTTCGCGTAGCCGCGATGAGCGATCAGGTTGAGATCGATGAAGATCAGCTTTCGCGCGCCATGCTGTCGGATATCGGCCACGACCTCCGTCGCCGGTTTTTGAAACGGCTTCCGCCCCCACGCCGTCGGCACCACGCAAAAATCGCAGGCATGCACGCAACCGCGCGTCGCCTCGAACACGTTGTTCGTGATGTAATTTTCGCTCGGTAGCAGGTCGCGTCGCGGAAACGGCCGGCCTCCGATGTCCAATCCCGGAGCCTGTGTGTAACGCTCTTTTAACTGGCCGGCCACGAAATCGCGGAGCAGTTGCGGCCAAGTATCCTCCGCATAGCCGCACACCACCGCGTCCGCGTGAGGCTGCGCATCATCGGGAATCAAGGTCACGTGCGGCCCGCCCAGCACCACTGTGATCCCCCGGGCCCGGAAATGATCAGCCAAAAGATACGCCCGTTTTGCCGTGCCCGTGATCACCGTGAGGCCGACGATATCCGCCTCCAAATCCAGCGGCACGTCCACCACCCCCTCGTCGATCAATTTCACCGAGTGAGGCAAATCCGGAGGGATGAGCGCCGCCAGCGTGGAGATCGGAAGAGCGTCGTGTAG
>CAMLQS010000109.1 GCA_946482165.1 uncultured Verrucomicrobiota bacterium | reverse complement strand
CTCGTGAGCAACATCCGCTGGGGCCAGCGCGGCAACTTCCTCTCCATCCCCACCGACACCCCCGCCCGCGACGAACGCCTCGGCTGGACTGGCGACCTCAACGTCTTCGCCCCCGCCGCCGCCCGCTTCAAGGACACCCGCGCCTTCCTCGCCAAATGGATGACCGACGTGCGCGACGCCCAGTATCCCGACGGCAACATCCCCGCCATCGTGCCCTTCCCGCGCCGCCAGTTCGGCGAAACCGGCGTCGGCTGGTCCGACGCCTTCATCACCGTCCCCTACTCCGTCTGGCGCGCCACCGGCGACGAGCGCATCCTCCGCGAAAACTGGGCGGCGATGCTCCGCTTCCACGCCTTCGTCCACTCCAGCGCCACCGCCGACGGCGACCTCCTCGAGCAAGGCCGCGCATCCTTCTTCTCCGGCGACTGGCTGACGCTCGAGCGCGTCGACCGCCTCCAGGAGCACAAGGTCATCGCCACCGTCTACTTCGCCGAAAACACCCGCATGATGGCCGAGATGGCCGCCGCGCTCGGCGAAACCGCGCGCGCCGCCGAGTGGTTCGCGCTCGTGCCGCGGATCCGCGCCGCCTTCACCGCCGCCTATCGCGCCGAGGACGGCTCCATCCACACCGGCACCCAGACCGCCTACGCTCTCGCGCTCGGCGCCGACATGATCGCCGACGCCGAACAACGCGCCCTCACCGCGGCGAAATTCGTCGCCAAGCTCGCCGCCGACGACAACCACCTCCGCACCGGCTTCCTCGGCACGCCCTGGCTCCTCCCCGCGCTCGCCAAGATCGGCCGCGAAGACCTCGCCATGCGCGTCCTTCTCAACGAAGACTACCCCTCCTGGGGCTTCCCGATCACAATGGGCGCCACCACCATGTGGGAACGCTGGAACTCCATCCAGCCGAACGGCGAGTTCGGCCCCGTCGACATGAATTCATTCAACCACTACGCCTACGGCGCCGTCGGCGACTGGATGTTCGCCCACCTCGGCGGCCTGCAGGCGCTCGAGCCCGGCTACAAGATATCGCGCATCGCGCCCCTCCTCGACCACCACGGCCTCGCGAACGTGCGCTGCGCGCAGGAAACCGCCTACGGACGTCTCGCCTCCGAATGGAGCATCCGTCCCAGCCTCGCCACCCTCAAGGTCGAGATCCCCGTCAACACCACCGCGATCATCCGCCTCCCCGACAGCGACGGCACCGCCGTGAAAGAAAGCAAACGCCCCGCCGCGAAAGCGCCCGGCGTGCGTTTCCTCCGCGTCGAAAACGGCGCGGCCCTCTACTCCGTCGGCTCCGGCGCCTACGAGTTCACCTGGCCCCGCCCCTGACCCTGCCACGGCCGTCTCGGCCGTGTTCTCCGCGCCTCCCGACACGCCAACCGCCTCCACAGTCACGCCATTTCCCATCACCACCTCATGTCACGCATCCCCACCCTAAACCGAATTTGCCGCGCCCTTCCCCGTTGGCTGCTCCTTGTCGCCCTCGGCGCAAACGCCTCCGCCCAAACCGCGCCCACACCCTCCCCCGCCGTAGCTCCCGCCGACTCCGCCCCGCCCGTCTGGGAAAACCAAGCCGTCTTCCGCGTCAACAAGGAGGAGCCGCACGCCGCCAAGATGCCCTTCCCCGACGCCCGCGGCGCCCTCGCCCGGCCCCGCGACGCCAGCCCCTGGCACCGTAGCCTGAACGGCGAGTGGCGCTTCCACTGGGTAAGCACCCCCGACCAGCGCCCCGTCGGCTTCGAAAACCCGGGCTTCGACGACTCCGCGTGGAAGACCATCCCCGTCCCCTCCAACGTCGAGCTCCACGGCCACGGCACCCCCATCTACACCAACATCCGGTATCCATTCCGCAAGGACGCGCCCCGCGTCACGGGCGAGCCCCCCGCCGACTGGACCACCTACCGCGAGCGCAACCCCGTCTCCAGCTACCGCCGCACCTTCACCGTCCCCGCCGAATGGGCCGGCCGCCAGACCTTCGTCGTCTTCAACGGCGTCGCCTCCGCCTTCCACCTCTACGTCAACGGCCGCCACGTCGGCTACTCCCAAGACAGCCGCACCCCCGCCGAGTTCAACCTCACCTCCTACCTCCGGCCCGGCGAAAACCTCCTCGCCGTCGAGGTCTACCGCTACAGCGACGGCGCCTACCTCGAAGACCAGGACTACTGGCGCCTCTCCGGCATCTTCCGCGACGTCTCGCTCTGGTCCTCCGCCGACCTCGACATCCGCGACTTCGAGATCCACGCCACCCTCGCCGACGACTACCGCTCCGGCGTCCTCGACCTCTCCACCTGGACCCGCGACTACGCCGGCCGCGCGCGCCCCTACACCGTCGAGGCCGCCCTGCTCGACTCCCGTGGTCGCACCCTCGCCCGCCGCACCCTCTCCGGCCACGCCCCCGCCGGCGGCGAGCACGCCGCCAAGGCCCGCGTCGAAAACCTCGCCATCGATCCCTGGTCCGCCGAACAACCCCGCCTCTACTCCCTCCTCCTCGCCCTCAAGGACGAACGCGGCCGCGCCCTCGCCCACTACGCCACCAAGATCGGCTTCCGCCGCGCCGAGACCAAAAACGGCCAGCTCCTCGTCAACGGCCAACCCATCCTCATCAAGGGCGTCAACCGCCACGACCACGACCACCTCACCGGCCAATATGTCCCCGAGGCCACCATGCGCGCCGACCTCGACGCCATGAAGCGGCTCAACATCAACGCCATTCGCACCTCCCACTACCCGAACGACCCGCGCTTCCTCGAACTCGTCGACGAATACGGCTTCTACGTCATCTCCGAGGCCAACATCGAGACCCACGAATACGGCATCGACCCCGGCAACGCCCTCGCCAACGACCCGTCTTGGTATCCCGCCCTCCTCGACCGCGTGCGCAACATGGTCGAGCTCCTCAAAAACCACCCCTCCGTCATCATCTGGTCCCTCGCCAACGAGTCCGGCGACGGCCCCAACTTTGAGCGCATGGGCGAGTGGGTTCATCAACGCGACCCGTCCCGCCCGCTCCACTACGAAGGCGCCTGGGATCGCCCCTACGTCGACCTCTACACCCCGATGTATTACCACGCCGGCAACCTCGCCCCCTGGTGCCGCAAGGAGGAACAAAAGCCCCTCGCCAAGCAGCGCCCGTTTATCCTCTGCGAGTATAACCACACCATGGGCAACTCCAGCGGCGGCCTCGACGAATACTGGCGCCTCTTCCGCAGCGAACGCCTCCTCCAGGGCGGCTTCATCTGGGACTGGCGCGATCAAGGCATCCTCCGCGAAAAACCCGCCGCCCACCCGCTTTCCGCCGCCCAGGCCGCCGTCTCCGCCCTCGACCCCAAACGCTTCGTCTCCCCCGAAGGCCGCCTCCGCTACTTCGCCTACGGCGGCGACTACGGCGACCAGCCCAACGACAATAATTTCTGCTTCAACGGCGTCGTCGGTTCCGACCTCGTGCCCAATCCGCACGCCGTCGAGGTCGCCCACCAATATCGCAACCTCCTCGTCACCCCGGTGGACCTCGCCGCGCCCCGCCCTCGCGTCTCCGTGTTGAACGAACACTTCTTCCTCACCCTCGACGCCCAGCCCTACCGCTGGACCGTTCTCGAAGACGGTCGCCCGCTGCGCACCGGCAAAGGCCGCCTGCCCAAGCTCGCCCCGCAGGCCTCCGCCGAGATCCAGCTCGACCTGCCCGCGATCAAACTCCGCCCCGGCGCCGAGTATCACCTCAACCTCGAGTTCCCCCAAGGCGCCGACCGCCCCTGGGCCCGCGCCGACCACATCGTCGCCCGCGAACAACTCGCCCTCGCCTGGACCACGCCCGCCCCCGCCACTCCGCCCGCCGCCCCGCTCGCGTCCGGCGCCGTCGTCCAGGACGCCGCCGCCCATCGCACCACCGTCACCGGCGCCGGCTACGTCGCCGTCCTCGATGATCGCACCGGCCAGTTCGTCTCCTACGCCGCCGCCGGCCGCGAACTCCTCGCCGGCCCGCTCCACCTCAACCTCTGGCGCCCGCCCACCGACAACGACCGCGGCAGCGACATGACCCGCGCCTGCGCTCCCTGGCGCGAAGCCGGCCCCAAGGCCGTCGTCACCTCCCGCGCGGACAAACGCGAGGCCGGCGACCATGTCGTCACCTACGAACTCGCCGTCCCCGTCGGCCGGACCACCGCCACGCTCGCGTATCGGTTTTCTAACGACGGCCGCGTCCGCGTCGCCCTCGAGCTCCGCCCCGCCGGAGAAAAACTCGCCCGCATCCCGCGCGTCGGCCTCAGCGCCGCGCTCGCCAAGGATCTGCGCCAATGGACCTGGTTCGGCCGCGGCCCCGAGGAAAACTACCGCGACCGCGCCGAAGGCTACCCCGTCGGCGTCTGGTCCGG
Source organism: uncultured Verrucomicrobiota bacterium (assembly GCA_946482165.1). Next base: position 9,978 of record CAMLQS010000109.1, on the reverse strand, counting down.
CGACGTCGCCAAACTCTGGTTCCCCTACTCCGAACCGCAGGAGACGGCCAACCGCACCGGCGTCCGCTGGGCCACCTTCCTCGACTCCGCCGGCCGCGGCCTGCGCTTCCGCTCCGCCGACGAGCAGACGCTCGAGGTCGGCGCGTATCCGTTCTCCCAAGACGATCTCGAAAACCGCCGCCATCCCGCCGACATCCCCCTGCGCGACTTCGTCACCGTGCACATCGCCCACGCGCAGATGGGCGTCGGCGGCGAAAACTCCTGGGGCGCCTGGCCCGCGTGGAAGCATGTCCTCCACGCCGACCGCCCCTACCGCTTCGCCTTCGAGCTCACCCCCGTCTCGCCCTGATCTCCCCGCATTGGATAATTTCGGACATCAGGAGTCGGAGTTTTTGACCACGGATTTCACGGATTACCACGGATAGAAACCGATCCATCCGCGCCCATCCGTGAGATCCGTGGTTTAAACTGCCGAATATAGAAATGAAGCGTCTGCTCGCCCCGTTCACCGCCCTCGCCCTTTCCGCCTGCCTCCTCGCCGCGCCCGATCCCGACCCCGCGTCGTCCCCCGCCCCCGCGTCGAGCAAGCCGCGCGTCTTCGTCCTCACCGACATCGAGAACGAACCCGACGACGCGATGTCGCTCGTCCGATATCTCGTTTATGCGAATCACTTCGACACCGAAGGCCTCGTCGCCACGACCTCGATCCACCAGCAGGGCCGCGTCGCCCCTCAACGCATCCGCCAGATCGTCGGCGCCTACGGCCGGGTGCGCGACAACCTCGAAAAACACGAACCCGGCTTTCCGCCCGCCGACCAACTCCTCCCCCTCGTCAGCGAGGGCCCGCCCGTCTACGGCCTGCGCGGCGTCGGCGAAGGCAAGGACTCCCCCGGCTCCGATCTGCTCATCCGCGCCCTCGGCCGCGACGACCCTCGCCCCCTCTGGGTGCCGGTCTGGGGCGGCCCCAACGTGCTCGCCCAGGCGCTTTGGAAAATCCGCGCCACACGCTCCGCCGAAGAGCTGGCCCGCGCCGTCGCCAAGCTCCGCGTTTACGCCATCTCCGACCAGGACGACTCCGGCCCGTGGCTGCGCACGGAGTTCCCCGGCCTCTTCACCATCGTCAGCCCCGGTTTCCACGACGGTGGCGCCTACCACCACGCGACCTGGAGCGGCATCGGCGGCGACCACTTCCATGCCCGCTGCGACGGCGCCGACTCCGCGCTCGTCTCCAACGACTGGCTCGACCAGGCCGTCCGCCGCAAGGGCCCTCTCGGCGCCGAGTATCCACGCTGGCAATACCTGATGGAGGGCGACACCCCGAGTTTCCTCGGCCTGATCGACAACGGCCTCAACGCCCCCGAACGCCCCGACTGGGGCGGCTGGGGCGGCCGCTACGAACTCTACACGCCCCGCCCGAGAAAATGGCATGCCCGGCCCGAGACGCGCCCCATCTGGACCGACGCCGACGACGAGGTGATCGGCGTCGACGGCCGCTGGCACGACGACAACCACGCCACGATCTGGCGCTGGCGCGAGGCCTTCCAGAACGACTTCGCCGCCCGCATGGATTGGACGATCAAAGCCCCGAAGGAGGCCAACCACCCGCCCATCCCCCGCCTTGGCCACGCGGACCGCCTCACCGTCCGCCCCGGCGAGCGCGTCGATCTCAACGCCGAAGGCACGACCGACCCCGACGGCGACTCCCTGTCGTATCAATGGTTCTACTACAACGAGGCCGGCGACTTTCCGCTGGCCGCCGGGCATACGGGCCAGCCGCTCCACATCGAAAACGCCGACCAGCCCCGCGCCTCCTTCACCGTGCCCGCCGGCGGCGTCCTCGCCCCCGGCCTCGGCGAGATGCACCTCATCCTCGCCGTCACCGACCGAGGCACGCCCCGCCTCACCCGCTACCGCCGCGTCATCGTGAACGTGGTCGCGGCGGCGAATAAGAATTAAGCGGGAGGCCGGAACCGCCCGGTCCATGGGCCTCCTCGCCCCGCTGAAAATCGCGGCCGCATGTTTGGGCCTGCGCGCCCGAGCATCACTTCACGACAACCTCGGCCTCTCTTAACGCGTCCAGGCTCACCGTGGGCCCGGATTCGTGGAGTTTGGCGATTTGCATGGGGCTCAACGCGCCGGAGTAAAGCAGGAAGGAGCGGATGTTCACCGGAGCGGAGACATCGTCCTTGAAAGCGGAACGTTCCACGCCGCCGATGGCCATCCCCTTGGAAAGCCCCGCGAGTCCCTCCAGATTGACGCCGCTCGACGAGCCCACCGGGACGCCGTTCATGTAGGTGGCCATCCGTCGGCTGCCGCGACTGTAGGTCAGCACGTAGTCATGCACGGTAAGGAGAGACACCCCGGTGCCCTTCTTCGCGGACATGGCCAAGCCCCAGCGATTTCCATCGCTGACCACGGGCCGGAGGCAATCGGTCTTGTCCTTCACATGGTTGTATCCGACAAAAAAAGCCGCGTCGCCAGCCAGGCTTTCGTCGTTGGCCTCCGAGGTGGTGCCGCCAAACAGCATCGTGTTCGCGCTCACCGTTTCCGAGGTGATGAACCAAATCTGGATCGAGAAATCGCCGGAGTAGCCGGCCAGGGCGTCTCCCGATATAAGCACTCCGGTATCGGCCGCGCTGTGCCCCGGCGCGATGGTCAGGCCCCATTGGTTCAACGTGGTTCCGGTCGACTTCAGAACGGCCGGGGTCTTGCCGTGAACATTGCTGACAAGGGTCGTTCCCGGCCGGACCGACTCATAGCGCGTGAAATCGAAATAACTCTCAAGAGTGGCGGCTTGCGCCACGACGCCAAAACCGGCCAGGGCGACCATCAAGGTTGCACGGGCGAAACAGGAATACGTGTTCATGCTTTTATTGGGGAGGGGGAAGGTAACGTCTGGAACCAGGTTAAGTCAGTCCGGCGGACGGGCGAATCAATCTACGCGCCAAGCACATTTTGTTGGGTTGCCCAAGGCGCTTGCCCCGACTAGACTCACGCTCGCCGCGGCTTCCTCCCCGCCGAACCCCTCCGGCTCTACCGCATCCTCCTCGCACGCTGAGCCGCCAAACACGGTTGAAACCGCGATTTCCAGAGGAAACGGGCTGGCACGACGACAGCCACGCGGCGATCTGACGATGGCGCGAAGCCTTCCAAAACGACTTCGCCGCCCGCATGGACTGGAGCGCCTGATCCCCTCCGAGGCCAACCACCCGCCCCTGCCCCGCCTCGCCGTCGTGACGGCCACGGCGGCGACGCCCTGATATTCACTCCGATTCGACCGCCTGCGATTCGGGCGCGAGGCTCAGAAGCAGACGGACCAGATGATGCACCCGCGTGGATGGATTGGACCTCCGTCGGTCGTTCTCCGCGTTTGTCCGATACAGTCGGTCCGCGTGCTTCAGGGCCTCGTCGAGCCTTGGCCGGAGCTTTTTGAAAACCGTGGCGTCGGCTTTCAGATACTTGCCACCGAGACGCTCGCCCTCGCCCAGCTTTTCCCAGATGACCTCGCGCCCCAAACCTGACTCCAGATAGCCGAAGTGGAGCAGATACCAGAGTTCGAAACATTCGTTCGACCAACAGGCGTTGATCGTTGGATGCGAGCCCGCCAATTCAAAAGCCCGGTTGTAGTTGTGCTCGGGAAAATCGTCTTTGTCGAAAACCACCCACACGGCGGAATAGGGCCTGCCCCGTGCGGCGGCCTGCTCGGTGCGGCGAATCGCCTCCAGCATCAGGCTGTCGGTGTTCATTCCGGTGCCGATGCGCTCCAGCTTTACCAAATCGGGGTCGTGCGGGAACTGTTTGAGGTAATCCAACGCGCTCTTGGTGTCTTCGCACAGGATCAGGATGCGGCGAAATTCACGCGGGGCGGCGGACTGGGGGCGACGCCGATCCCAGGGTTTAAGAGGAGACGGCATGTTCGGCGGCATCCTCGAAATGAGCGAGTCGGGGCACGGCTCCCAACAGCCCCATCATGTATTGGCGGGAGAACTTCGTGTTCGCGCGCATTTTTTGCGGATCGAACTCCGCGAGCGCATAGAACCTCGTCGCGTCGGCCTCGTCTTTCTCGCAAAGCCAGACTTGGTCGCGCCGGAAACGCTCGGGCTCCATCAAGGACACGTCATGGGCGGCGCAGATCAGCTGGGCGTTCTTGCGGTTCACCGGGCTGTGAAACAGGTCGATCAGCGCCTGGGCGAGTTTCGGATGCAGGCGCGCGTCGAGTTCATCCACGATCAAAATCGAGCCCTCTTCCAGCGTGTGGGTGATGGGCCCCGAGATGGCGATAAACTTGCGCGTGCCCTGACTTTCGTCCTCCGCCAGATCAAACTCGACCTGCCCCACGACCTTCCCGTCGGCGTCCCGCTTGTTGTGCGCCGTCTTGATGTCGGCGCGGTAGATCTTCTGTTGCAGCAAGCGCTGGCGCACCGCGCCGGAGAGCCCCTTGGGCAAGCGGTCCTCGGTCATTTCCTCGATTTCGGAACGCAAGGCGGTGATGTTGAAATCCGCTTTCCGGGCCAGATCCAAGAGGTGGGCTCGATGCTCGGCTTGTTCCAGTCGCTTGGCCGTGAAACCGAGGAACCCCGCCTCATCGAGCCCGGAAATCGAGCGCACGCGGCGCACCCATTCCAGGATGCGGGTGGATTCCGGTCCGTTGAATTGGCCGCAGACGGAGAGAAAAAGGGCGTTGGGTCGCGTGCGTTCCTCCAAGCCCTTGCCCTCCTTGAAAAATTCCGAAGAGACGTCGATGGCGCCGCCCTCGCGGGTGAAAAGCCGGGCCGGCCGGGCGTCGGGCTGCTTACGGAACAGCCACTCGCTCTCCACCTGCTTGGCGGTTACGGTGAACCCATAGCGATAGTCGAAGCCCTGCCAGGAGAACTCGGCCTCGAAGTGGGACGGCGCGAACTCGGTGAGGGTGGATAGCCGAAACGGCTCCACCGCGATGGGCTCGCCCGCCTGCGTGTCCTTGGACGAGTTGAGGATGAACTCGCGGAACCAGATCATCGCCCGGATCAAGTTGGATTTTCCGGCGGCATTGGGACCGTAGATGACGGCTGATTTGAGCAGCCGGCGCTTACCCGCCGCGAAGACATTGCTCCACTCCAAATGGTCGTCGGCCCTCGGCTCCTCCATCGAGAAGGTCTGGAGGTCGCGGATCGAGCGGAAGTTTTCGACGGAGAACGCGATCAGCATAAGAACGATAAACATGTGCCACAAATACACATTTGTCCACTTTTATGCAGGGTGGATGCATAAAGCTAGATAATCAAAGCGCGCCTGCCTCCTTCGGAAATACAGAAATCCGCCTCCATTGCCTCGCTTGTCCATCCCTACCGCCGGGCGTCGAGCAACACGGTTTCGATGCGCTTTTCGGGATATTCGAGACGGAGGGTATCGCGAAGCGGATCGAGTTCGGCCGCCAGCATAGCGAGTTCAAGGCGAGCCTTGCCGCGTTCGCGGCGGGGGTCGCCCGGTAGATCCCAAGTAGGGCAGGTAAAATGGACGAGGCAATAAACGCCGCAGCGGAAGGTGCGGAGATACCGTTCGGCGAGCTGGGTGCGGAGCGCCGTGATCGCCTCATCATGCCATGCGCATTTCACCTCGATGACGACGCGCAAGATCGTGCCCGGATGGGTGGCGCTGGGCGCGGCAACGACCAGATCGGGCAGATCGGTGGGATCGCCCGCCGGAGCATGACCGCGGCGGCTCTCCGACTCTCGCACGGCATGGCCACCCACGGAACGAAAGGCGTTGTTGAGATGAATCAGCAGGCGATTGGAAACCTCGTTCTCATCTTTGGGATGCCAGTGGTTGGAGCCTGCGGCGGGCGTATTCCAAAGCTCGTTGCTTGGGTTTGGCACGTCACGGATGAGACCTTGGAAATCAGCAAGCGCATCGAGCACCCGCTGGCACAACACACCTTCGTCGGTGACGGGGCTGGAAGCGCCTTTATCGTCGAGGTAGTCGCGGGCTTGGCAGGGGCGCAGAGGAACCCAGTCGGCACGCCGGAGGGCCTTGCGCATACGCACCCGCATCTGACCAAGCCATTTCAGTTCCGGACGCCGTGCCTGGAAGTCCCGGACCGCCTCACAACCCTCGGGCGTTGGTTTGGCCGCCAGCAGGTTCAGGAGATTATTTCGGAGGTGGTAGAGCGTCTTCTCGGGCGTCACTTCGCCGCCGCCATCCGCGTAAGGATCGTCCGGAGCGATCGACCCGAGCGACTCCCAAAGTCGGAGAACCTTGGCCGGCGGCAGGAGGAGCGCCCAGTCCGACCGGACATCGAAACCATTTCCAGGCAGGGCAAGGCAGACGCTGCGCAGCCAGGCGGCGTCGGCAATCATACGGTCCGAGAGCGTCGGCCCGTGCGTGGCAGTGCGGTGAACGAGCAGCGTGGCGGCGGCGAACGGGTCTGGCGGCGTGGCGGCGGCGGAGCGAGCCAGCTCAGCCTCGGCTTCGGGCATCGGATCGCGTAAAAGCAAATCCCATAGCCCATGCCTGAGGCTGGCGTTTGTTTCTCCGTCACGGACATGCCGGAGCAGAAGCTGGCGGATGACCGTATCGGCGAGAACGCACGGTGCCTGGATCAGTCTTGTATCGAAAAACTGTTTCCGATGACGGAGTAGCGCCTCGTCGAGAGCAGAGACAAAGGTGTCGGCGCCTGCGCGATAGAGCCGCTCCACCAAAGGCCGGTGTAAATGCTCGGGCTTCGGCAGGCCCATGTGGCCGCTCAGCAAGATCGGGCGCTGCCAAGCACGCCAAAATTCGGGCGGGCACCGGGCGAACCATTCGGAGTCACGCGCCGCTTGCTCCAAGAGCATCGGCAAGGCGTGATTGCTGTGATTGTTGCCTTGCCCCTCGGGAGCAAGGAGGTCGGCGCGGGCGGCGATTTGATCAAGATAGGCCGGCATGGCGGCATGGATACGGCGCGTGAGTTCGGCGTCGATCAGCGCCCAACCGTTGCGGGCGGACTTTCTCGGCTGGGCTTGCCCGGGGGGCGGCTCCTCCCGATAGTGCGTGAGATGGCGCCAGAGCCAAGGCATCGCGTCGATGTTGCCGGTCTGGTAGGCGCCCAGCGCTTGTGCGATGATTGATGCGAAAGCGGGCTTCCGGGCTTTCTTCTGCTCCTCCTCGAGGCGGCGGTAGAAATTTCCTTTTTCCCAGTTGGGATAACCAGCTTCTTCGAGTTGACAGGAGGTTCTGCGGGCGAGGATCTCCGCGGCGGAGGGCACCAAGTCGAGGATCGGCGCGATCATATCCACCGCAGCCTGCGTGCCGTCGAAAACCATGAACGCATACGTCATCCAGCGCTGGCGGAGTCCGGTGGTCGCGGCTGCGCGTAGTTGCTCCACCGCCCAAGCGAGATCGGAGGGATCGCGCAGCCCGTTGCTCCATGCAAGCCAGCCAAAGTTGTCGGCGAAAATATTCGGATGCTCTTCGATGAGCGAACTAACGAGGAGCCGACGCTGGAACGCTTCGCTGGCGAGATCGCGTTTTTCGGCCGGAAGGAAACGCCCGCAGTCGTGCGTCTGGGCGGCCAGCAATGCAATGAACTCGCTCCTCACGGCGGGGTCGTGCAGATGGCGGAACGCTGCGAGAGCAAGTCGCTCCTTTGTATGTGCGCCGAAGAAGTCGCGGTCTCTAAACCCGGCGAGGTTGGCGCGCAGCCACCGTAGAAGCGTCGGCAGGTGCTCGACTGGCGCGCGGTTCGGAATATCCCCGCTGCACACAAAACGAAGCGATCCGTTACGCTCCCACTGGGGTGGAGGCGGCAGGCAGCCGACAAGTTCTTCGGCATTCAAGTGCCGGGGCCAAAGTAACTGAATCGACCAAGCTACGACGTCCTCGGAAGGCGATGGCGCGGCGAGAAACAAAGGCCGAAGCGTGGAGCGGAGGTCGTCGTCGATGGTCTCGCGCAGCAAATGACCGAGCGGAGCGACGAGCGCGGAGGGCGTATCGACCGCGTAGAGGAGCGAAGCACAGGAACGGGCCAGCTCCCGGCAGCGGCAGGCGTCGGCGATGACAAGGGCGGCGCGGCGAAGCATCTCCGAACGCGACAAATCGAGAATGATCGGCCGAAGTTGGTCAGCGAGTCCGGGGTGGTTGAGACGATCCACCGGCAGCTCGTTCATCCAGCCGGGCGCCTCCGCGTCGTCCTCCTCGATGCGGCGCAGGTAGGCGGCGGTGAGACGTTCGCGCACACGGTTCTGGAGAAGGTGCGGATCGCAGCGGAAAAAGACTTCCGCGTTGGCGTCGGCCACGAGGTCGAAAAATTCCGGACTGAATTCCGCAAGCCAGGCGGCGACCTCCTCCAGCGGAGGATGCAGTCGGGCAGTTGAGGTGGTGATGTCGCAAAAGAGCCCAGGCAAATCGCCCGGCGCAACGTGAGCGCTCAGATAGCGGGCGGCGAGAAACTCGGCGAAAGAGCGGTGTCGCCAAGTGACTCCTCCCTCGGGCGCGGAGTCAAAAAGGCCGCACCACAAGGTTTCCTTCAAAACGGGCGCGGTAACCGGGGGAATCCCGTCCAAAATCGCCGCCCCGAGCAAGTCCTCGGCCGGCACCAATGAGGACGCGGGCGGGGGAGGTTGTTCGGGGTCGAGCGAGAAGCTATATCGGTCCGACAAGACGCCGATGGCGGCGAGACGCGCGGCAATTTCGAGGCGTTGCCCCGGAGTGGTGACGTTGCGCGGTTGTGCCGTGCCGATCTGGTGGAGATCACGGCACAGGGAGGCAAGGCCTTGCTCGTATACCTGAATTCGGGTGGTGCCCAAGGGGCGACCGGCGGCGTGTTCGTTCAACAGGAGTTCCAAGGTGATCGGATGGGCGGCGAGCGCGCCCAACTGAAGATGATCGACCTCGGCCAGAAACGCATCGGCATCTCCGCCGCGATGTCGCGCGCCAAAGGCGACCTGAGCGCGTGTGAGGCGTTCGAGGTGCCACGTCTGGACGCTTGGGGCGCCTGCGGTGGATCGCGAAGGAAAGAGTTTTTCCAACGCCGAGTTCAGCTCCGCATTCCACTCAGGCGCTCGGCAGCCAAGGCGCAACCAAAGGGCGGGACGCGACGGAACGAGCTGTCGGCGGAATTCTTCGCAGAGAAACTCCCCGACTTCGCAGACACGGCGCTGGCACTCGTCCAAGCTGTCGATGGCTAGCGTGAGCGCATGGCGGCCTTCGATCCAGCCCTGGTAGGCTGGATCGCTTTGGAATGCGGACAGGATAGAGGTCGGAGCAGACCGACCGCGGAGATTTATGTAGGCGGCTTGGTGACCGGGCGTCGTCGGGTGTTCAGCCACAAGACGACGCAACTCGTGGGATTTGCCCAGTCCGCTGCTACCCAATAGCACAAGGCAGGAAACCCCTGCCAGGTCGGGGATAGTTTTGCAGGATTCGAACGCGGTGGCGTCGTATCGACGCTGCAATTCCCCGGGAGGCCGGAGAAAGGGACCATCGAGTTGGACCGCACCCAAGCGATCCCCACGAACCCAGTAGCGTGTCCATGGGATCGGAGTCCGAGTATTGGGCGTCATTGTTATCGCATAAGTCCACCGGCACCCAGCGACAAGCCGATGGAAAACCCAAAGCATCTTCCAAGTCCCGGCTGAGGTGGCCTCACCGCAAACAACACCCCGAACCAACAACTCGCGGCACGACGAGGTGGCGCACCGTTGCACTTCTACGCCATGTATGGCTATTGCCCTCGCTCATTCCCGGCATCATCGCCCCCCATGACACCGCTCCTTCCGCCGCCCCGGCGTCGCCTCCTTCGATTCCTTTCCCCGCTCCTCGCGCTCTTCGCCCTCGCCCCGCTCCGCGCCGAGCCGGGGCACGTTTTCAAACCGCTCTCGTCCGAGGAGATCGCCCGCATCGACGCCGCGGTCCCGGACTCCGCCGCCGCCCCGCCCGCCCGGCCGCGCCGACTCCTCGTCTTCCACCGCACCGAGGGCTGGGTCCACGACTCGATCCCCCACGGCAACGAGGCCCTCCGCC
>CAMLQS010000108.1 GCA_946482165.1 uncultured Verrucomicrobiota bacterium | reverse complement strand
GCCTTCGGTCGTGTTACCCGATTCCCGCCGCCATGTCCCGATCCTCGCATCCGCCCGCTTCACCGTCCCTCCCTTCCGCCGACTTCGACGCGTCGTGCGCCTGCCGCGTGGCCGTGGTCGAGGACGTCGAGGGCATCCGCGCCGAAGTGGTGCAACTGATCGAGTCGTTCGAGGGTTTCGTCTGCGTGCAGGCCTGCGTCAGCGCCGAGGAGGCGCTCAAGGCGCTGCCCGCGCTCGCCCCCGATGTCGTGCTCATGGACATCTACCTGCCCCGCATGTCCGGTATCGAATGCACCTTGCGCCTCAAAGATCGCCTTCCCTCGTGCCAGATCGTCATGCTCACGTCCTCCGACGAGGAGGAACTGGTCTTTCGCGCACTCGAAGCAGGCGCCGACGGGTATCTGTTGAAAGACGGCGCGCCGGAGGATCTTCGCAACGGCCTGCTCGATGTGCGGCGCGGTGGCGTGCCGATGACCAGCGGCATCGCCCGCCGGGTGGTGCAATTTTTTCGGCAGCGCTCAAAGGGCTCGGACGAACTCCGGCGCCTGAGCCAGCGCGAGACCGAGGTGCTCGGGTTGATCGCGCGCGGGCTGAGCACGAAGGAGGTCGGGGACAGGCTCTCGCTCACCGTCGAGACGATTCGGACCTACGTGAAGAACATCTATGAGAAGATGCACGTCCACTCGCGGACGGAGGCCGTCGCCAAATACTTCGAGGGCTTGGGCGCCGAGAAGCCCGGCGCGCCGCGCCGGAAGTGAACCGAGGCGGGCGGGGGCATCCCTTGTTTGGGGATATTGGGTGACGGGCGGGAACCTGCTAGAATGCGCGGGTCGGCGGCCGAAACAGGCTGCCGCGTTTTCCCCGCCCCATGAATTTCCGGTTCACATCGTCGCGCCACTTTGTCCTGTGTCCGCGCCGTTTCGAGTTCCTTGGCGGCGATATCACCCGGTCGAGAAAATCGGCGTCCGACCTTCTTCGACACACGATGCGTCGGCTGAAATCCGCCTTCGCCATTTCCTTGCTCGCGCTATGCGCCGGCCAAGTCGGGGGGGCGTTTGCCAAGGGCGCGGCGGAGGAACTCGTCGCCTCCACGATTCTTGCGGAAAACGCCGTCGAGCTGCGCGAGACCGTCTCGCCGCAGGGCTTCGCGCACCCGGGCATCAGTTGCAACGCCGAGACGCTCGCCGTCATGCGCGAGAAGGTGATCGCTGGCGTGTCTCCTTGGGTGGATCACTTCGAGGGCATGCGTCGCACGCGTTTCGCCAATCCGCAGCGCAAGCCCGAGCGCATTGAGCAAATCGTGAACGACGGCGGGATCGGCGGCTTTGCGCACGACGCGCACTTGGCCTGGGTGCAAGCCATCCTCTACGTGGTCACCGGCGACGAGGAATACCGGAAGCTCCCGGTGGAGATCATCAACTGGTATGGTTCGCGCACCGAGAAAAGTTTTTTCCCGCGCTACTTCACAGACAGCCACATCAAGATCGGCAAATACGTTTATACCCTGGCCAGCGCCGCGGACATCCTGCGTGCGATCCAGCCAAGGGACGCGCGGCTCGCGGTGACGCCCGCGATGGTGGATGCGCTGCAAAAGCACTGTCTCCTCCCGATCCGGAAGAACTGCATCGAGCGGAACAACTACTTCATGAACCAGCATTCCTACGCGATCATGGGCTATCTCGCCTCCACGATCCTCGGGGATGATGTCGAAAACTATCGGCAGGCCGTGGAGTGGACCACCGCCAACGCCACGACTTCGAACCAGGGGCGCAACGGCTCCATCAAGGAACAAATCCGCCTGGTCGCCCGCAACGACAAGACCGGCGAACCCGTGGAGCCGCGCCTGCAGCTGGTGGAGATGGGGCGGGATCAACCCCACGCGGGCGGCAACATCGACAACTTGTTGATGATGGCCAAAACCATCGCGTTCCAGCGGACGAAGGTGCATCCCGTCCACGGCACGGTCGCGAAGGCGGACGCAGGCGTATTCCCCGTCCACTACATGGATGATCGTCTGCCCAAGGGCGCGGCCTTGTTTGCGAAATACAACATCGGCTACGGGCTGGAGCCGTGGGTGTCCGTCTTTTCCGAGACCGATCCCAAGCATCCGGACTACTTGGCGAGATTCGACCAGATCAGCTACTTCGGCCGTGGCTCGATCGGCGGCAACGGAACCGCCGCCGCCTACCATTATTTCAAGGCCGTCGGTCTCGATCTGGAAACGGGGCCGCTGCGCTACATCAAAGTGGCGCACGACGCCACGGCCGTGGGCCGGGAGCAGCTCGCGAGGTCGGGCAAATACCTCGATCAAATCCACAACTACGCCTTCGACTTCTGGATCGGCCTGCCCGCCTCCGCCTCGGACGCCGCGCCGGACCCGGAGAAAGCGAAGCGCGCGCTGGCGGCGCGGCTCCCCGCGCTGAAGATCGTGCGCGACGGCGCGCCGGTGTCCGGCCAGCAGTTCGAGTTTCAATTCGTGGACCTGTCCGCGCACGCGATGCCCGGCGACCGTTATCCCGGTTCGCCCGACGACAAGCCCCTGCGAGTCCGGCGCGACGCCGATGGCACCGGCTACGTGCGCATGATGCTCGGCGGCGGGACGCCGCGCACGATGGTGGTCGCGAGCCGTGTCCCGCGCGGCGCCGGCCTGCGCGTGCGCTCCGACTCTTTCGTCAAGCTGAGCTTCTACCAAGACGAGGATTTCGCGCTCCGGGGCCCCCTTCAGGAACTCTACGTGCGCCCTGCGCAAGGCGAGTGGAACCATGTGCTCGCCGCCTTTGAAGGCCACGCTCCTCTCTACATCCAGGCCACGCCTCTGGCCGGTCCCGCGACCATTGACTTCGACCGCATCGAAACGGACACGTCCGTCGTCCGTCCCCTCGCGTTCGAGTCTGCGGACGACACCTTGTCGATCCCGTCGTTTGTCGGCGCCCGTGTCGAAGAAGTGATCACCGCCAAGGGCGCTTCGGCCTCCGTGAGCTACGGCGCGATGAATCTTCCCGCCGGCGCGAAATTCGACGCCGCGACGGGCGGCCTTTCGTGGGCTCCCGCCACAGGGCAGGAGGGCGATCATGCGCTCTATGTCACCGCGCGCGACGGCGACACGATGCGAACCCTGCGCGTGGACATTCATGTGGCCCGCGACTTGCAGGCCGCGCTGGATTTCGTGGCTCGTCCCTACGATCCGACGCAACGTTACGTGTCGGAGACCGAGCAGGCATTCAAAGCGGCGCTGGAAGCCCGTGATCTGGCGGCATTGAAACGCGCCGCGGCCGGGTTGGAACTCCTGACGCCGCGCCTGTCCGACGGCACCTTGGATTACCGCAAGATCGGTTCCTGCGAGGACCGCGGCGGCGAGAAGATGGCCGATGGCAATCCGCTTACCTGGGGCGGCCTCTGGGGCTTCGACAAGAGCATCACGATGGATTTCGGCAATCGCTTCAAGGTGCGCGCCGAGGCATTCCGCCTCCAGGCCCGCGACGGTTTCCCCGTCCGCGTGGCGGACTCGGTGGTCTATGGTTCCAACGACCGCAAAAATTGGACGCTGTTGACCAAGGAGAAGGCCGCGAGATCCCCCGACTTGCAGACCTTGGCGGTCAAGGAGGAGGAGCGGGCCAAGGCCTACCGCTATCTGCGCTTCTTCATGCCCGCGAAGACGTATCCGATCTTCGAAATCGCGGAGCTGCGCATCGTCGGCGAGCGCGTGGAGGATCGCGGTCAGGATTACCGTCTGGCGTATATCGCGGGCTATGGCGACGGCACCTTTCGCCCGGATAAAAAACTGACCAAGGCCGAGGCGGTCTCGCTGCTGGCCGGTCTGGTGGACGACTACACCGACAAGGGCGTCTACTCATGCGCCTTCGTCGATGTGCCCCGTGACGCGCCCTTCTTCGACGATGTCGCCTACATGTCGAGCAAGGGCCTCGTCCCCGCGGATGGGGAAACCCGTTTCCATCCGGACGCGCCCATCACCCGAGGGCAGTTGGCCGCCATCATGGCGCTCATGCAGGACTTGAAAGGAAAAGACGGCCCTGCGCCGAAGGATGTCCGCGCCGACACTCCGCATGCCGCCGAAATCCGGCGCGTGGCGAGGGAAGGGTGGCTGGTCGCGGATAAATCCGGCTCGTTCCGTCCGCGCGCGCCGGTGACCCGGGCGGAGTTCGTGGTGGCTGCGAACCGGATGATCGGGCGGACCGAACGTCCGCGCGAGGGCATGGCGTCGTTCTCGGATTTGGATTCCTCTCACTGGGCTTACGACGACATCATGAGGGCCGTCACCACGTATCCGGTCCCGTCGGCTCCGGCGCCTGACGCGTCGTCGGCCTCCCTTAGCCGTAGAAATTCAATCGAGAGGGTCGTATCGAGGCAATCTGGCGGCACCTTTCAATGGCTCTCTTCCGGCGCAATACCCTCCGGGTATTCCTTGGTCGTTCACCTCTGAAATCTGCTCGCCATCTTACCCCGCAACTCCGCCTTCGACTGAATTTCCACGGCTTAGCATGTCGCGAGTGCCGGTTGCGAACTAAGCCGTCTACCAACCCGTCCTCCATTTCGCCTTCGTCGCCTGCCGGTCCCTTTTTCAAACATGGTCTCTCGTTTGTCCCGCCTCGGCTTTCTTTTGTTCGCGCTGTTCATCGGCCAGGCCGCCTCGGCCGCCGCCCGGGAGTTCGTCCATCCGGGAGGTTTGCACACTCAGGCCGATCTCGACCGCATGAAAGCCAAGGTGGCCGCGGGCGAGAGCCCGTGGATCGAGGGCTGGAACGCGCTCCTCCAGGACCGGAAGGCCCGTGACGACTACAAGCCCGGTCCCCATCGGCACATGGTCAGCCGCCAGCGGGCGCAGGACGACGCCAACGCCGCCTACCTGAACGCCCTGCGCTGGCTCATCTCCGGAGACATCTCCCACGCCGACTGCGCCGTGCGCATCCTCGACGCGTGGTCCGGGACGGTGTCCGAAGTCCCGAAAGGCGACAACCAGCCCGGCTTGAGCGGCATTCCCGTCGGCACCTTCGCCATCGCGGCGGAGCTGATGCGTTCCTATCCCGGGTGGTCCGCCGCCGACCAGACGCGCTTCAAGCGCATGCTCCTGGATTTCATGTATCCGGTTTGTCACGACTTTCTCGTCCGCCACAACGGCGCCAGGGAGGACCACTACTGGGCCAATTGGGACACCTGCAACATGCGCGCCATCCTGGCCATCGGCGTCTTCTGCGACGACCGCGCCAAGTTCGACGAGGCCGTCGAGTATTTCAAAAACGGCCGCGGCAACGGCTCCCTTCGCAACGCCGCGCCATTCCGCTTCGAGGACGGCCTCGTCCAGTGGCAGGAGAGCGGCCGCGACTACGCCCACGTCATGGGCGGACAGGGCCTGCTTTTCGAGATGTGCCAGATCGCCTGGAACCAAGGTCTCGACCTCTTTGGCCACGACGACAATCGCCTGCTCGGCGCCGCCGAACACACCGCGCAATACACCCTCTGGAAGGGCGCGCCCTACAAGTTCTACAACAACTCGGACGGCGTGAAGCAGTTCTACATTTCCGAGAACTACCACGGCCGCCTCGACGCCTCTCACTTCGAGCTGGTTTACAACCACTACGTCGTTCGCCAAGGGTTGAAGGCACCGCACGTCCAACGCTTCGCCGCGCTGCGCCGCCCCGAGCCGGGCGAGATCGACGTCCTCGGCCACGGCACGCTCACCTACACCCTCGACGCCAAGGCCTCTCCCTTGCCGTCCAACGCGCCGCCGACGCCGCGCGAGGTCGTCGCGGTTCCGGGGCTGAACCGGGTCGAGCTGCGCTGGTCGCCCTCCGGCTCCTACAGCGCGCATGGCTACGAGGTCAGCCGCGCCACCTCTCCGGGCGGGCCTTTCACGTCCATCTACTCGACCACCCGCTGGACGACCCCCTCCTACGTGGACGGCGCCGCGGAGCCCGGCCGCACCTACTACTACACCGTCGCCGCGCTCAACAAGGCCGGCAAAAGCCCCGCCTCCGCGCCCGTGAGCGCCGTCCCGGCCAAGGGCGAGGAACTCCCGCCCGCCAGCCGGCGCGTGTCCGCCGAAGGAACGCTTCATTCCAAGGCCGCCGGCAACTCCTTCCTCGTGCCCGCCGCGGGCCGCGACCTGGACGGTAGCTTCGCCGGTCAGACCGTGGAGGGCGACTTCACCGTCACCGCCCGCCTGGCGGATTGGCAGGGACCCGTCGGCATGATGGGGCTGACGGTCCGGGAGCCGGGGAATAACAAACCGCGCGCCATGGCGGTGACCTTGGGCGAAGTCGGTGGACGCCTCGCGCGCTTCCGCACGCGGATCGACGGCAAGACCGCCGTCCAGCGCGGCTGCGACTACACCTGGATGCCCGTCTGGCTCCGCCTCCGGCGCGTGGGCGACGAGTTCACCGCCTATCAGTCATCCGACGGCATCGAGTGGTTCGAGATCGGGAAAAGCAGCGTTTCGCTCCCCCGCGGCGTGCTGGCCGGCCTGCTCGCCAGCGGCGGCGGGACCCCTCCCGGACGAAAGGAGACCGATCCGGCCAAAGGCTTCTTCGACCACGTCTCGATCGAGCGGCAGCCACCGACGCCTCCTCCCGCGCCCGGCGGGCTCACCGCGACTTCGCTCGACGGCGGCATTGTTCGCCTGGATTGGAAAAACGCCTCCGGCACCTCGCAAAGCGGCGTGAAGATCGAGGCTTCGCTCGACGGCGCGCCTTTCTACGAGGTCGCCAATCTCGACGCCGGCGCATCCCGCTTCGAAAACACCGGCATCGCGAATCCCGCCGCCCTCCGCTACCGCGTCCGCGCCTACAACACCGGTGGCTACTCGGGCTACTCGAACATCGTCCCGGCCTCCTCCGCGCCGGCGTCGCGCTGACGCCCGCGCCCTCCGTCCACACCACACTCCATGGGCCCTCTCTTTTTTCTGATCTTATGAAGCTGCCATTTGCCCTCCCGCTGTCCGTCTTCGCCTTTGCCGCGCTGGCGGCGGCTTTCTCGCCGGTCCGGGCTGAGACTCAGTCCGGCGCGCCCGCGCCGCTTTTTTCGCATCCCGAACGTATCCGTTACGACGGTCACTGCCTCCAGATCGAAGGCCGGGACTTTTTTCTCTCCGCCGCCGCTTTCCACTACTACCGGACTCCGCAGGAGCTGTGGCGCGACCGCTTTCAGAAGATCAAGGACGCCGGCTTTAACACCGTCGAAACCTACATCCCGTGGAACTGGCACGAACGCGACCTGCCCGCCGGCCTCGACGATTTTTCCAAGGTCGATCTCTCCGAGTTCGAGGCTTGGCTGAAGATGGCGCACGAGGAGTTCGGCCTCTACACCATCGTTCGCCCCGGTCCCTTTATTTGCGCGGAGTGGGGTGGGGGCGGCTACCCGCGCTGGCTCGCGAAATTCAATCCGTGGACGGGGAAAGATTTCTGGCTCCGCAGCGGCGACGACGCGCACATCGCGTGGAGCGTCCATTGGTATGAGGCCGTGTGCCGGGTCTTCGCCCGCGAGCAGATCACCCGCAAGCCGAAGGGCGCCAAGGGCGTCATCCTCGTCCAGATCGAGAACGAGTATGACTACTTCAAGGCGTCCGTTCCCGACAAAACGAAGCTCCTGCGCGCCCTCTACGGCGCCGTGAAAAAGTCCGGCGTCGAGGTGCCGATCTTCACCTGCCGCACCGAGGAGACTCGCGGCAGCGCCGACCCGGTGCTCTCGCAGGTCTTCGACTGCGACAACCTCTACGTCCCGCTCGACGGCGCGCCCGGCTGCGCGCAGCGCATGGTCTCCCTGCGCGCCCGGCAGCCGAAGGCCCCCGCCTTCGTCACCGAGCTGCAAGGCGGCTGGTTCTCCCTCGTCGGCGAGCGCCTGAGCGAGGAAAACTACTCCGACGCGCGCCACTTCAACGCCATCCACTGGATGTCCCTGCTCGGCGGCGCCACGGGGCTCAATCCCTACATGTTCACCGGCGGCACCCACTTCGGCGGCTGGGGCGCGCGCGGGCAGACCACCACCTACGATTACAACGCCGCCATCCGTGAATGGGGCGCGTTGAGCCCGAAATACTACGTTGCGAAAGGTGTGAACGAATTCGTCCGCGACCACGCCTCGCGCCTCGTCCGCGCCGAGGGCGGCCCCTGCGAACTCCAAGGCGCCCCCGCATCCCTCTTTGGCGGCGTCCGCGT
This sequence comes from uncultured Verrucomicrobiota bacterium, assembly GCA_946482165.1. The sequence continues at coordinate 6,230 of CAMLQS010000108.1, read as the reverse complement.
CGCGCCCGACGGCACCCGTTTCGTCTTCCTGCACAACACCGACGCCAAGAACCCCGCCTCCGGAAAGCTCACCGTCGTCCCCGGCAAGATCACCCGGCCCGACGGCCCGATCTACAATTTCCACCAGGTGGGTAACCGCGTGCTCGTCCGCACCAACGCCGCCGACGCGGGCGCCGCCACGATCCCGCCCTTCGAGGTGGAATACTCTCTCGCCGACCTCGGCGCCAAGGTGCTCGTGATCCCGGCCGGCAAGACCGCCGCCCAAGGGGTCTGGTATCCGAAAACCCAGGCCGTCCCGCCCGCCCCGCGCCTGCCCGCGCCGCTGCGCATCGCCTCCGCGCTCAAGCGCCCCGACCCGCTCGAGGGCCGTTGGCAGGCGCTGCCCGCCGACAAGTCGCTGCCCGAGCTCGGTGTCAGCGACCAGCGTTACGTGCTCTACCGGGCCCGCTTTTCGCTCCCGGAGTCCGACACCGCCCGCTTCGGCCGCCTGCTCGTCAACTCGTTCAGCCGCGATCTCGTCACCGCGCAGGTCAACGGCCGCCTGGCCGGTCGCCTGTATCCGGACGAAGCCTACGCCGCCGCCGCCACGCGCAACAAGAAGCTCTCCTTTGATCGCATCCGCCCCGACGAGTTCGACAACCGCTTCGATGTCGGCGGCCTCCTTCGCGCCGGCGAGAACGAGATCGTGCTGCTCTACGAAAACATCGGCCACGAGCACGGCTACATCCCGATGGAGGAGTTGAGCGGCGTCCGGCGCGCCGGCCTCGGCCTCGCCGCCGACGAGACCGCGATCGCGAAGCCGCTCGACTGGCAGGTCGCGCTCGACCTCGGCGGCGTATCCGCCGGCTGGACACGCCCCGATTTCTCGCCGCAAGGCTGGGAAAAGGTCTCGCTCGACACCGACCGGGCCATCGCGCGCAAAGGCAACGGCATCCAGCCCCACGGCCGGCGCGACGGCCTCGTGACGTGGTATCGGATCGAGTTCGAGTTGCCCGAGCTTTCTTCGCCCAAGGCCGCGTCGATTCCGTGGCGGCTCCTGCTCGACGCCTCCGGCAACGGCTTCATGTGGCTCAACGGCCGCGACATCGGCCGCCATTGGGAGCTCGGGCCGCAGCGCGAGTATTACCTGCCCGAGTGCTGGCTGAACTTCGGCGAGGGCCGGAGAAACGTGCTCATGCTCGGCTTGCGCCAGACGATCAACGGCGCCGAACTTCGCGCCGCGGAGGTCTCGCCCTATCCCGACGCTTCCGCGCCTTGAACGCGCGTTTGCTCCTGCCAGGATACCACCTTTCGCACACCCTCTTCTTGTTCCCACCCATGATTCCCACCCTTCGTCTGCTTCCGCTGCTTGCTCTCGGAGCGCTTCCGCTTGGTGCCGTCGCGGCCCCCGGCGAGTTCCCCCCGGGGCGGGCGCCGCATTCGGCCAATCCTATCCTTCCCGGCTACTACGCCGACCCCTCGCTGGTCGAGGAGGGCGGCAAGGCCTACATCTACGCCACGCTCGATCCGTGGGGCGACAGGACGCTCGGTTGCTGGGAGTCCTCGGATTTCAAGAACTGGACCTACCGCGCGCTCAACTGGCCGACCAAGGAGGCCTGCACCAGCCCGAAGTCGAAGGCGGCCGGCGTATGGGCGCCCTCCGTGGTGAAGGGGACGGACGGCAAGTATCACATGGTCGTTTCCGTGGGGAACGAGGTGTGGGCCGGCGTGGCCGATCATCCGCTCGGGCCGTGGCGCAACGTGTTCGACGATGGCCGGCAGCTCATCCCGTGGGACTTCAAGCCCGGCTACCACATGATCGACGCCGAGTATTTCATCGATGACGACGGCCAGGCCTACCTTTACTGGGGCTCCGGCCACGGCTGGAAAAACGGCCGCTGCTGGCTGGTGAAGCTCAAGCCCGACATGGTGACTTTCGACGGCGAGGTGAGCGACGTCACTCCGGCCAACTATTTCGAGGGACCGGTCGTGGTGAAGCGCCACGGGCTCTATTTTCTCACCTACTCCGCGGGCAAGACCGTCGAGGAAGACTACCGTGTGCACTACGCCGTTTCGAAGTCGCCGCTCGGCCCCTTCGTCGAGGGGCCCGGCAGCCCGATCCTCGTGACGGACAAGTCCGTCAACGTCGTCAGCCCCGGCCACCACACGCTCTTCCGGCGAGAGGGCCGGGACTACATCCTCTACCACCGGCACAGCATCCCGTTTAATCGGAAGTTCATCGGCCGCCAGACCTGCGTCGATCCCATCGTCTTCACTCCCGACGGCCGCATCGAGAAGGTCGTTCCCACCCACGAGGGCCCCGGCTTTGTGCAAGGTCGCGAGGAGTCGCTCGCCAAATTCTCCGCCGCCGCGCGCGCCACGGCGTCCGGCTCGGTCGACGAAAACGCGAGCCCGGCCTGCGTAGTGGATGACAACTACGCCACCCGCTGGAAACCCGCGGCCGACGCGAAGGGCGGCTGGCTCCAGCTCGATCTTGGCGAGGAGCGGAAGATCGTCCGCCAGCTGATCCGTCCCGAATACGCGTGGAAGCCGCTCCGTTTCCACATCGAGGCCTCCGTCGACAGCGCCACCTGGGTCACGCTGGCGGATTTTGGCGCCGCGCCGACGAAGGGTTCTCCGATCATGATCGAGAAGCCGGTCGCCGCCCGCTACCTGCGCCTCGTGTTCCCCGATGATGTGAAGGGAGCCGACATCGGCGTCATCGAGTGGAGCGTGCGCTAGGGCGTAAAACGCTGATCCCGGTCACCTCCGAGACCGCGGAAAAGAACGCGCCGCGCCGGGAGAGGGCGCGGCGCGGTTTGTTTGTTTCGAGGGCGATCAGCCGGGGACGCGTCAGGTCAGGGCGCGATGGGCATCAGCCATTGCTGATTGTTGGCTCCGATGTCGTTATACTGGAGGATGGCCGCTCCATCGGCGGTCGAGTTATTCTGGATGTCGAGCGACTTGCCGCTGTTGACGTTCAGGAGCTTGAAGAAGCCGTCGCCCGCGGGCCTGACGGTCCACTTCTGGCAGTTGGGATTGTTCGAGGGCCAGATCTGGACGGTTCCGCCGTTTGCAGTGGAGGCACCCAAGATTTCGAGCAGTTTGCCGCTGGCCACGCCGGTCAGCTTATACTGGCCGTTGCCGAGATACACGAGGTCCCACTTCTGGTCGTTGCCACCGTTCCAGCCCCACTGAATCGCATCGGTGCCGTCGGCGGTGCCGCCGTTGAAAAGGTCGATGACCTTGTTGCTCAGGCGGCTCGCGAAGGCATAGCGGCCGTCGGGAACGGTGCGGCCGGTGTCGCCCCAGAGCCCGAGTTCGGAGAGCTGCACGCCCGTGGCGCCACTGTTGGCGGTGATGTCGAGCCGGTAGTATCGGTAGGCGGTGGTGTTGGCGATCGCGTAGGTGTTTTGCTGATACCGATTGGCGAAGGTCTGGTTGCTCTTCGAATCGAGGGTGGTCCAGCCGGAACCGTCTTGCGAGCCGAGGAAGCTCCAGTCCTTCGGATCGCGCCCGGGCACGTCGTTGCCACTGCTCACCGTGTAGCGCTTGACGACCTGCGCGTTGTTCGCGCCGAAGTCATACTGGATCCAGCCGGTGGGGGCCACGTTGTTGTTGAACCACTTGGAGCCCGCGTTGCTGTCGAAGGCGTAAATACCTTCCTGCCCGGTGATGTGAGCGCTGTCCGTGGCCGTGCCGCCGAAGGCGAGGTTGACCATCGGGGAGGCCTGCAGGGCGTCGCCGAACTGCGGCGAGTTGCCGCTGGTGCCGGCGGAGTTCTTCGCCCGGACCACATAGTAGTAGGTCGTGCCTGCGGCCGCCGTCGTGTCCATGTAGCTGGTCTTGTTGGCGGTCAGGTTGCTGGCGATGGCGGTATAGCCGCTGCCGGAGGTGGTGGAGCGGAGCACGTCATAGGCGGTGGCGCCGAAGGAAGGCAGCCAACGCAGGGTGACGGCCTTGGCTGAGCCGGAGGCTAGCAGGGCGGCCGGAGCCGCCGGAGTCGTCACCAAGCCGCCTGTGCCGCCGGTGAAGGCCACGTTGTCGAAGGTGGCGGTGGTGGTGGCGGTGGAAGATCCGCTCACGGTGAACAGGCCGATGTAGAGGGTGGAGGGCAGATTGGCGAAGTAGGAACACACATTTGGCGACCAACTGGTGCCATCTGGTGAACTGTAGATGGTGATGAAGTTGCCTCTGCGTTCCGCTTTGACCCAGTATGGCATGCCGGAAGGCAGGCTGGTCGTCTGCACGACCCTTCCTGCCCAGTTTTCAGTCGAGCCCTTCAGGCGGCCTTGCACCTGGGTGGGACTGGTGGGCATAATCGCATTCCAGGCTCGCTGTGAAACGGTGGCGGAAAGATTGTCGCGAATCATCACCCCCGCCTTCGTGGAAGCAGTGGTTGCCTGAACCGAGGTGACCCGGGCGACAATGGCGCAGTCCCCCGTCATTGTTTGATAAGCAAACTGGCAGTCATCGGTGACATCGTTCCAGACATCGGTTCCAGCGCCGGTCAGCGTCCAGACGCCGTTGGCGTAAGAAGAGCTGCGACCCGCGGAATTATTACCAAGCGTCGTCAGCGTCAAACCGCTGGAGGCCAAGGAAACTGCTGGGCGAACAACCGCCGCCGGTGGAGTAGCGGTGCTGAAGTCCGCCGTCCTGGCATACATGAAGTTGTTAAGGTCCACCCACTGTTCCGCGAGTTTGCGGTCGATCCAAGGCGTGGGCAGTCCCTTGCGGTTCTTATAGGCGTTTTGGAGGAGATAAAGAGCCGCACGATTGGCGCCGTAAGGCCCTTCCGCATTCTCGGTATAGAGGTAATCGACGGTGCCGTAGTGCACGAAGGGATTATCCAGAAGAAAGGTGTTTCGGCAGTAGTATTCGCCGACGGCCAGGAGGCGGTTGTCCCACTCGGAGTAGAGGTCGATGCCTTGTTTCCAAGCGCATTCGGCGACGAAGGCTTTGCCGAGAAGGCTACCATAGGCGTGGCCCGCGTCGCGCCCCGACTCGCCCATTTCCCCGATAGCCAGAGTGTTGGGCAGACCGGCGCCTGGATAGCTGCGATACATGTCAAACACGCTGTCGAACTTGGCGGTGTCATCGCAGAAAAGGGCGATGGCGATGCCGGCCGACATGTTTATGTCGCCTTTATTGGCGGGTCCGGCGAGGTGCCAAGGGTTGGCGGTCGCGGGCCAGTAAACATTCAGGAAGAGGTTTTTGACCGCTGTGGTATCGGCAGCACTCCATCCCGACCAAGCGCGCAGGATGCTCGCGCCGCCGGCGTAAGCGTAAGCGGCGTCGCCGAGCGCAAGGCCGGCTTCATTGCCGCCCATGGTCGTCTGCGTGTTCGCCCACGCGAGGAGGATCTCGCGAGCTTTCTGGGCGTAGGCGTCGTTGCCGGTGAAATACCACAACCGCGCATAATTATAGATGGCGCCCATGTCCTTGCCCCACGCGGTGAGGTTCAAGTTGGGATTGCGGGTGACGGTCGCATACGGCTGCGGCACGTAATTGGGATTCCACGTGGCCAGGAGCTGGGCGTAGCCCGTTTTCCACGGCTCCTTGTCGAGGTTGGCCTTGATGGCGTCCAAGTCCTGCGTGGTGGCTGGAATGCAGGGGTGGGTGTAGGCGCGCGCTTCGGGGCGACTGAGCGCGAGCAGGAGCAGGGATGCTCCGAGGGTGATAACTGCGTTTATGCGTTTCATGTGTTTGGGGTTGGGTTCGCCATAGGCGAGGTATCGCCCGGTGCGGGCGAAACGGGGTAGGCTCCGATGGAGCGGGGTGGGGTGGTCGGCGGCAGGCCGGGGGTGGGGTTCGGGGGAAAAGCGCCGTCCGCCGCCAGAATCCGCCACGTTTTCAGAAGACTGTCTCGCCGCGCGTTCCGGTGGCGTGGGCATCCCGCCCATGTTCGCACTTCACGGGCGGGACGCCCGTGCCACGTTCAGGCACTCGCTCCCGCGGCCAGGGTTGATCGCTCCGTCGCGGTGTAATCGCAGATGGATACGAGCTCGAAAGCGCGCTTGTCTTGGCAAGTGGCGATTTCGCCACAAGACATCGGCTCGCCCCGCTCCATGCCTTCCGAGCCCCAGAGAAACGATGTCACCCTGCTCTTGGAAGCCGTCGCGCGCGGCGAGGCGATGGCGAGCGAGCGACTTCTGCCTCTTGTTTATGACGAGTTGCGCGGGCTCGCGGCGGCACGGATGGCTGCAGAATCCGCAGGGCACACGCTTCAACCCACCGCGCTGGTGCACGAG
>CAMLQS010000107.1 GCA_946482165.1 uncultured Verrucomicrobiota bacterium | reverse complement strand
TACTTCTCCAGCCACTTCACGGCGGTTTTTGGCCCCACCCCGCTCAAGCCCGGAATATTGTCCGAGGTGTCGCCAATAAGCGCGAGGTAGTCGGCGATTTTTGCGGGCGGCACGCCAAACTTTTCGCGCACCCCCGCGGCGTCGAGCAGGCGCCAGCCCAGTTTCGGCTGTGCACTCGGCGGCGGTAGTAGGATCTTGATACGCTCGTTGACGATCTGGGCAAAATCCTTGTCGGAGCTGACAATCAACACGTCGTCATCAAGGGCGGCGCGCGCGATCGCGCACGAGGCGAGGAGATCGTCGCTTTCCACCCCATCCAGCTCGACCGCCGCCAGCCCGAGCGCGCGGGTGACGCGCTTCACCGGTTCGATCTGCTTTTCCAGCTCCGCGGGCATCTCGGCGCGTTGCGCTTTGTATTCCGGATGAAGCGCCAGGCGGTCCTGCGAACCGCCGAGGTCGAAGAACACCACCGTGTGGTCCGGTTTCTCCTGATCAATCAGGCGCCAAATCGACTTTACCCAGCCATGGAGGGCATTGGTCGGGAAGCCGTCGGCCCGGGTCAACGCGGGCGTGGCGAAGAAACAGCGATAAACAAGGTTGAAGCCGTCGATGAGAAGCCAGCGGGACATGATAAAGGCGAGAGAAGGTGATGAACCATGTAGGCCGGCCCGCCACAGTTTTAAAACGATTCAGACACAAAAAAGCCCGGCCGAAATCGGCCGGGCTAGAACTGCAAAACGGGCTGAGCGCCGCGAGTTTATTGCTCGGTCGTGACGCGGACCCGGGACTCGGAGCCACCCGGGGTGACGACGGTCGGATTCTGGAACAGCGAGCTCGGCTCGACGCCCTTCAGGCGCTGCTTCTTGAGAGAGCCGCCCGGCGAAACGAGATTGGCCGTGACGAACACGAGCAAGTTGCGTTTCTCGGAGGCCTCGCCCTTGGACTGGAATGCGCGGCCGATAAACGGAATGTCGCCAAGAACCGGGACCTTATCGTTCACCCGGCGAACTTCTTCACGAGTGAGTCCGCCCATCACTAGAGTGGCGCCGTCCCAAACGGTCACGCGGGTATTGATTTCACGCGAAGAGAAAACCGGCTGATAGAAACCGGAGGGAACGGTGACCGTGGTTCCTTGGCTCACCGCGACGGAAGTGCCGCCGTATTCGACGTAGCCTTCGAACTCGGTGACACGCGGATTGAGCTCGAGGCTGATCGAGTAATCGTCCTCTTCCACCGTGGGCGTGACGCTTAGCTCGACACCCACATTGCGGGTGGTGAAGTCGGAGGGAGTGCCCGCCGTGATCGTCACGCCGGCGGAACCGCCGCCAGTCAAGCCGCCGCCGCCGCCAGAGGTGCCGACGTCGGATTGAATTTCACCGTAGCTCTGGGGATAACGAAGCTCCTGGGCGACCGTGATCGTGGCGCGGCTGCCGGACATCACAGTGACCTTGGGCGCGCTGAGCATATCGCTGCCGTTCCGACGGGAAAGCGCTCGAAGCTGAGCGTCGACGGAAACGTCGCCGATAAGCCCCGTGAAGGAGCCGAGCGGCAGCACGGAACCGGCAAGATCGACGGTTCCCGGAGGGGACGGGGGCGAGTTGTTGATCGGTATCGTCTGCCCATCATTGATCCCGTCCGAAGGAATCACGATTTGTCCCTGACCGCCGGTGGAGGTGTTGGTGAATGCGCCACCCAAGCTACGCAGGGCGCCGCTACGGCCTGCGACAAAACCGAAGGTGTTTCCGTTCTCTTCAAACGCGAGGGTGTTCCAAGAAACGCCCAGCTCATCCAAGGTGCCTTCGCGCACATCGAGGAACTTGGCTTCGATCTCGACTTGGCGGATGTCGTTATAACGAGCGAGAATGTTCCGGATCTTCTCAATATTGCGAGGAGTCTGGGTGACGATGATCGCGGCGCCGTCGTAAGCGAGGCTTGCGCTCGGGACGCCGTCGAAGCCGACGCCGGCCGCCTGGAGGAAGCGGCGGATCGCGTCGGACTCGCCGCCCGTGGCGCCACCACCCGTGGAGGGAGCGGCGACCGGCGCAGGGGCGAACGGATCAGCGGAAGCATTGGCGGCGGGCGTGCTCGCCGAGGACGCACCCAAGCCAGTCATGCGCGTCAGGGTGGCCTTGTTGATCGGGAACTGTTCCGAAATGAGATTGGCCGTTCCGCCACTGGGACGAATCTGAACCAGATCACTGTCGATCACGTATTCATAATCCGTGTTCTCGGTGACGATATCGAGGATGCGCTTCAGGGAAAGGCCGCGAAGCGTGATATTGACCTTGGGAATATTGGAACCCGCCAGCGGGCTGCTCAGCACAAGATTGACGCCCTTCGTTCCCGTGGTCGCCGGATCGTATTCTTCGGACAGCGCGCTCAGCGTGCTGATGACTTGGCTCAGTTCGGCGCCGTTGAACGAAACGCTGGGAAGGATGATGGACTCCAGCTTCTTGATGAGAGGATTGCCGATCTTATCTTGCCGGATGTCCTCTCCGCTGCGTTCGATAAACACGCCGGGGCGCTGCCACGCCTTCGCCACTTCTTCGAGTAGCTGGGAACGAGTTTTCTCGCGGTTCAATACACCGATGCGAGCCTTCTCCTCGGCGATTCGCTTGAGGAAGTATTTCGCTTCGGCGCTGTCGGCGGAGATCGTTTCCACCATGCGGAAGGTTTCTTGAGCCTCGTCGTAGGCGCCCGCGGCATACTGGCTGCGTCCCCTGGCGGCCAAAGCCGCGATGTCCTTCTGCTCCTGCACAAACTCGGGGTTGATCTTTTCGATCGGCTGGAGCGGCGGACGGAATTCGCTCTCTTCAATCAGAGCAGACTGCTTTTTCACCGCGCGGCCCTCGGGCGAGGTCGCGGCGATGTAGGCATCGAGCGATTCTTTGGCGCCCTTGGTGTCGCCTTGCTCAAGGAGATACTGGGACTTCTGCAGCAACAGATCGTTCTTCTGCTTGGCGAGGTCCTCGATCGTTCCCTGCGTAAGCGTGTTGGTGGGCAGGGAGGCGGCTGCGGCGGAGAGCTTGGCGGCAGCGCCGTCGAAATTGCCATCCTTCGCCATTTTGGAGGCGACCTTGCTCTGCGACTTGGCGCCGGAGAGCAGCTCCTTGACGCGAGCCTCTTCGGCTTGGGCGAGCTCCGCAGAAATCTGATCGGGCGAGGGCGCGACAGGCGCCGCGGCAACGGGCTCCGCAGATCCAGAGGACGCACCGGCCTCGACCGCAGGGGTGAGAGGTTTGTTGGGGTCGTAAACCACGACCGGAAGCGAGTCGGAAGCGACCACGGCGGGAGCCGCCGATTGGGCGGTGCCGGAGCCGTTGGCGATGACCTCATTCACTCCCGCAAGTAGGCGCTGCACCGTGGGATCATTCGGAGCGAGGACCAGCAGCTGTTCGAGGTTCGTTTTTGCGGTGGCGAGATCACCGCTGTCACGGGCGCGAAGAGCTTCGGCCATCAGGCGGATCTTGGTCTCGGTCTGGCTCTGCGCCACCAGCTTGCTGGCGGGAACGGCCAGAGAAAGCATCACGGGGGTCGCCAGGAGCAGGAGCACCTTTTTCGGGAGCTTGGTGTAGTTCATTAGGGGATAAAGTGTAGGAGCTAAAAGCGGCGTGGGTTAAAAACCATCCAAAAGTCAAACTGTGCGCTCAAAATACGGTGGGCACTTCAACCGGATTAGCCCCGCCTTCGGGAGGAGGTGCATTGGGATCGGGAGGCGGCGGAGCAGGCGGCGGGATCACGAGCGTCTTGGTCTCGGGAGCGGGAAGCGAAGGTCCCTCACGAGTGACTACCGCGCTGGGCGGCTCCACCACCAAGTCGCCTACGGTATAGGAGTCCTCGCCGGCCATAATCTTTTCGCCGGATTTGGCCATGCGCTCGACGCCGTCGGCCGTCCTGAAAACAGCGATCGGCGGGCCTTCCGGAACGCTGCCTTTCGGATTGAGCACGGTTTCGACTCCCGTTTCGGTATCGCGCACGATGGCGGTCACCTCAACATAGCGCAGCGTGGTGCCGCCTGGCTGGGGCACGACTTTGCGCTCGGCGGAGAAGCGCACGATCTCAAGCTTGAGATCGGGTAGCTTCTTGCCGGTGGTGCCGAAGACGACGGCGCCTGTTTGGACGTTGAGGAAGTTACCGCGCGCTTGAGCGCCTTCACCGACATAGCCGAGGAGTTGAAGGCGGAAGAGCGGCTGTTCGACTCGCACAAGTTCGAGATCGGGGCGGGAAGGCTGCGGCGGCTCCGGCGGCTTCGGCGGCCAAGGATCCGGGTTCTCCGTCGGCGGCACCACCGTAAACTGCTTCGTGTGGATGTTGTAGAAAATCGTCGGCGGAGTGAACACATCGTAGATCCACTTTTCGCCGGCCTTCTGCGCCGGAGCGGTAGCCCAGCTACGGCTTTCAGGTGTAACGATTTTAATGGCGCTCGGCTCATAGGTCGCCCCGGAGGACGGCGCAACAGGCGGAGTGCTCAGTTCGGAGATGCTCGATTGCTGGACAAAAGCCCAGACGCCGGCGCCGAGAATAGCGATGCCGCCGATAGCGAGAAAAATGGTGTCGTTGGTCTTAACGGACATGGGCTCAGGGGGTCGAAGCGGCCGGGGTCTCGGAATTGACGGGGGTCTTGTCCACGAGAGAGATGAACTCGACGGTGACGACGAAACGGGAGTCGGTTTGATCAACTAGCGGTTTCGCCGGCTCCACCGTTTCGCCGCTTGGGGCGTCTTCGGTGCTCAAGTTAACAGCGGTTCTGACGGGAGTTCGTTCGGTCTGCCTCCGCGTGTCGTCAGGCCTAGAGAGCGACTCCACCTCGACCGAACGAACGACAACCGGAAGCTCGAATTTCGCGAGTTGGTTGAGAACGGAACGAAGGGAGGCGGTCGTGCCGACAAAACTCATCTGGAACGGAGTCGTCTCCACGAAGCCCGGCACGCGAGCAGAGGTGCGAGGATCGATCGTGAAGTAATCGCCACCGTCGCTTGTGCCCGAAGAGGCAAAGGGGGCGGGCTGGCCGGCGGCTATCGCGTCTGCCACCGCCTGCTTTTCAGCAGGTGTCAGCGGATGTTCGCGTTGGAGGGACAGAATCTCGCGAGGTCCCGCGGAGATCAGCACGCCCATGAGATACTCGGCAAATTGCTTTTGCCGAAAGACCAAGGGAATCAGATCCCGATTTGTCGGACCTTCTCGTGCATAAAGCGAGAACCCGAAACGGTTCTCCGCGGGCAGCGTGATTTCAGCCTTTTGGGCCGCGCTGCGAACGCCCTCGACGTAGTTGTTAATCTCATACCACGTATCGGTCGACGTAGCCGGCACCGTAGCGGCCGCGAGCTTTTCGGCAGTCGGCCCGGTCGCACGCAGAAGACTGCGAATATCGTCGCGCGTTTTCTCGGCCTCGCGACGGTCGGTCTCGACGAGCCCCACGTTCTCCCTGGAGGGGAATGGCTGCTGCCGCGCGAAGGAATCGAGCGCCTCGCGCTTTTGGGCGATCTCCTCGGTGAGTTTGGCCGCCTGAGAGCGCTGGCTGAAAACCAGCCAAGCCTCTCCAGCGGTAACCGCGCCGATGAGGAGCAGCGAGGTGTAGAAGAAAGGGTGTGATTTGAAGCTGGCCATGGGGTCAGAGGGGACGGGCGGGATCGATCACAAGGATGAAGTCAAAGCGCAGGATGCCTGGAGTATTTGGATCGAAGCTTTCCCTCTCGACCGCGGAGATGAATTGGGAATCGACGAAGCTGGCCAGCAGGCTCTTCACGCGCTCGTAGGCATCGGGCGAGACGCGCGTGACCGGATTTTTCCGGTCCAGCAAACGCCCGCTCAATTGAAGCCGGAGCACAGGCTTTATTGGCGTGCCATCGGGATTGGTCGCCGCCGGATCGGCAGAGGTGTTCGTTGAGCCACCGAACAATCCGCCGCCGCCGCCATCGGGGCTCGTGCCTGTATTCGCACGAAGGACCGAAAGACTCTCAAGCCAGACATCCTCCACCTTCACCAAGCGGTCCTGAAGGTCGGAGAAAAAGTTGATCCAATTGTTCTTCGACTCCGCCAGGCTCTGCACGCCCAATATCTCGGTCTTCGCCTCTTCCAAGGCGGCAAGGTGGGCGCGAATTTTGTCTTGGTTGCTTTGGAGCGGGAGCGACTCCTGCTTGATATGATCGATCTGGTCGCGAGCCGCGGCCACCGTGCGCCACGACTGGATTACCAGAGGCAGCAAAGCCACCGCGACCAATCCGGCCGCCATGAGCAAAACGGGCTGGCGGCGGTTAAACGCGAGTCGGCTCGCGAGCGCGGGGGGAAGGAGGTTGATGCTCCGGTGTTTCGGGTCGGCCGGGACGGCGAGTCCGATGAGGCTGGCTAGAGCCGAGGCCGCTTCGATCGCCTGCGTTGCGCCGGGAGCCACGGTGACGTTGCGAAGGGGATCAAGCCGCTCGACGCCAATTTTCAGGCGCTCCTGAAGCTGGTCGGGAAGGTCGGCGAGCATGGAGCCGCCGCCCGTGAGATAGAGCGCCGTCGGCTGCTCGGCGCCGCTTTGACGGCGGTAATTCACCACCGAACGAGTGATTTCGAGATGAAACTTGGAAACGAAAGCCGCGACCGCATTGGAGACCGCGGTGCGCGCCGGAGAGCTGGCAGGCAGCTCACTGTCTCCTTCAAGCACCTGCACCTTGATGGTCTCGCAGTGGGTGAAGTCGTGTTTCAGCTCCTCGGCAATAGCCTGGGTAAGCGTGTTGCCGGCGAGCTGGATGGTGCGGACGAAAAAGCGGTCGTTGTCGGCGAAAATGAGATTGGTTGAGCGAGCGCCGATATCGGCGATCATCACGCTACCCGACACCTCGGGATAATTGTAGCGGAAGCAGCGAAGGACGGCGACGCTTGAGGGAAGGACCGACACCACGCTAAGGCCGGCTCCGGAGAGTGCGTCGCATGCGCCCTGCACGACCTCCTTTTTCGCAGCGGCAAGCATGAGCTCGAGATCGAGGCCCTGCTCGGCGACGACCTGATAATCCCACACCACCTCGTCGAGGGAGTAAGGGATATTCTGCTGCGCTTCGAATTGGACGATTTTCGAGCGCTTCGACTCCTCGACCGAGGGGGTCTTGATAAACTTCCCCAGAATGTGGTGGCCGGGGAGCCCGATCGTCGCGGCACCGGCGAATTTTTCACGCCGAGCGGTCTCGGAGAGCGCTTGGGCGATCATCCCCGTCCAGTCGGCCTCTAGCGAAGCGTCGGGATTAAAGGCGTCGAGGGCGATTTTCTCGAGTTGCAGACGTCCGGACTTGTCGCTGGTCAAGAGCCCGCAGGCAAGATGACCGGCGCCGCAGTCCACGGCGAGAACGCGGGGTAAAGACATAGGGGAAAATTTGTGTGTTTCAGCAGGAGGAATACGCAGCAAGCCGAAACTTGCCGCGAAACGGTTTAAGGTTCCGAAATATCAGCGCAAACCGTCGCGACGAACGACGCTGGGAGCGCGGCGCTGCGAATCGAGCGCGAAAGGCGAAAGATGCTGAGGGACGAGCACGCCCTCGTTGCGGGCGCCCTCGGAGGCGACCTTCGACAAAAGGTTTCGACGCAGTTCTTCGCTCGCGAACTTCGCGGAAGCGCTGCCCTTCATCGGAGGCGTGGGCCGACCGCCGACTTCAAATTCGATGACGTAGTGCTTCCCGGCGTCGCCGCTCGGCAGGCGGTCTCGCTTCACGACCTCAGGAGGAAGATAGAACCGAAAAACCGACTTCACGCCTCCCTCGAGGCTGACCGCTTCGACGTTGGCGCGGTAAAAAGCCCATTTCTTGCTCCCCCCGTCGCCGACCTCAAAGCCGAGGTTTAGGATAACACGGACATTGTCGACAAACTCGCCCATCACCGCCCGGCCTCCCGGACGAGCCGTAACTTCCACCTCCGCTTCGAGCCAGGTATCCCCCAACGGGCTGCGGGCGGCCGCGAATTTGACCCCGGTAATCTCGATATGATCCCCACCCTCGGCGGAAGCCGTCGGCGAAGATAGTGTGGATTGGCCAGACACCGTGAGCGGAGCCGAAGTCAACGCCAGCAGGGGAAACAGCACGAGGATCGAGGGTATCTTCATGAGGGGACGATGGGAGGATTGGGCAAGCCACCCTCAGCGTCACGCACAAACTCCCCGGTGATTCCGGCGAGGGACGGCGGGAAATTTCCGGTGCCTGCGAAAGCCCGGCCGCCGCCGCTCACCGACGGCCAAGATACGAGCATAGGTTGGCAGATTCCGCCAAGGCGTCGCCTCGTAAATTCAGAGGCCGTCGCCACGCCCCGATTCCGCCGCCGCGACCGAAAATCGTGCGCGCGACCGACGCGTGTATCAGCATTGTAATACATCATGCGCGGCCGCGTCGGCCGCGCTGACGGCGCTTCTCCCGCCTGTCCGACCGCCGCCCCCGCCGAAGCGGCAAAAAGGGGGGGGCCGGATCTTCGACCGGAATGAATACGCTAAACCGTTTCAGAAGTTCTCTTCCGACGTTCCTGGGAGGAATCTCCGGCTGCCCCGGCCGACCTTTCATTCGCTCGCTCCGGCGGGCGCGCCCCGCCACTGTTACCACCCATGCCCTTGAACATTCCCCTCCGTCACGCGCTTAGACTTTCCCGGATCGCCCTCATGGGGGCGGGAGCCCTTTCTCTTTCCGTTATAGGAGCTCCGCAGGCGCTCCACGCCGAGACCGTAGCTCCCGCCGATTGGGAGAATCCGGCGGTCTTTCGTCGCAACAAAGAACTTCCCCGGGCCGCCAAAACTCCGTTCCCCACCGAACGCGCCGCGCTGGAGTCCGCCCCCGGCAAAAGCCCGTGGCGACTCTCTCTCAATGGCGAGTGGCGCATTCACTGGTCCCCCACCCCGGCCGGCGCCCCCGCCGGCTTCGAGCGCCGGGACTACGACGACGGCGCCTGGTCGCGTATCACGGTGCCATCCAATCTGGAAATCAACGGCTACGGAACGCCCATCTACACCAACGTCACCTACCCCTTTCGCAAAGACGCTCCACGGGTGATGGGTGAACCGGAACGGGCCTGGACGACCGCCTCCGAACGCAACCCCGTCGCCTGCTACCGCCGTGACTTCCAAGTGCCCGCCGACTGGGCCGGGCGCCGCACGTTTGTCGTCTTCAACGGCGTCGCCTCCGCATTCCGGCTTTGGGTTAACGGCCAGGAGGTCGGATACTCCGAAGACAGCCGCACTCCCGCCGAGTTCGACCTCACCCCGTATTTGCGCGCTGGTGACAACTCTCTCGCCGTGTCCGTCTGGCGTTACAGCGACGGCGCCTACCTGGAGGACCAGGATTTTTGGCGGCTCTCCGGCATCTTCCGCGACGTCTATCTCTGGTCCGCGGCGCCGCTCGACGTGCGCGACTTCGAATTCGCCGCATCCCTCTCCGACGATATGCGCCGCGGCGTTCTCTCCGTCACCACGCTCACCCGGGATCTCTCCGGAAAAGGCCAAAAATATACGCTGGATGTTCGTCTCCTGCCGGCCGACGCCCGCTCCGCCTCGCGCCCCATCGCAAAACTCTCTCTCGGCGGCGCCGCCGCCGCGGACGGCTCGGACAGCCGCGCGACCGCCCGCGCCGTCGGACTCGACATCGAGCCGTGGACGGCCGAGACGCCCCGCCTCTACACCGCCCTCCTCACGCTCCGCGACGCCGCCGGACGCGAGGTCGCCCACTACGCCACCAAGATCGGCTTCCGCCGGGTCGAGATCCGCGACGGCCAGATGCTCGTCAACGGCCGCCCCGTCCTCATCAAGGGCGTCAATCGCCACGACCACGACCCTCTCTCCGGGCAATACGTCTCCGAGGCGGGAATGCGCGCCGACCTCGACGCGATGAAGCGGCTGAACATCAACGCCATTCGCACCTCCCACTATCCAAACGACCCTCGCTTCCTCGAACTCGTCGACGAATACGGGTTCTATGTCATCTCCGAGGCGAACCTCGAAACCCACGGCTACGGCACCAACAAGAAAAACCTCATCGCCACCGACGCCGCCTGGGGCCCGCCCATGCTCGACCGCCTGGTCAACATGGTCGAGCACTTCAAAAATCACCCGAGCGTGATCATGTGGTCGCTCGGCAACGAGGCGGGCGACGGCCCCAACTTCGAGCGCATGGCCGAATGGGCGAAGCGCCGCGATTCGTCGCGACTTCTCCACTACGAAGGCAACTACGACCGGACCTACACCGACCTTTACTCGCCGATGTATTTCAAGATCGGTTCGCTGGAACCGTGGTGCCGCCGCGAGGAGAAAAAACCCCTCTCCGCGCAACAGCCGCTCATCCAGTGCGAGTTCAACCACACCATGGGCAACTCGTCCGGAGGCTTCGCCGAATACTGGTCCCTCATCCGCCGCGAACGACTCCTCCAGGGCGGCTTCATCTGGGATTGGCGCGACCAGGGCCACCGTCGCGAGAAACCCGCCGATCATCCTCTTTCCGTCGCCAACTCCGCGGTCGCGGCGCTCGACCCCGCTCGCTTCGTCGCATCCGACGGCCGTCTCCGCTACTTCGCCTACGGCGGCGACTACGGCGACACCCCCAACGACAACAACTTTTGCTTCAACGGCGTCGTCGGCCCCGACCTCCTGCCCAACCCGCACGCGATCGAAATCGCGCACCAGTATCGCAATATCCTCGTGACCGGAGTCGATCTCGCCTCCGCCAAGCCGCGCGTCACCGTTTTCAACGACAACTTCTTCCTCGCACTCGAGGGCCAGAGATTCCGCTGGACCGTGCTCGAAGACGGCCGCCCCTTGCGCTCCGGCGCGGGCAAACTCCCCAAGATCGCCCCCCGAAGCTCCGTCGAGCTGGCCGTCGACCTGCCCCGCCTCGCCCGCCGACCCGAAGCGGAATATCACCTCGATCTGGAGTTCCTCCAAGGCGTTGATCGTCCTTGGGCGTCGGCGGATCATGTCGTCGCGCGCGAACAGCTCGCACTCGCCTGGACCACGCCGCACGCGCCCGCCCCGCTCGCCTCGGCGACGTCCTCCGCCCCGCGCCCCGTCGTCCGGACCGCCGAAAACCAACACACCACGATCCAAGGCGGATCGTTCTCCGCCGTGCTCGACGACCGCACCGGACAACTCGTCTCGTATCGTCTCGGCGTCCGCGAGCTCCTCGCCGCCCCCCTCCACCTCAACCTCTGGCGCCCGCCCACCGACAACGACCGCGGCAATGGCATGCCCAAGACCTGCGCCCCTTGGCGCGACGCCGGCCCCAAGTCGGTCGTCACCTCCCGCACCGGAGGCAACGTCGAGGGCGGCTACCGAATTTCCTACGAAATCTCGGTCCCGGTCGGCGAGACCTCCGCCACCCTCGCCTACCTCTTCACCGCCGACGGCCGCGTCGACGTGAGCCTCGATCTCCGTCCGAAAGGCGAAAAACTCCCCGCCATCCCGCGGATCGGCCTGAGCGCCGCCCTCTCGCCGGAGCTTCGCCAATGGAGCTGGTTCGGCCGCGGCCCCGCGGAAAACTACCGCGACCGCGCCGAGGGCTACCCTCTCGGCATCTGGACGGGCGACGTCGCCAAACTCTGGTTTCCCTACGGCGAACCCCAGGAAACCGCCAACCGCACCGGAGTGCGCTGGGCGGGCTTCGTTGACTCCTCGGGCGCCGGAATCCGCTTCCGCGCGATCGACGGCGGTCCGCTCGAGGTCGGCGCGTATCCGTTCTCCCAAGACGACCTGCAGACCGAAGGCCGTCGGCATCCGGCGGACATCCCCCTGCGCGACTTTGTGACCGTCCACATCGCCCACGCCCAGATGGGCGTCGGCGGCGAAGACTCCTGGGGCGCATGGCCCCGTCCCGCGGCCATGGTTCCCGCAAACCGCGACTATCGCTACACGTTCCGCATCGAGCCCGTTTCCCCCTAAGGCGCCACCGGCGCTTCCGCATTGCCGCCATTGGGCGCGCCCCGCTTTCAGGCGCGCCCCTCTCTGAATCCCGCCTGGGACCTCCCCCTTTTCCACCCACAACACGACATGAAACTCCGCACCACCAAGCCTGCTCTCCTGCTCCTCGCGTCCCTGGCCGCCACCGCGGGATATGCCGACGTTGCCTGGCTCGACGTCCAATCGCCCGACTCCCCTCTCGCCACGCTCCATCAAGTGCTCCCCGCCGGCGACGGCGCCAGCGTCGTCAATGGCCCGGTGAAATTCACCTTGCTCGGCGACGGCATCGTCGCGCGCAACCGCGAGTTCCACGACCCCATGCTGCGCGACTTCGCGTCTCTCGATGGCGACGGCGCGGTCATCGTCGTCCGCATCGACGGACTCCCCGCCGGCAACTACATCGTCGAATCATGGCACTTCGACCGCTCTTATCCCGGCGCCATCGAGATCGCCTCCGGTCCCGCGGGACAGCCGCAGCAGGTCGTCGTGCCGAAGCACGCCCTCTCCACCGCTCCCGCACTCTACTCCCTCAAGTCCGACGGCAAATCCAGCTACGAGATCAGCTTCAGGGACTGCAACGACGACAACCGCACCCGACTCAACGCCCTTCATCTCCGGGCCGCCGACGAAGCCGAAAGTCCGCCCGGAATCTTCGTCGACATCGGCTATGCCAACACCACCACCGTCAGCGGCGTTCCCGACCCCTTCTTCACCACGGACGCCACCGACCCGGGGTTCCTTAACGGCCCCCTCTGGCGCCTGCGCACCGGGTTCGGCTTCAACATGGGCGGCAACCGCGACATCTTCGAGAAAGACGCCAACGACGCCATCGGCAACGCCTCCCCGCTCGTCACCATCGCCCGCGACCTCCCCGTCGGCGCCTCCTACGGCGTCTACGTCGCCTACCTCTCCGTTCCCACCCAAGACTGGCAAGTCAAAGCCGGGTTGTCTCCGGACAAGCTCACCCTCTTTACCCCCAAGCGCCCCGCCAACCGCGTCATCGACCTCGGCGTGAGCGCCGACTCCGGCTCCAACCGCAACCAATACCTCGGCTTCGTCGGCAACGCCACCGTCGGCCCCGACGGCGCGCTCTGGCTGTATTCCGACGACGGCGACGGCACCGAGCGCACCTGGGTCACCCGCACCTGGCTCGACGGGTTCTTCCTTGGCGCCCCCCGCGCCGGCGAATGATCCCTTCACGCTCCCCGCATTCACCTTTCCGCCCTTCCATTCCGCCCCTCTCCATGACCTTTCGCTTCATCCCCGGCCTCATCTCTTTCTTCGCGCTCACCGTCGCCGCTGGCGCGGATTCCCTCCCTCCCGGCGTTTTCGTCGACATCGACGCCGCCAACACCGCCCCCGCCGACGGCTCCGCCGGCCCTTTCTTCACCGAGGACCCCGCCGCCTCCGGCTTCGCGGGCGGCCCCCTCTGGCGCAAACGCTCCGGATTCGGCTTCGACAACGCCGGCCACCGCGAGGTCTTCGAGAAGGACGCCAACGATGGCGTCGGCGACGCGCTTCCCCTCGTCACCACGGTCGCCGGCCTCAAGCCCGGCTCCCGACACGCCGTCTACGTCGCATTCCTCTCCGTCCCCTCGCAAAACTGGCAGGTCAAGGCAGGCCTCTCCGCAGACCGGCTCGCCACCTTCACTCGGACCATGCCCGAGGGGCGGATCCTCGACCTCGGCCGTAGCGGCGAGTCCGGCTCCAACCGCCACCAGTATCTCGGCTTCCTCGGCGAGGTCACCGTCCCCGACGACGGAATCCTGCGCCTGTATTCGGACGACGGTGACGGCACCGACACCACCTGGAGCGCCCGCAGCTGGCTGGAGGGCTTCCACCTCGCCGATCCCCGCGCCGCCGCCATTCCGGCCACGGCCGCGACGCCCGCCGCCCCGGCCGCCGCCGGAGCGGTCCGCCCCACCGCCGCCGCCGTCCCCGTGCCCGCCGCCGCTCCCGCCCGCCTTGCCATCCCCGCCGGCGCCGTCCGCATCGCCCCCGACGGAGCCTGGACTTGGTTCAACGACGAACGCGCCATCGTCCACCAAGGATCCGTCTACTCCGGCTACGTCCTTTCCGACGGCCGCTACGGAGTCACCCGCTACGACTTCGCCGACGGCAAGGCCTTCCACATGGTGATCAGCACCCCGGCATCCGAGCAGCGTGACGACCACAACAACCCGTCCCTCACCGTTCTGCCCGACGGCCGCATTCTCGCCCTCTACGCCAAGCACATCGCCGGCCCCCAATTCTACCAGCGCACCTCCCTCGTCCCCCGCCCCGCCTCCAACGCCGACTGGGGCCCCGAAATCGTCCGTCCCACCCCCGCCGCCAACACCTACAACAACACCTACCGCCTCGCGGGCGAAAACAACCGGATCTACAACTTCCACCGCTGTATCAATTTTAACCCTACGCTGACCATATCCGAGGACCTCGGCGCCACCTGGCTCCCTTCGGGCCAGCTGATCGGCAGCGGCTCCGGCCGCACCCGCCCCTACGTCCGCCTCGCCTCCGACCACCTGAAGCGCGTCGACATCAGCTACACCGACGGCCACCCCCGCGACGTCGCGAACTCCCTCTACCATCTCTACTACGCCGACGGCGCCCTCCGCCGCACCGACGGCTCCGTCATCAAGCCCCTCGCCAACATCCCCCTCGACCACGACGTCGGCGAGCGCGGCTCCGTCGTATACCAATATAACGACGCCCCCTGGCGCCCCGGCCAGGGTGCCGACGACTGGATCCCCGCCGGCCGCGCCTGGAAC
>CAMLQS010000106.1 GCA_946482165.1 uncultured Verrucomicrobiota bacterium | reverse complement strand
AGAGCAGGGTCCGCTCTTCGATAGGCTCAGGCGATAGCGTTTGTTTCCAGCGGGCTAAAATGCTCATAGTTTCGCCGCTTCGGCAGCGAGCCGCTCCCAGGTGGCGTCGAGGGATTGGGGGAGGATGCGGGTCTGGCCGAGGACGGGCATGAAGTTGTTGTCGCCGTTCCAGCGCGGGACGATGTGCCCGTGGAGGTGGTCGATGCTGCCGCCGGCGGGGCGGCCGAGATTGAATCCGATGTTGAACGCGTCCGGTTTCAGCACCGCGCGAAGGAGTTTTTCCCCGAAGACGAGGATTTCCATCAGGTCGCCGCGCTCGGCGGGCGTGAGCTCCGTGAGATCGACAACTTCCCGGAAGGGAATCGCGAGCAAGTGGCCGGGGTTGTAGGGGAAGCGGTTGAGCATCAGGTAGCTCAGCGGGCTGCGATGCACGATCAGGGCTTCGCGGTCGTCGCCGAGGGCAGGGAGCTCGGTGAAGGGCCGTTTCGAGGCGGGGGCGCGGGGCGCCTCGATGTAAGCCATGCGCCAGTAAGGATGGAGCTGCTGCATTTTGTGCGGAGTGCGAGGTGCCGGAAGCGTGGAGCCAGACAACAAAGGGCCGGAGCCAAGAGGCGGCGGGCTGGCTTGTCAAAGCAGGGAGGCAAGCGCGGGGACTTCGGAGGATGGCTCGAAATCGGGCGTTGAGAGCCGGGCCGCCGCGCTTCACGTTCGCGGGTTTCGTCGCGCCAATCCTTCGCCACC
This sequence comes from uncultured Verrucomicrobiota bacterium, assembly GCA_946482165.1. The sequence goes on along the minus strand of CAMLQS010000106.1, from coordinate 13,944 downwards.
CGACTTTCTCCATGATCAATCAAGCTGCTCCCCAACGTCGTCGCGTTGTCGTCACCGGTCTCGGCGCGCTCACCCCGCTCGGGCTGGGCGCCGGAGTCAATTGGGATGCCCTTGCGGCCGGCCGCTCCGGCATAGGTCCGATCACGCGTTTCGACGCCACGCAATGCTCAGCCAAGATCGCCGGGGAGGTGCGCGGTTTTGAGCCTACCGCACCGCTGACCGCGCCGCTCAAGCCCCGCGGCGCGGCGGGCGAGGCGCTGGCGAGCGCCTTTACTCCGAAAGACGCGAAGAAATTCGGCCGCTTCACGCATCTCGGCGCCGCCGCCGCGATCGAGGCCTACGCCGATTCGGGGCTGGACGCGCTGCGCGACAAACTCGACGCCACCCGGATGGGCGTGAACCTCGGCGTCGGCCTCGGCGGCTTGCCTGAGATCGAAGCCATGCAAGACACTTGGAAAGCGGGCGGCTTTCGCAAGATCTCGCCGTTTTTCATCATCCAGATCGCGCCCAACCTGCTCGCGGGCCAGGTGAGCCTCGCGCTTAACTTCCAAGGGCCCAACTACGCGGTCGCCTCGGCCTGCGCCACGAGCGGCCACGCTCTCGGCGAAGCGGCGGCCCTGATCGCGCGCGGCCAGGCCGACGTGATGATCGCCGGCGGCGCCGAGAGCACCGTCACCCCGCTTGCGATCGGCGCCTTCGCCCAGATGAAGGCGCTCTCGACGCGCAACGACGCGCCCGAGGCGGCTTCGCGCCCCTACGACGCAAACCGCGACGGCTTCGTTCTCAGCGAGGGCGCGGTGGTATTCGTGCTCGAGGAGCGCGAACACGCCCTTGCCCGCGGCGCCCGCATCTACGCGGAGCTCGCCGGTTATGGCGCGTCTGCCGACGCCTTCCATCTGTCCTCCCTTGCTCCCGGCGCCGAGGGCTCCGCCCGCTCGATGCGCGCCGCGCTGGCCGACGCGGGGGTTGCGGCCGCCGCCATCGATTACGTTTCGGCGCACGCCACGTCCACGCCCGGCGGCGACGGCGAGGAAGCGGCGGCGATCGCGAACGTCTTCGCCGAGAACAAGGCGACGCTCCACGTGAGCGGAGTGAAGTCCATGACCGGACACTTGCTCGGCGCGGCCGGCGCGATGGGCGCCTTCGCCGCGGTGAAAGCGATTCACGAAGGCGTCATCCCCCCTACGATCAACCTCTCCGAAATCGATCCCGCCGTCGCCGCGCTCGGGCTCAACGTCACGCCCAACACCGCCGTTCGGAAGCCGGTGAAGGCGGCGCTTGCCAACAGCTTTGGCTTCGGCGGCACCAATTGCTCGCTGATCTTCACCGCCGCCTGAGCGCGGAGGAGAGGTGGGCTGCGCGTCCCCGCGCAAGCTGCGTGGCGTCAACCCATGGGCGCAGGGCCCCGCCCGTCCACCTCGGAATCAACAAGCAACCAGCGCTGGTAATTCATCTTCGAGCCGAACAGCTCCCCTTGCCATGCATACCCGCAATCCCGCCACGCGCGATCTGGCCGTTTTTATCGTGACGCTCGCGCCCATCGCAGTTTGGTCGGCTTGGGGGCCGAAGGACCGGTTCACCTGGTGGCTGGAGGTCGTGCCCGTCTTTGTCGGCGTGGTGACGGCGTGGCTCGTCCGCGGACGATTTCCGCTCTCACGGCTGCTGCTGGTTCTTCTGTGGCTGCACTCGGTGATCCTGCTTGTCGGCGGGCACTACACCTACGCCGAGGTTCCTCTCGGGGAGTGGGTGCGCGAGGCGCTCGGCGGGGTGCGCAACGACTACGACAAGCTCGGCCACTTGGCCCAAGGTTTTGTGCCGGCTTTGCTTGCACGCGAAATCCTGCTGCGGACATCGCCGCTCGGCGATGGGCGCGGCCGGCCGGCGAGCGCATGGCTGAATTTCCTATGCGGCAGCGTGGCGCTGGCTTTTAGCGCGCTCTACGAGCTGATCGAGTGGGCGGCGGCGGCCGCGACCGGCGAGGCGGCGGAATCGTTCCTCGGGACGCAGGGCTACGTTTGGGACACGCAGAGCGACATGGGCTGGGCGTTGTCGGGCGCGCTCGCGTCCCTGATCTTGCTTAGCCGCGCGCATGACCGTTCGGTTGCGCGCGTTCCGTCCCCGACCTTGAGTCGCGGCTGAATCGCCCCCTTTCTCTCTTTTTTCACCCATCTCAGATGAAGCAACTTTGGCAAAAGTTTGTCGCCACCGTCCCCATGCCCTTTGCCGGCGCCTTGCTGGTGGCTTTCGCCTTCTGGGGCTTCGTTTCGTGGGATCAGTCGCATTGGTGGAGCCTGAAGGAAGACTACGGCTTCGGCTGGCTCGTGCCCGCCTTCGTGGCGTTTGTGATCCATGATCGCTGGCCTCGCATCGGCGCGGCGGCGGCGGCCTGCGGGGCGCCGGATAGTCCGCGCGCGGCCGGCGGCGCCGGGATTCTGCTCAATCTGCTCGCCTACGGGGCGATGTTTGGCGGCGCGGCGTTTTTTCTTCTCGGGTCCTTTTTTCGCGCGGGAACGGGCGCTTCGTATCCAGGGACGCTCGCGATCACACTGGGCACGATATCGTTGCTTTTGCCGCTGCTGTTCATCAACGCGCCCCAGGCGCCGTCGATCAAGCCGGGCGCCGGAATTTTCGGGGACGCGCGGGTGAAACTCGTCTCGCTCTTCATTTTTCCGGTGCTCGTGTGGCTGGTCTCGGCGCCGATGGTTTCGGTGGTGGAGCAAAACCTCAGCCTCTTCCTGCTGCGCAAGGTGACGAGCGTGGTGTTTTTCGTTTTCGACATCCTCGGCCTCCCGATCGAGCAGCGCGGCAACGTGCTGGTGCTGCCGCCGGTGGTGGAAGGGCAGGCCAACCAAGTGGGCGTGGAAGAAGCCTGCTCGGGCATCCGTTCGCTCACGGCCTGCCTCTTCGCGGGCTCCTTTCTCGCGGCGGTATTCCTGGAAAGCATTTGGAAAAAAGTCGCGCTCGTCGCGGCCTCGATGTGCTTCGCCGTGCTCACCAATTTGCTGCGCGGCATTTTCCTCACGTCGTGGGCCTACAACTACGGCCACGAGGCCATCGAGGGCTTCGTGCACGACGCCGCCGGCTACGCGGTGCTGGGCCTGACGGTGGTCGGGCTGCTTTGCCTGCTTCCGATCTTCAAGTTGAACATCACCTTCAGCGACGACGACGAACCCGCCGAGCCGGCCGGGGCGGGCGGCGGGCGGAAGTGATGCGGAGGAGCGGGCGCGACCGTCGGAAGCGCGGGCTCAGGCGACTGCCTCGCGCGCGATGTTCGCGGACGCCGGGGACAAGGTCCCTCCAAAAGATCAAGGCGACGCGGGCGCGGCCTTGATCGTGAAACGGATCGCGCGTTCGGGCGACAGGTAGGCGGCGGCGAGGGCGTCGAGCTCGGCTTTGGCGATCGCCTCGTGGTCGGAGTAGCGGTCGCGCGCCCGGTCGAGCCGCCAGGGTTGTTCCTGCGCGGCGGCGAGCACGGCGTTGAGCCAGTAGGCGTTGGTGCGCTCGGTCTCGCGCAGGCTCGTCAGCACGGGCAGGCGGGCGCGGTTGAGCTCGTCCTCCGTCACGCCGTGCTTCGCAAGATCCTCCGCGTCGGACAGGACGGCGGCGCGGACTTTTTCGGCCTCGGCGGGGTCGAGCGTGATGCGCGCGGCGAGGAAGCCGTAGTCGCGATAGGTCTCGCTGGGCAGGCTGCCGGCGGAAGGGCTGTAACTCCCGCCCAGCTCTTCGCGGACCGTCTTGCGGAGCCGGTCGGAGAAGATGTTGGCCAACATCGAAAGGCGGCGCGTGCGCGCGACATCGCGGGCGTCGGTGGTGGGCCAGTAGAATGCCAGCACGGTTTTGCTCACCGTGGAGGAGACGGAGAATGTGTGCTCGCCGGGGGCGGCGACACGGACCCGGCGCATCTCCTCGTGCGCGGGTTTATCGGAGCGCGCCGGCAACGCGCCGATGGTCGCGGCGGCGGCGGCGATGGTTTTCTCGATGTCGAGATCGCCGACCAGGCTAAGCTCGATCGCGCCGGACGAAAGCTGGGGCCCGAGCCAGGCGCGGAGCTCGTCGAGCGTGCGCGCCATCGCGTCCTCGCGGGCCGGGACGCCGAAGCGGTGGTCGCCCGAGGAGAGGATCTTTGGCACCTGGAGATTGAGCGGACCCGACGGATCGGTCGCGAGGCGCGTGTAGAAGGGCTCCATGCGGCGGCGCGCGCTCAGTTGCGCCTCGGGCCGGTAGCCGGGATCGATGATCGAGGCCGCAAGCAATTGAAGCTGAAGGTCGAGGTCGGCGGGCGTGGTCTGGCCGACGAAGACAAGCGCGTCCTCCGCGACCTGCAGGCCGACGCCGACATTGCGCCCGGCGAGGATGCGACGGAGTTCGTCCTCGGAATGTTTGCCGAGGCCGCCGGGCGTGAACGCGGCTTGGGCGAAGAAGCCGAGCCCCGGCTGCTCGCGCGGTTCGGTCAACTGGCCGACGCCGACACGGGCGCGCAGGGCGATGGTGCCGGCCTCGAAGTCGGTGCGCTTGAGGTTGAGGCGCGCGCCGTTGGCGAAGACGAGTTCGGTGATGCCGAGGTCGGCGATTTCGCGGCGGGAGGCGATCTCGCCGACGGCGCCGAAGTTTTGGTAACCCCACGGCTGATCGGCGTGCTCCGCGGGCGGCGCGACTTCGGCGGCCTGGGCGGCGGCGAAGGTCTGGGCGATGACGGCCTGCGCCGCTTCGGCGCCGCCGAGGTCGCTGTTGCCGAAGACGCCCACGCGCCAGGTGGAAACTTCGCCCCAGTTCGCCCGGAACATGTCTTCGCACAGCATCGTGGTGAGATCGGTCAGGGCGGGGCGAATGATCTCCAGGTCGGTGGCGGGCGTCGTCGGGATCACGCCCTCGATGAAGGCGTCGACGAGCGCGTCGGTGCGCTCGTCGGAGCGGCGCGTGGGATCGGTTTTCACCGCCTGTTCGAGCGCGTTGAGGTAGTCGGCGACGGCCTCCTTCAACTCGGCGTCGGTGAAACCGTGGGCAAGCGCGCGGCGTAGTTCGTTTTCACCTACGCGAAGGGTTTCGGCCCATTTTCCGGGGCGCGCGACGAGGCTGAGCTCCACGCCGTCGTGGACGGCGGGGAAGGCGTCGCGGCCGGTGAAGGCGCGGACGAAGGGGGCGTCCTCGGCCTTGGCGAGCTCGGAGAGGCGGCGGTTGAGGATGGAGCAGGCGATATCGAAGGGGACCTCGCGCTTGCGTTTGAATTTGTCGTCGGGGGCGGGGTCGGGCGGGCGGACCACTTGGAAAGTGACGGTGGAGGCGCTGGCTTCGCGTTCGTAGTGGTAGCCGAAGCGGGTCTTGTTGTCGGCCGGCTCGGCGCCGAAGCAGGCGGGCGTCGGCCGGGCGTCGGCGCGAGGCGCGAGCGGGCCAAACGCGTCGGCGAGCGGTTGTTTCACCGCCTGCGGATCAAGGTCGCCGACGACGATGACCGCGATTCGCTCGGGCCGATACCATGTGTCGTAGAAGTCGGCGAAGCGGGCGCGGTCGGCCGTTTTGAGCACGGACTCTTCGCCGATGGGCAGACGCTCGGGGAGGCGCGTGCCGGCCAGATAGAAACGGTAGCCGGCGACGGCGGCGCGGTAGTCGGCGGAATCCCGGGTGAGTTTTTCCGACAGCACGACGCCGCGCTCGCGATCGATTTCCTCGGGTTTGAGAAGCATATGGCCGGCGAAGTCGGCGAGCACGCGGAAGCCCTCGGCGAGCGTCTCGGGTTTTGTGTCGGGCAACTCGAGCATGTAGACGGTGCGGTCAAAGGACGTGTAGGCGTTGGTGTCGCCGCCGAAGTCCATGCCGAGGCGTTGGAAATACTCGATGAGCGTGCCCGGCGGGTAGTGCTCGGTGCCGTTGAACGCCATGTGTTCGAGGAAGTGAGCGAGGCCGAGCTGATCCTCGGTTTCGTGCAGCGAACCGGCGGCGACGACGAGGCGGAGCGAGGCGCGGCCGCGTGGTTCCGGATTGGCGCGGAGGGCGTAGCGGACGCCGTTGGGAAGAGAGCCGAGGACGAGCGCGGGGTCGTGGGGAAGATTGGCGGAGAGGCCGGGCTCGGGAGGGAAGAGAAGCGGCGGACGCGCGGGGGCGGGGGAGGTCGCGGTGGAGGCGGGCAGGGCGGCTCCGAGGGAGACGAGCACGCAGGCGAGCAAGGCGAGGAAACGCATGGCGATAGCGGTAGGGAAGAGGCGCTTGGGGCCAAGGACCAATGCGGCGAAGCCGACCGGGGCCCCGGGGGAATTGTTTTGAGCGCGGGACCGGGATCGGGTTCCTAAACCGTTCCGATTTTCCGCATGCTCTGGCTGTATCGCCTCCTGTTCCTCCCGCTCGCGCTCGTGTCCGCGCCGTATTACGGCTGGCGGATGCGCCGCCGCGGCGGCTATGGGGCGCATTTCGGGCAACGCTTCGGAGCGACGCCGCGCCTGCCGGCGAAACGCGCGGGGGTGAAGCGCGTGTGGCTGCAGGCGGTGAGCGTGGGGGAAATGCTGGCGATCGCGCCGCTGATCGAGGCTTGGAAACGCGATCCGGCGGTCGAGGTCTATCTCACCACGACGACGAGCACGGGCTACGCGCTGGCGGCGGAGCGGTATCTGGCAAAGGGCGCGGTCATGGCGCTCGGATATTTCCCCGTGGATTTCTGGGCCTGCTCGGCGCGCGCCTGGCGCGCGATCACGCCGGATCTCGTGGTGCTGACCGAGGGGGAACGCTGGCCGGAGCATTTGCACCAAGCGGCGCGACGCGGCGTGCCGGCGGTGGCGGTGAACGCGCGTCTTTCGGATCGCAGCTTTCGCCGGATGCGCCGACTCGGGCCGCTGGCGCGGCTGCTCACGCGCGGGCTCTCGCACGTGCTCGCGGCGAGCGATGGCGACGCGGAGCGCTTCGCGGCCTTCGGAGTGCCGGCGGCGCGCATCATGGTCACGGGCAATCTCAAGCTCGACGTTTCCTTGCCCGAGGTGGGCCGGGCCGAGGCGGATGCATTTCGCCGCGAGCTGGGCGTGGGCGACGCGAAGCTCGTGCTCGGGGCGTCGACTTGGCCCGGCGAGGAAGCGGCCCTGATCGAGGCGTGGCGCGGTTTGCGGGAAGGCGGCGCGCCCGCCGACACTTGGAAGCTGCTGATCGTGCCGCGCCACGCGGAGCGGCGTGGCGAGATCGAGACGCTCCTGGCCTCGACGGGATTGCGTTACCATTTTCGTTCGCGCGGGGCGGCGGCGGGAGAGGTGGACGTCGCGGTGGCCGACACGACGGGCGAGCTCGCGCGCCTGCTTGCGCTCGGCGAGATCGTGTTCGTGGGCAAGACCCTGCCGCCCCACACCGAAGGGCAGACGCCGGTCGAGGCGGCGGCGCGCGGGAAAGCGGTGATCTTCGGTCCCGGAACCGCCAATTTCCGGCTGATCGCGCGTGAGCTCGAGACCGCGGGAGCGGCTCGCAGAGTCGCGGATGCGGCGGAGTTGGCGGTCGCCCTGCGAAATTTTGCGGACGATCCCCGGGCCCGGGAGAGGGCCGGCGCTTCGGGAAGCTCTTGGCACCACGGGAACCGGGGTGCCGCGGAGCGCACTCGCATGGCGTTGTCGGAGATTCTGCGGTCGCGGAATTAAGGGTTGAACGAAAACGGCACGGGCTTTGCGTTAGCACCTTTAGCGGATGCAAAACCACGGCCCGAAGCGCGTCTACACCCCACACTCGCTGGAATTCTGGTTTAACCGGTTCGAGCACAACTGGGAGGCCTATTTCACGCCGGAACAGCTTGAGCGCGGGCACTCGATTTACCGCGAGGGTGAGGTGCGTGAACTCGAGCTGACCGCGACCGACGCCATCGTCCACCGCCGCATTGAGAAGAAGGACGAATACGCGGTGATCGAGTGGGCGGAGAAAGGCTTCTCGGTGCGTTCCTCCACGACCGACACCGATGCGGCCCACGCGCTGGCCGTCGCGGGCCTGCACGAAATCGAGGAGTTGGTGGCGGACGAGATTTCCCCCCTTCCCGAGAGCACGCCGCCGTTTCCCGCCGAAGTGGGCGCGGGATCGTTCGCCGTCCCGGCCGCGCCGGCCGCGGCGCCAAGCACGGAACGCAAGCCCGTGAATGGCGCCGCCCCGGCGCCGGCCAGCCCGGCGGCGTCCGCGTCCGGACGCCCGACCTTGAGCGCTGGCGCGGGCTCCGCGCGCGCTTCCTCGGCCGGCACCGGAGCCGGCGCCGCCGCGCTGGCCAAGGGGACGCGCACCTTGCTGCTGGCTTTCGCTACCACCGACGAGGGGCTGACCTTCTCGGCTTGGTGGATTGCGACGGACAAATCGCGCGTGCCCGCCCTCGGCCCGGCTTCGCGAGACCCGAGCGTGCCGCACGCCAGCTCGGGCGAGCGCGCCAAGCTCATCGGCCTCGCCTCCTACGCGAGGAAGTCGCACTTCGTTTATCGACAGGAATTGGGAAGTTATCTCATGGGATCGGTGGCGGAGATCCCGAATTTCCTGAAGTCGACGCTTCCGGCTTGGAAGAAACTCTTTGGCGTCGAACTCGACGCCGCCTCCGGGCTGCTGCTCAAGGGGCCGCAGGAAATCACGATCGAGGCCGTGGCCGGCACCACCCGCCGCGGCGCGAAGGGCGCGGGCCTCGACGCGGCGCTGGACCTGCGCTGGATCTTCAAGGCAGGCGAGCGCCTTCTCACCGACGCCGAGGTGAAGACGCTCACCACGAAAAACACCACGCCCGTGATCTTGCCCAGCGTGGGCATCGTCAGTCTGCCGGTGGAAAAACTCGCCGTCGTCCGCTCCTGGGAAAAAGGCGCGGCGGAGACGCATGGCGAAGGCGCGATGTCGCCCTACCTGATTTTCTCCCTGTTCAACGACGCACGCTTCAAATTGACGCTCTCGCCCGAGCTTTCGGTTTGGCGCGACAGCGTGCTGGCCGGTCCCAAAGTCGCGCCCGATTTGCCCGAGCGTCTGCGTCCGTATCAGCGGCGCGGCGTCGAGTGGATGCATCATCTCGCCGACAAGGGATGCCACGGTCTGCTCGCCGACGAGATGGGTCTCGGAAAAACGCTTCAGGTCATCACGCTGCTGGCCACGCGCCGGATCGACGATCTCCCGTGCCTGGTCGTTTGCCCCGCGAGCGTGGTGCCGGTGTGGCAGGAGGAGATCGCGCGTTTTCACCCGGAGCTGCCGGTCGATATTCTCAAGACCGGCCACGATTTCTCTTCTCGTCCGGTGCCGTGCGTCTGGCTCGCGAGCTACACCCAGCTCCGCAAGCACCGTCCGATTCTGGCGAAGCACCGATTCGCCTACGCGGTGCTCGACGAAGGCCAGTTCATCAAGAACCCCGACGCGAAGGTCACGCAGACCTGTTTCGCGATCCGCGCGGCGCATCGCATCGTCCTTTCCGGGACGCCGCTGGAGAACCGCCAACTCGATCTCTGGTCGATCTTCCGCTACCTGTTGCCCGGTCTGCTCGGATCGCGCACCGCCTTTGAAAACGCGATCGTGGCCGACCGCGCCGGCACCCTGGCCCGCCTGCGCGCCCAGCTCGCGCCCTTCATGCTGCGCCGCACCAAGGCGGAGGTGGCGTCCGAGCTTCCCCCCAAGCAGGAGATGGAGCTCATCTGCCCGCTCACCGACGTGCAGCGCGAGGAATACGCCCGCATCTGCAACGAAGGCCTCTCGCGGCTGGGCGACGACGTCGGCGCGGCGATGCGCGAGAAGAGTTTCGGCTTCCTCGCCCTGCTCACGCGGCTTCGCCAGGTTTGCTGCGACCCCGACATGCTGCCGTGGCGCAAGTCCCCGCTCGCCGACTCGGGCAAGATCTCGCTCCTCATGGAGAAGCTCACGGAGATCGTGGGCAGCGGCCACAAGGTCGTGATCTTCTCGCAGTTCGTGATGTTGCTCGACCGCGTGAAGGAGGCGCTTTCGCAAAACTTCCCCGATCTCGCGCGTTACGAGCTGACGGGTATGACGCTGGATCGCCAGAAGCCGGTGCAATCCTTCCAGGCGGCCGAAGGCGCGGCGGCGATGCTCGTCTCGCTCAAAGCCGCCGGCACCGGCATCACGCTGCACGCCGCGGACTACGTTTTCCTGCTCGACCCGTGGTGGAACCCGGCGGTGGAGGCGCAGGCGGTCGACCGCGTGCATCGGCTTGGTCAGAAGAGCACGGTTTTCGTGTATCGCATGGTCACCGCGGGCACGATCGAGGAACGCATCGAGGCGCTGAAGGCGTCGAAGAAAAATCTCTTCAACCAGGTCGTCGGCGGCCAGGAGGGCGACTTCGACCTCAGCCAGCATTTCGTGTCGTTGCGCGAGTTGGTGCAGCTCACCGGCACGGCGAGCGTCGACAATCCCGACGCGAGCGGCGGCGAGGTGAGTGCGGGCGACGCTTCGCCCGCCGGCCCGGCGCCCATCGCGACGGCGGCGAAGTGAGCGTTCGTTGATCCTCTACGGCGACGCGGGGTCGACCGTCTTGGTCGGCTCCGTTTGCGGTGAAGCTTCTCGCGCCGATGCGAGTGGCACGACGGCAAGGTAGTTGCGCACCGTCGATTTTTCCTGCCGGTAGAAATCCCGCTGCGCTCCTCGCGCCCAAAGGCCGCTGGACGGGCCGCCGTCGAGGTTGAGCGCCCATTGGACATCGATCACCGCGCGAACCTCGTTCGAGCGAAGGACGCCCGCCAGATGATGCAGGGAGCAATCGTTGCTGACGCCGAGAAACCACCGGCCCTTGCCGTCGTGTCCGATGAACGTGCGCGCCGCCGGCTGACCGCGGCTGTTGTCCGTTTCAGCGAGACCCTCGCGGACGAGCCACGGGCCGGATTGAATGGCGCCGGTGATATCGGGATCGTCGGCCCTGAATGACGTCACCGGTTCGAGCGCGAACCGGGTGCTTCGCACGACGAGGGCGCCTTTCATCCAGCTATCAGGGTCTGCGCGACTGATGCGCCGTCCCTCGCTGATCATCAGCCCGACGGGTGCAAAAGGCGTGCGGTTGAAAAACCCTCCGTTTACTCCCGCGACGGCGCCGCCTGCCCTCAGTGGCACATCCATCGTCGGATAACGCGCGGAGTCGCCTGGCCCCGCGTTGTCGATGATGCGGATGGAAAACTTGTCTTCGGTGAAAAACGTCAACCAGAGACGGGTGGAGCGACTCTCCGCTTGAATCGCGACTGACTGGACGGGCAACAAGGTCGCGGGCTGCGCGGAAACGGCGAACGCGGCGCCCATCAGCATCAGCAGAAGAGCGGTGGCACGAGCGCGCGGAGACATGAGCGCCTTTGGCTGAGCTACTCCGTCGGCGCGATCTCCAGCTCGGCCTTGGCGGCCTTGATCGAAGCCGCGACGGCAGGAGTTGGGGCGCGGTCGCTGACGAAACTGAGCCGGGGCTCGAAGCCCGAGGTCAGCGCGAGGGCCTTGCGGCCGAATTTTGAGCCGTCGATCGCGAAGATCGTGCGCTCGGCGGCGGCGATCATGCGGCGCTGCGTCGCCACGATGAGCGCGTTGTGGTTCCAGATGCCGGCCTCGGTGACGCCCGCGCCGCCGAGGATGGCGAGATCGGCGTGGATTTGACCGAGCGATTGCTCGCAAAGCGGGCCGACGAGCACGCCAAGGCGGCTGTCGATGCTGCCTCCCAGCACGATGGTCTCGAGCGAGCCGAGATCGGCGTAGAGCGCGGCGATGGGGAGCGAGTTGGTGATGACTTGGAGGCGTTTGGAGACGAGCAGGCGGGCGACCGCGTAGACGCTCGTGCCGCCGTCGAGGATGACCGTCATGCCGGGTTGGATCTTGTCGGCGATGCGGCGGGCGATGGCGTGTTTCTCGGCGGCCTGGCGCTGGTCGCGGGCGATGAAGTCGTATTCGCGCGCGCGCTCGTCGTTCTCGATCAGCGTGGCGCCGCCGTGGTGACGGCGAAGCACGCCGCGGGCCTCGAGGGTGTCGAGCGCGCGGCGAATGGTGGAGAGCGAGGTGTCGCAGCGCGTCGCGAGCGTGTGCAGGTCGGCGTATTTGTGCTCGCGGATAAAGCGTTCGATGAGGTCGAGGCGCTGCTTGGTGGTCATCGGGGAAAACCCGGAAATGGCGCACGAGGGGCGCCGTGGCAACGAGAGGTTTTTCGTTGCGACCGGCGCGGCCGGGAGAATGTTGCGCGCGTGATGAAAGACCGTCCGCTGCTCGCCTTGATCGTGCGTTGGCTGGTGCTCGCCCTCGGGGTGACGCTGGCGGAAAAGCTCGTTGACGGCGTTGACTGCAAGGACGGCGCGACGCTCTTCGTGGTCGTGGTGTTGCTCAGCTTTTTCAACGCCGTGCTCCGGCCCGTGCTCGTGCTGTTCACGCTGCCCTTTATCGTGCTGACGATGGGACTCGGGCTGGTCGTTATCAACGCGCTCCTGTTTCTATTGGTCGGCAAGCTGGTTCCGGGTTTTGAGGTGGCGGGTTTCGGGTCGGCCTTCTGGGCGGCGGTGATCGTCGGTCTCACGAATTTTTTCATGACGCTGGTCATGAAGCAGCGGCCTCCCGGAGGTCCGGGCGGGGGAGGGGGCGGCGGCTCGGGCGGGTCGGGCGAACGCGCCCGAGAGGAGCGCCGCTTGCCCCGGCGCGAGCGCGGCGGCGGCGATGTGATCGATGTCTAGAGGGAGGTCCTAAAACCGGCCCGAGGGCGGGCGGAGGCGGAATGGATTTCCCCTTGCGAGGCGGGGAGGGGTGATTGAGCGTGCGCGTTCACTATCACGGCAATCTCCGGACACTTTTACACCATGGCTGACACCACTACGGAATACGACCTCATCGTCATCGGCGGCGGCCCCGCAGGCTACGCGGGCGCCATTCGCGCCGGCCAGCTCGGCAAAAAAGTCGCCTGCATCGAGATGGAGCGCGCCGGCGGCACCTGCCTCAACTGGGGCTGCATTCCCACCAAGGCCCTCCTCAAGAGCGCCGAGCTCTACGTGAAGATGAAGAAGGCCGAGGCCTACGGTCTCAGCGTGAAGGAAGTTTCCTTCGACTTTGCCCAGGTGATGGAGCGTTCGCGCGACGTCGCGAAGCAGATGGCCAAGGGCATAGAGTTCCTTTTCCGCAAGAACAAGGTCGACTACATCATCGGCAAGGCGCACGTCCCGGCCCCCGGAATGGTCGAGATCCAGGACGGCGAAAAGAAGGGCACCTTCCTCAAGGCGAAAAACATCCTCATCGCCACCGGCTGCAAAATGCGCCGCATCCCGGGCCTCGACTACGACGGCGTGCGCGTGATGACCTCCCGCGAGGCTCTTGCCAACCGCACCCAGCCCAAGTCCATCGTGATCGTCGGCGCCGGCGCCATCGGCGTGGAGTTCGCCTACTTCTTCAATTCGCTGGGCACCAAGGTCACCTTGGTCGAAATGTTGCCCGCCGTGCTGCCCGTCGAGGACGAGGAGGTTTCCAAGGCCCTGCATCGCTCCTTCGAGAAGCAGGGCATCAAGATCCACGTGAACACGAAGTGCGAAAACTTCCGCGTGAGCAAAGACTCGGTGAAACTCGACCTCGTCGAGGGCGACAAAAAGACCGAGCTCGAAGCCGACGTGCTGCTCTCCGCCATCGGCGTGGTGGCCAACATCGACGGCGTGCTCGGCCGCGGCGCCCAGGTCGAACTGGATCGCACCTACGTGAAGGTGAACAACCGTTATGAGACCTCGATCAAGGGCATCTACGCCGCGGGCGACATCATCGGGCCGCCCTGGCTCGCCCACATCGCCACCTACGAGGCGGTCAACGCCGTCAATGGCATCTTCGGCCACGGCGAACCAAAGCGCGTGACCAGCTTCCCCGGCTGCACCTACTGCCAGCCGCAGGTCGCCTCCACCGGCCTCACCGAGAAGGCCGCCAAGGAGAAGAAACTCGATATCAAGGTCGGCAAGTTCCCCTTCACCGCCTCCGGCAAGGCGGTCGCCTCCGCCGACAGCGACGGCTTCGTGAAAGTCATTTCCGACGCCAAGACCG
>CAMLQS010000105.1 GCA_946482165.1 uncultured Verrucomicrobiota bacterium | reverse complement strand
AGGTAGGGCGTGGCGGGGCCGACGCTGACCGAGGCCTGGGTGCTGTCGGCGGTGGCGGAGTCGGCGCCGACGGCGGTGACGACGTAGTAATAGGTGATGCCGTTGATCGGGCCCGTGTCGGTGTGGGAGGTGCCGGCGACGCCGGTGGCGACGGTCGCGTAGGGGCCGCCGGATACGGTGGCTCGCTTGACGGTGTAGCTGGCGGCCGAGGCGGAGGCGGTCCAAGAGAGCCGGGCGGAGGCGTCGCCGGGGAGGACGGCGAGGTTGGTCGGCGGAAGGATGCTCGGGGCGAGGGTGTAGGTTACCTGGCCGGCGATGGAACTGTCGAAGGTGGCGGAGTAGCCGAGGCCGTTCCAAGTGTAGACGGGCGCACCGGTGCGCGTGCCGGTGTAGGTGTAGAGCGTGTAGGTGCCGGAGGAGAGGACGGCGCCGGGGGCGGGGGAGACGGCGACGTTGCCGCCGAAGACGATGTTTCCGGCGATGGCGAGAGGCGCGGCGGGGTTGGCGAGAAGGACGGAGCCGGCGTTGAAGGCGACGTCGCCGGCGACGGAGCCCGCGCCGCCGAAGCCGGCGCCGGACTGGACGGTGACGGCGGTGCCGGAGAGGGAGCCTCCGCCGGAGAGCAGTAGTTTTCCCGCGGATACGGTGGTGGCGCCGGTGTGGGTGTTGGCGCCGGTCAGCGTGAGCGCGCCGAGGCCTTGTTTGGTGACCATGGAGTTGCCGGCGATGACGCCGGCGAAGGTGGTGTCGTCGCCGCGCGCGCCGATGCGCCAGTGGGCGGGCTGGTGGGCGCCGGCGGTGGTGCCGGTCCAGGAATCGAGGACCGAGCCGGCGGAGCCGGAGAGCGATCCGATGTTCATCGTGGTCAGGCCGGAGCCGGCGCGGGAGTAGGCCCAGACGTTGGCCCCGAGATCGAGCCAGGCGCCGGAGAGGCCGGCGGAGTTGGCGATGCGGAAATCGCCGCCGTCGCCGTCGGCGATGACGAAGAGGCGGCCGGTGAAGGCGGACCAGTTGCCCGTCACGTCGGTGCGGACGTAGGGCGTGCGGAAGGTGAGGTCGCCGGCGCCGGTGAGCGCGCCGCCGAGCTGCATGCGGCCGTTGGCCTCGAGGCGGGCGGTGGCTCCGGCGGGCACGACGATGGGCCAGAAGGCGCGGCTGTCGACGTAGTCGAGGTCGCCTTGCGAGGTGTCGGAGAGCGAGAGCGTGCCGCCTTGGAGGGTGACCGGGCCGGAGCCGAGTCCGTATTGGATGGGGCTGGTGGAGGAGTTGTCTTCGCGCGAGGCGGTGAGCACGATCTTGCCGGACTGGAGGACGGTGCCGCCGGAGTGGGTGTTGACGGCGTTGAGGATGAGCAGGCCGGGTCCGGTCTTGGTGAGGGATCCGGAGCCGGCGAGGGTGCCGCTGAGATTGAGGGTGGAGGAGGCGGACGGCAGATCGAGGGTGCCGCCGGCGGCGCCGAGCGTGGCGCCGCGGAAGGTGCTGGTGGAGCCGCCGGAGAGGCGGAGCGTGCCGCCGTTCAACACGAGGTTGGCCGGGGAGGCGGAGGCCGCGCCGAGCGGCCCGGGCCGGCCGCCGTCGGAGAGAGAGGAGACGGAGACGACGCCACCGTTGATGATGGTGGGACCGGTGTAGGTGTTGGCGGTGGAGAGGGTGAGCGTGCCGGCGCCGCCCTTGGTAAGGCCGCCCGGGCCGCCGATGCGGCCGGAGCCGGTGAAGGTATAGTCGGCGGAGGAGTTGACCACGGTGCCGGCGGGCTGGACGGTGGTGGACAAGTTGACGGTCGGCGTGGCGGAGCCGCCGTTGTCGAAGGTGGCGGTGTCGCCCGTCACGAAGCCGTCGGTCGCGCCGCCCTTCAGCCAACCGGAGCCGCCGTTGAGCGTCCAGGAGCCGCCGGAGCCGCCGGCCCAGGTGACGGGAGCGGAACTGCGGAGCGTGCCGACGGTGAGGGTGATGGCGGAGCCGGTGTTGGCCAGGGTGCAGGGGAAGGCCTCGGCGCCGCGGAGGGAGAAAGCGACGAGGTTGCCGGTGAAGGCACCGGTGTAGGTGAAGAGGGTGTAGGTGGCGCCGGGGGCGAGGGTGCCGTCGAGCAGGTTGAGCTGGAGATAGACGACGTTCGCGCCGGAGTTGGAGAGGTTGCCGGCGATGGCGACGCGGTCGTTGGCGGCGGCGGGGGTGGCGGCGAGATCGAGGTGGACGGCGGTCTGGTTGGCCAGGGCGAGGCCGCCGGCGAGCGTGAGCGTCCCGGCCGAGCCGGCGCCGCCGGGGGCGAGCGCCGCGCGTATTTCGGAAAGGGATACGGAGGCGGCGACGGTGCCGGAGCCGCCGAGCATGCCGCGGCTGTCCACGCGGACGGGGCTGCCGGAGAGCTGGCCGTCGACGAGGAGCGCGCCTTCGTTGACGACGGTGGCGCCGGTGTAGGCGTGGGTGCCGGAGAGCGTGAGGGCGCCTTGGCCGGCCTTGGTGAGCGTCATCGCGCCGTTGAGGGAGCCGGGGCCGACGAAGGTGTAGGACTGGTTTTTGGCGGCGTGAACGACGACGGAGGAGGGCGCGAGCGGCTCGGCGAGGGTGACGGTGGTCGAGCTCAGGCCGGTGAGATCGAAGAGAACGGATTGACCATCGGCGAAGACCGAGGCGGCCGCGCCGGTGGCGTTGGTTTTCCAGCGGACGGAGGATTTGTCCCAGACGTTGGCGGCGGCGGAACCGACCCAGGTGAGATCGCCGTTCCAGACCGGGGCGCGGGGGGCGCGGGGCATGTTCTGGCCAAAGTAGAAGCCGGGGTGGTGGCTTTGCATGTAGCCCTTGAGGGTGAGGTCGGCGCGGTATTGGGGATCCTGGAGAAGGGTGTAGTGGCGCGAGGTGGCGGCCCGGGTGGTGGAAAAGATGACGAGTTTGGTGCCGTCGCCGGAGTCGGTGACGATCTCCTCGCGCCAGTCGCCGAGGATGTCGCCGTAGAGCGGCACGGCGTCGCGCCAGGAGTAGGTGGCGCCCTCGAAGTTGTAGCCGGTGAGCAGGCGGCCGCCGCCCCACTTGTCCACGAGCTGGCGGTTGAGGGTTTCGCGGAGGAGGTCGGCGTCCCACCAGAGGCTGAAGTTGCAACTGCCGGGCTGGGTGTCGCTGACGGCGTTGCCGAGATGATCGACCAGGACGCCCCCGGAGGCGGACCACATTTGCTGGCCGGTGAAGCGGGAGTCGATGGAGCCGATGTTGCCGCGACCGTTGTCCACCATCGAGGAGGCGTATTTGCGCCAGAGTATCTCGCCGGTGAGCGCGTCGAAGAGGACGTAGTTGAGCTGGGTGGGGTTGTCCTGCTGGACGGCGAAGCACTCGAGGCCGGGGCGATCGGGATCGATGTCGGCGATGTGGAAACGGTCGCCGTGGTTGAGCTCGTTTTGAAAAAGGAGCGTGCCGTTGTCGTCGACGGCCATGGCAAGATCGCTGACCTCGTCGCGGCCGTCGCCATCGATGTCGCCGACGCGGATGCCGTGGCCGTGGGGGTAGGGGTTGCCGGGCGAGTTGAGTTTCCAGCGCAGGCTCAGCGAAAGCGTGGCGGGGTGGACATCGTAGGCGCTGAAGTCGTGGGCCTCGTCCATGACGACGAGGGCGGGGCGGACGCCGTCGAGGAAGGCGACGCCGATGTTTTTGGCGTCGGCGGAGGCGCCGCTGGCGGTGGCGATCTGAAAACGCGACCGCTCCGCGCCGGTGGCGCCGTCCACGACGGAAAGATAGACCGCGGCGCCGGAGCCGGGCAGGACGGCGCCATCGCCGAAGACGGTGCCGGCGGTGGATTTGGTTATCACCTCGCAGCGGCCGTCGCCGTCGAAGTCGAAGACGGTGACGCCGTCGTTTTGGCCGGCGCTGATGAGACTGGCCGCATTGGGGCCGAGATCGATGGACCACAGGCGGGTGCGCGCGGCCGCGGAGTAGCCCTCGACGCGGGCGGTGCCGCCGGCGGTGGGCAGGCGATCGACGACGATGTCGGTGTGACCATCGCCATCGAGGTCGCCGGGCCACGCGAGGTGGACGTAGTGGGCGCCGTCGGGGAGGGCCGGCATGGGGATGGTGAAGCAGGGCTGGGCGGCGGCGCCGGCCGGAAGGGTCCAGGCCTCGCCGGCCGCGCCCTCGATCCCGGCGATGACGGGACGCACGTGGTAGGTGTTGGCGACGGTGAGCGTCGCGGTGGTGTCCACGTAGTTCGTGGAGGCGGTGATGGGCGAGGCGGTGAGTTTCACGGGAGCGCCCCCGCCGGCCGAACGATAGACGTTGAACCCGATGCCGTCGGGGTCGGTGGCGAGCAGGCGCCAGCCGACGTAAACCTGGTTGAGACCGGCGCCGCTCCAGTTGTTGGTGCCGCTCCCTCCTGTGTCCACGCCACGAAGGGCGATGATGCCGCGGCCGAGGAATTCCGGCTGACGCTGGGCGAAAACGGCGGAGCCCGCGAATGGCAAGGTCGCGAGGAGGGCGAGGAGGACGCGCCGGAGGAAAAGGGGCATGATGAATCAGGGCCCGGAGGCCGAAGGCGGGGGCGGGGCGGGAGTGGTGGCGAGAGAGACGGACACCTCCGCGGAGCGCTCTTCGGCGCCGATCACCCCGGCGCCGAGGAGTTTTTCGTCGTCGTCAAAGACGCGCACGATGTTGAAACCCTCGCGGCCGGGGGCGCGGAGCGTGCCGGCCCGGATGCGAAGCGCCGCGCCGGCGGGCTCGGGGAACACGAAGAAGAACTCGGGCTCCCCGGAGGCGTTGAGGGAGAGCAGGATTTTTTCGGGTCGCATCGGCTCTTCGCCGTCGCCGCGGAGCTGCAGGAAGCCGGGCGCAAGCCGGAGAAGCGCCTCGCGGTGCCGGTCGAGGTTCTCGGGCGAGAAAGACGCCGTCTCGGGCGAGTCGGCGCCGCGCAGCAGGTAGTTCGCCATCACCGGGGAGAGCGTGAGCGTGAGCTCGAGGCGCCTGTGCTGGAGGCGCCCCACGGTGGTGATCTCGTAAGGACGATGCGCGTGGAGAGCGGGCGCCGCGGCGAGAAGGGCCAAGGCAAAGCCGGCGAGGCGAAGGCGGAAGGACACGGGTGAACTCATGCCGGGGCCCGGCCCTTATTGATTCGCGGCGGGATTGCCGGCGGCCTCGAAGAACTCGATCTCGACGAAGCCGAGCGAGCCCTTGGCGACGGGGGCGCGGTCGGAGGCGTTGTTGGCGTTGGCGAGCTCGGTGAGCGTGCCGAAGGTGGCGTCGACCTCGCCCTTGCCGATGAGCTGGACGCGGACGACGGAGCCTTTGACCGGGCGGAGCGGGAGCGTGACGTAGCCGAGGCTGACGGGCGTGGTGCCGCGGAAGGCCTCCTTGCCGTCGACGGTGACGAGGATCGGGTAGGTGCGGGAGCGCCAGCCGGGCAGGCGCGCGGTGAACTCGGTGAGCGTGGCGGGGCGGGAGAGGGTGAACTCGGCCCAGGCGGCGCCGGACTCGTCGCCGCTGCTCCAGGCGGTGTCCTCGTTGTCGTCGTAGGCGAGGGCGATTTGGTCGGGGCTGCCGCCGGATTTGGAGGAGGCGATCGGGACGGTGGTGCGCGAGACCCGGTAGCTCGGGGTGGCGGGCGGAGCGGGGCGGAGGAAGGAGGGCTTGAGCCCGGTGTCGGGGAGACGTGGATACAAACCGACGGATACCGCGGCGGGCGCGGCGACGGATTCGAGGACGAGCTCGGCGGGCTTCAGGCCTTCGGCGACGGCGCGGACGACGATCTTGCCCGGCGTGGTGGTGGAGCGGACGAAGGCGCGATTGACGCCGCACTCGACGGGAAGGCTCTTGGAGAGAATGTGGTTGTCGGGGCCCTGGGCGATGCCGCCGCGCCACTCGGCGGGGCCGTCGACGGTGAAATTGATCATGTCGAGGGCGGTGGGCACGCGGCGGCCCTTGGCGTCGACGACTTCGAATTCGAGGAGGGCGAGGTCGTGGCCGTCGGCCTTGAAGCCGAGCCCGTCGGGGGCGACGCGCGAGGTGAGGCGAAGGGCGGCGGCGGGGCCGGTGGTCTCGCGGCGGTCGCGGCAGAGCTCCTTGCCTGATTTGTCGTAGCCGACGGCTTCGAGGGTGCCGGGCTGCCAGGCGATGTTCGGGAAGGTGAAGAGGAAGCGATAGTCGGGCTTGTCGACGCGGCCGAGGGATTTGCCGTTGAGCCGAAGTTCGACGATGTCGGCGCTGGAGACGACGTGGACGGGCTTTGCGACCTCGGGGGCGTAGTTCCAATGGCCGATGATGTGGGCGCGGGGGCGCTCCACGTCGACCCAGCCGTCCCACATGACCTGGTGGACGAAGAAGCCGTCCTTGGGGATGCGCATGGCGTCGACTTCGCCGGAGCGGCGGTAGTTTTCGGCGCCGCGGTAGTGGGTGTTGGAGTCGGAGAAGATGATGTTCACTCCCCCGCCGCTGACGCGGGCCGCGGTGCCCGGGCGCTCGCGCCAATAGTCATACCAGCGGCGGACGTTCTCGATGGCGTGGGAGTCCTGGTTGTGGTTGTAGGAGGGGGCGGGCTCGTTGCGGTAGAGGGGGCCGTCGCCGTTTTTATGATACGGCGGGGAGAACTCGTCCCAGTATTTGCGCAGACCCTCGTCGCGGGAGTATTCCATGGCCCAGAGCGGCTTGCCGGCGCTCTTGTTGATGTAGAGCATGTGGCCGCCGTATTCGGCGATCTTGCTGCCGAGCATGTCGCGGGAACCGGCGGCGCGCCCGCCGTGCGGATCATAGCGGTCGCGGACGGCCTTCATCTCGGCCATGTGTTCCTCGGAGATGCCGTTGTTGCCGCTTTCCCAGAAGAGGATGGAGGGGTTGTTGCGGTAGTAGATGGTCGCGGCGCGGGTGACCTCGACGCGTTGTTCCCAGCGGCGGCCCTCGACGTCTTTTTCGGAATCTCCGGGGGGGGCGGCTTGGATGAGGCCGACGCGGTCGCAGGACTCGACATCCTGGCGCCAGGGGGAGATGTGCATCCAGCGGACGAGGTTGCCGCCGCTCTCGACCATGAGGCCGTTGGAGAGATCGCTGAGCCAAGGGGGGACGGACATGCCCATGGCGGGCCACTCGTTGGAGGTGCGCTGGGCGTAGCCCTTCATCTGGAGGACGCGGCCGTTGAGCTCGACCATGCCGTTGGCGAATTTGGTCTGGCGGAAACCGGTGCGGGTGCGCACGGCGTCGACCGGCGAGCCGTCGACAAAGAGACGAGTGGTGACATCGTAGAGGTGGCCGCGGCCCCAGCTCCACCATTGCAGGCCGGAAACCCGGGCGGACGCGGAGACGGTGGCGGTGGCGCCGGGGGCGAGCGTGGCGGGTTCGCCGGCGCGGAAGGTGGCCAAGACCTTGCCCGCGAGATCGGCGACCTCGACTTCGTAGCCGAAGGTGCGCGGGGTGTCGTGGGCGTTGCGGACTTCGGACTCGGCGTGGACGACGGCGGAGCCGGCGGGCAGGTCGAAGTCCTTGGCGTAAACGTAGACTCCGACGGTGCCGAGACCGTTCCAGAGCGGGAGCGTCTGGTGAAGGCGATCGACCACGTGGAGGCGCACATGCTTGGGGATGCCGCCGTAGTTGGCGTTAAAGTTTTTGTCGTTCCACTGATAGCGCTGCTTGGTGCCGCGCTCGCGGTAGTCCCACGCGTTGTCGGTGCGGACGGCGACGACGTTGACGGAGGGGGCGGGCAGGGCCGCGGCGCCGAGGTCGAAGCCGACGGCGGTGATGCCGTCCTCGTGGAAGCCGAGCGACTTGCCGTTGAGGAAAAACTCAGCGCCTTGGCGAACGCCCTCGAATTCGAGGTAGATCTTTTTGCCTTCGGAGCCGGGGGGGAGGACGAAGTTTTTGCGATACCAGGCGATGCCCGTGGGGTGCTTGTCGATGGCGACTCGGAAGGCGTCATCCTCATTCCACGCGCGCGGAAGCGTCACGGGTTTCCAAGCGGAGTCATCGAAGGAGGCGGCTTCGGCGCCCGGCGCGTCGCCGACAAGGAGACGCCAGCCGGGATCGAAGTCGAAGGTGGCGCGCTGAGCATGGGCGCGTGGGAGGACACAATAGGCAAGCGCGAGCAGGACGAAGAGTCCGGCCCGGAGGGGAAAACGTGGGGACATGGACGGAAGGCTAGGAGGGAAAACCCAGACGCCAAGCGGGGTGCGTTGTTACGTTAACAGGAAAAACTCGGTGCGGCCGGCCAGGGCGGGACGGACGCCTAGCAGCGGTGCGCAACCACAGGGGCTAGTGCTTAATTGCAGAAATAAGCGACAATTCTGTCGGGTGCTTTCAGCCGGGGCCGTCGTTGTCAAAAAAGGGCATGTGCCTTTGGCACACCTCCCCTTTTCGCCGCCTTGGCCGCAGCCAAAATCACTCCGCCATTTTATCGCTTACCTCCGCAATCAAGCACTAGTCCCGGAGCGTGTGATCGTTGGGGAGATCTTCGCCGGCGAGGATGCGGTTCGTGAGAGAAGGCTGGTCCGGGGCCGACCAGAACACGTCGTCGGCGGGGAGGCCGAGCGGAAGAAAGGCGGCGGTGCAAAGGTAGAGGCTGCCGGTGCTGATGTAGTTTTCGGCGAGGCGAGGCTGGTGTCCGTAGAGCCCGATGCGCAACCAGTCGTTGCCGTCGAACGTGCCGGGAGCTTGCAAAGTGCGACGGATGACGGCGTCGAGCGCGGCGCGAGCGCGCGCGGGAGGGAGCCATTCGGGCAGGTCGCGACGGAGCGCGGAGTCGGCGAGGTGATGGAAGGCGCCGCAGCGGTAAACGAGGGAGCGGCCGACAGGCGGATAGGAGCCGTCGGGGAGGACGGTGCGCTCCTGCACGAGGGCGTAGCGGTGGGCGCGGGCGAACGTGGCCTTCCGATACTTTTCCCAGCGCCCGGCCTGCGGGTGATGGGTATGCACGGCGACGAGCATCGGGTGGATGACGTAGCTGTTGTAGTAGTTGGCGTGGAAGCGTGGTCCGTCGCCGTAGTGGCCGTCGCCGGCATACCAGTCCTCAAAGCTGGCGAGGGCGTCGTCGACGCGGGCGAGTTCGCCCGGCACGCCGATCTTCTCGAGCGCGGTCTCGACCATGGCGGAGAAGAGCAGCCAGTTGTTGCGCGGAGGCGTTACGGCCCGGGAGCCGACCAGCGTTTCGCGGACCGCCTCGCGGGCCGCGGGCGAGAGTTGTTTCCAGAGCGCGGTCGGGGCGCGAAGGATGGCGAGGGAGAGGTAGGCGCACTCGACCAGGGTCTGCCGATGCGCCCAAGCGAGCTCCGTCGGTGGAAGGAGGGCGGGGAGGTGTTCGAGCGCGCGTGCGGCGAGGGTGGCGAAACGGGCGGCGGAAGGGTTGGCCTGAGGGGCGACGACGCCTGATTCGAGCCAAGGTGCCAGACCGGCGAGGGTTCGGGCGAGCGCCTCGAGCGGAGCGATGGGAGCGCGGTCGGTTTTATGGTGGGCGGGCGACTCGTTGCGAAGGGCCTGAGGCAGGAAACCGAGGGCGGCGTGATCGAGCACGGGGTTGGCGATGCGCTCGGCGAGCGCGGCCCATTGATCGCGAAGGGAAATCATCGGCTGCGTGGGGTGGGGGCGTGGAAAGCGGGTCGAACGGAGCGACGCTGTCGCGATAACAGGGCGGATTCGACCGGGAACTTTCAGGCGCGCAGGCTTAGCGTAAGATTCGCCGAACCGACCGCTGTTGCGCGGGGCGCGGCGATCGCGAGGCCGGAAACGGCGAGACCCGCGTCCATTGGGACGCGGGTCTCGAAAGCGACGGAATCCCGGCGCGGGGGAAGGATGCGGGTCAGGCGAAGGTCCCGGCCGGTTCTGTATTCAAGGAGACCATACGAATCCGCTGGGAGTGGCCACGGGGCCGATGGTGACGGATTCGCCCGTGGTGAGGGCGACCTTCAGCCAATACCAATAGGTGGCTCCGCCGTCGGGCAACTTGTCGATGAACGCGGCGGGGGCCGGCCTCACGTAATCGAGGCGCCCGCGGCCCTTCGTGCTTTGGCTGGTGTTGCGGTAAATGTCCAAGCCCTTGACGGGCAGATCGGACAGGTTCCAGGCGATCACCACCTCATCGTTGTTGCGGGCGACCTGCAGGCGAGTCGTGTCGGTGTTGGCTAGGGGGGCGGACGAGGAGCGTGGCGGCAAAGATTGGGCGTCGAGTGGAAGCGAGCAGAGGAGGACGAGGGCGGCCAAACGGGTAAGCATGGGGGCGTGGGGTTGCCCTCAGCCTGAGTGGATGAAACGGGCGTCCAAGGCCGGCGGGTGGTTACCGTAACACGAGGGGCCGCGCGAAGCTCGCGGGTATCGAATTTGCAGCGGCGGATCGGACGGGAACTATGCGACCAGACGTTTTTCCAAGGCGGCGCGCACACCGGCGCCGAGGATGGCGGAGAGGTCGGCGGCGACCGCGGCGGAGAGCCCCGGCACGTTGTTGAGATCATGACCGCCCCAAAGCGC
This sequence comes from uncultured Verrucomicrobiota bacterium, assembly GCA_946482165.1. The sequence continues at coordinate 4,390 of CAMLQS010000105.1, read as the reverse complement.
GGTGTTTGCGAGGACGGTTTTGGCGACGGAGGCCGGCGAGGTGTCCGCTGCGGACCAGATCTCGCGGAAAAACGTAAGCACCTCGGGGTTGTCCTTGATCGGGTAGGTGTCCCCGTCGGGGCGCCGGCCGACGAGGGCGCCGGCGCGCAGCTCGGTTCCGCGGTAGAAGGCGATGAGCGCCGCGAGGGAGAAGACGAGGCAGGGCGGGAGCGAACCGCGGCGGGCGAGGTAGGTTTCCAGCGAAGGCAGGACGCGCGCGGTGAACTTGCTCGTGGAGTTGAGCGAGATGCTGAGGAGGGCGTGCTTGACGAAGGGGTTCGCGAAGCGCTCGAGCACGGCGGCGGCGAAGGCGTCGAGATCCGGGCGCGGGAGGTCGAGCGTGGGGATGATCTCGTCGTTCAGCGCGCGGCGGAGGAACCCGGCGAAAAGGGCGTCGTCGAGCATCTGCTTGACGAGATCGTGTCCGGCGAGGTGGGCGGCGAGCACGGTGGCGGTGTGGGCGCCGTTGAGGATGCGGACCTTCCGGTCGCGGTAGGGTTTGTAGTCGGAAGTGAATACAACGTTGAGGCCGGCCTTGGCGAAAGGGAGCTCGTCGGCGAGCGAGGCGGGGCCCTCGATGACCCAGGAGTGGAACAGCTCGCTCGTGTTGAGCAGGGCGTCCTCGTAGCCGAGGCGGGCGCAGATGGCGGCGGCCTCGTCGCGCGGGTAGCCGGTGACGATGCGGTCGACGAGGGTGTTGCAGAACACGACGTGCTTCTCGATCCAGGCGACGAAGGCGGCGTCGAGGTTCCACTTCGCGGCGGTTTCGAGGACGCAGCGGCGGAGGTTCGTGCCGTTGAACTCGATGAGTTCGCAGGGCAGCACGACAAGGCCGCTCGCGGCGGATCCGCCGAACGCGTGGAATCGCTCCAGGAGCAGGCGGGTGAGCTTGGCCGGGAAGGAGACGGGCGGCTCGGCGTCGAGGCGGTCGTCGGCGTGGCAGGCGATCCCGGCCTCGGTGGTGTTGGAGACGATGAAGCGCAGGTCGGGATTGCGCGCGCAGGCGAGGTAGCCGACGAAGTCCGTGAAGGGATTTATGCCGCGACGGATCGAGCGCACGATCTCGATTTCCTCGCGCACCTCGCCGTCGACCACGCCGCGAAGGATGTGGGTGAAGAAGCCGTCCTGGCGGTTGAGCTCGCCGACCAGGCCGGCGGGGAGCGGCTGGACGACGACGACGCTGCCCTCGAAGAGGCCGCGCTGGTTGAGGCGGTGAACCATCCAGTCGACGAAGCCTCGGAGGAAGCCGCCCTCGCCGAATTGGAGGATGCGTTCGGGGCGATGATTGGTCGTGGCGCCGAGAAAGGAGGCGTTGAGCTTGGGCAGGGAGGCGGCGGGGACGGGGGACATGGGGTGGTGGCTTAGAGGGTCACGCCGTCTTTCCAGATGGCGATTTCACGATGGCCGCGGGTTTCGTTGCGGGTGAGCGCGGAGCCGGAGGCGATGGCGAGGAGTTGTTGCCAGAGCGCCTCGGCGAGCTCGTCGAATCCGGCGGTGCCGTCGGCGATGGCGCCGGCGTTGAAGTCGATCCACTGGGGCTTGCGGGTGGCGAGGTCGGTGTTGCTGGCGACTTTCACCGTGGGCACGGGAAAGCCCATGGGGTTGCCCCGGCCGGTGGTGAAAAAGAGGAGGTGCGCGCCGGCGATGGTCATGGCGGTGCCGGAAACGCCGTCGTTGCCCGGGCCTTGGAGAAGCGCGAGTCCGCCGAGCCCGGGCCGGGCGGAGGCACCGTAGGGCAGGACCTGGGCGACGGGCGCCTGGCCGCCCTTTTGCACGCAGCCCAGGGATTTGTCGGCGAGGGTGGTGATGCCGCCGGCCTTGTTGCCGGGGGAGGGGTTTTCGTCGATCGGCTCGTTGTGTTTTTGGAAATAGGCGCGGAAGTCGTTCACGAGATCGACGACGCCGCGGAAGACGGTCGCGTCGGTGGCGCGCTCGAGCAGCATGCGCTCGGCGCCGAACATCTCGGGAACCTCGGTAAGGAGGACGGTGCCGCCGGCGGCGGCGTGGCGATCGGCGATGCGACCGACGAGGGGGTTGGCCGTGATGCCGGAGAAGCCGTCGGAGCCGCCGCACTTCATGCCGAGGATCAGCTCGGAGGCGGGGATGGGCTCGCGCTTGAAGCACCGCACATGGGCGGCGAGTTCGCGCACGGCCTCCAGTCCCGACTCGATCTCGTCGGAGACCTGCTGGGCGTTGAACCAGCGCACGCGTTCGGCCGCCTGCGGACCGACGACCTCGAGAAAGTCCTTCATCTGGTTGTTCTCGCAACCGAGCCCGAGGATGAGGACGGCGGCGGCGTTGGGATGGCGGACGAGGCCGGCGAGGACTTTCTGGGTGTGCTTGAGATCGTCGCCGAGCTGCGAGCACCCGAAGGGATGCGGGAAGGCGTAGACGCCGTCGATGCCGGTGCCGGGCGCGGCGAGTTCGGCGTGGGCGGCGGCGGCGATTTTTTCGGAGGCGATGTTCACGCAGCCCACGGTGTTGACGATCCAGATCTCGTTGCGCGTGGCGGCGCGGCCGTCGGGGCGGCGATAGCCGAGAAAGGTGTCGCGGGAGCGATCCCGGGAGGCGGCTGCGGCGCCCGCAGGGGGGGCGGGGCGGGCGGTTTTGTCGAAGCGGAGGTCGGAGAGTCGCTCGGACAGGTTGCCCCGGACATTGTGGCAGTGGACGTGCGCGCCGGCGGCGATGGGCGCCGTTGCGACGCCGATGGGGTAGCCGTATTTCACCACGGCCTCGCCGACAGCGATGGGGCGGAGCGCGAGCTTATGGCCGGCGGGGATGGGCTCGGTGGCGACGGCGCCCTCGAAGTCCGCGCCCAAGTCGGCGGGGCGGAGCGCGACGGCGACGTTGTCCGTTGGATGGATGCGGAGGAAAAGCGGGGCGGCCATGGCGACGGACCGGAAGATATCCGAAGCCGGAGCCGGCCGGATACGGGCAACTTGGCGGGTATGCGTCATATTTTGCTCCTTTTGCGGGCAGGCCCCTTGACGGTCGGGCAACCAAACCGACCGTAGTTCCCCAGGAACCGCTCACCCGGCCGGAGCGGGCGGCATTGCGGCGATACACTCAACAGCTTATGAGATGCTCTCTCTGCCGGATAAGCGCGGAGCCCAAGTCTACAACATCCTGTCTGTCGCACTTCCCGGCCGGCGGCTACGGTTTATTGGCCGGCGTGGCTTCGGGAGCCGGAACGCAGGATGCCGCCAATAGGCGGCGATCATGTGCATCAGCTTCCTCGATGGTGAGCTCCGACAGCATGTCCATGGCACGGCCCGCAAGCTGCACGGACGAGCCGGCGCGACGGCCGGTTCCGTCTATTCCAAGACGGAACGACGCATCCGGTTTCTAGATACAGAGACCGCCCTCCTTCTTCCCTGAGCAGGATGGTTTTCCTATCGGGGGAAGTCGGACAGGCCCGTCGCCGACGAGACCTGCGTTCCTGGTCGGAGTCTTCTCGCGGCGGAACGCCGGACTCCTCCGAGCCGCGGTTGTATCGGAGCCAGTGACGGCTCCGAAGCGGCGATTCCAGTCGGGAGGCACCGGAGCGCCGCCCGACTGGAGGATGAATTCCGGCTTAGGGCGACGCGAGGGCGGCGACTTGGGACGCGGAGAGCGCGGTGCGGTAGATGACGAACTCGTCGATCGTGCCGGCGAGTTTGGGGTCGGCGGTGGATGCGGAACGGCCGAGGTAGTTGTAGGGCGTGGCGCCGAGGCCGGAGGGCTTGTTGGTGAAGGTCGTGCTGGTCGAGACGGACGTGCCGTTGAAATACATCGTCGCGGTGTTGCCGGAGCGAACGATGGCGATGTGGGTCCATGCGCCGGTGGTGAACTGGACGGTCGCGGGCGCCTCCAAGTTCTGGCCGCTGAGCCCGAAGCGCACGCGGCCGCCCGAGGTTTTGGGCACGAAATACATGCTGCTGGAGGTGGCGCCGTTGTTGAAATCGAACACGCGGGCCCAGGTGCCGATCGAGTCGAGCTTTACCCAGAAGGCGACGGTGCAGTCGTTCAGGCTGCTCACCACGGCAGGGGGCAGGACGACGTGGCCGCCGCTGCTGAGTCGCAGGGCGGCGGAGCCCACGCGGGCGTTGGCGCCGGTCATCCAGGTCGTGGTGCCGCTGAGCGTGCCGGTCCAGCCGGCGCCGGAGGCGTCCGCGGCGGTGGTGCCGGAGCCGTCGTCGAAACGCAGCTGCAGCGCGACCGGGTTCGTGTCGGCGGCGATGTTGGCGAAGGTGTATTCGAGGATCGGGCGGAGCGCCGCGCTGGTCGCCTCGCGGGAGTGGAAGCCGACGAAGTTCGCCCCGAGGTTGGATACGCGCAGCGTGAGGGTGCCGTCGCCGGCGGCCTCGGCCTT